>VEOY01000094.1 GCA_012026685.1 Nitrospirota bacterium
ACCTCTGCAAACGACGGGATCAGTTCCCTGGCGAGGTCCCTCCATCGCCGCAGGTTCCCGGTGGCGTCAATGATGACATCATGGCCGAGACCGGAGAGGATAGCGGCGAGGTAGACGATGCAGCGGTAGACCATCTCCCGCTCTTCCTCCGAATACGTCGGGACCGGCGTGACGACCTTCCGGAGCTCATCCATGCGCAGGATGACGATATGCGGACGCAGCTGCTTCACGGCATCAGCGACCGTGCTCTTGCCGCTGCCCGGCAGACCGGTTAACCAGACAACCTTGCCCTGCATGCTGAAAGCTTATCGCGGTCCGGGCTGAATATCAAGCAGAGCGGCAAGGAGAGAAGCGATGATGCGACGGCGAAGCATGTCACCCCGCCCCTTCTTTTTTGGACCGCGAGAGTTCTCTCACGTCCGCGAGTATCTCCTCGATGCTCTGATAACGGTCCTCGCGCACCTTGCGGATGCACTTTATGACGATCTCGTCAAGCCATGCGGGGACGTCATGGGCAACGTCCATGACACTGACAGAACCCAGTCCATCTAGGCTTCCTGTCAGCATCTCATACAGAATGACCCCCATGGAAAAGATGTCGGCCCGCACGTCAAGCTCAAGGCCCTTTGTCCGCTCCGGGGCAAGATATGCTGATGACGACGTTCTCTTCAGGAACGATATGTTGTTCTGCGCATCGATGAGAATATTGTCAGGGCTCATACGACCAAAGGAGCGCCCCTTCGCATGAGCCTCCTGCAGGCTCCTGAGGATCTGGAACCACAGCTTGAAGCTGTATTTCGGCTCAAGGCTCCCTGACCGGATAAAGCTCCGGATGGAGGTCCTGCCTTCCGTATCCTTCTGCTCTTCTTCCTGATCCCCTGGCGGTACCGGTGACAGCGACCGGATCTTCTCCCGCACATCCTTATAGTCCGGATCTGCAATATCGATCTCCCGGTATGTGTCCAGGGCCTTTTCCGTCTGCCCGGTCTTCTCGAGCCTGAAGGCATAGTCATAAAAATCAGTGATCGTCGAAGGGTCAACAGATCTGTCCCGAAGCATCAGACCGAACATTTCCGCCGCCTCGCTGATCATGCCCTCTGCCTCAAGGAGGCGCGCGGCATTCCGGTAATCCCCTGCCTCGCGATAAGCCCGTATGGCGGGGAGACGTCTGCCTGCTTGTTCCATGATGACGGCCTCGTCGATCTTCTTGCCCGCCTTGCTGTAAAGCTTTGCAGCCTCTTCGAACTCACCTTCGCGTATCGATATCTCCGCGGCGTCAGCGAGGTTGCCGTCCTTTTCGTACATTTCCTTTGCCTTGGCTGATATGCCCAGAAAGTCATAGAGGGAGGAAGCTTTCCGGTAGTCGCCGCCTTTTTCATACAGGGCAGCAGCTTTCCTGAGGTCCTTCAGTTTTGTTTCATATACCTCGGCTGCGGAAACGAACTTCCCGGCCTTTTCAAAACGGTCTGCCTCGTTCTGGTAATCTTCCCTGAGCGTTGTCTGCATCTTCTTTCCGATGGTATGCCGATAGATTCCCCTGATAGTGAAGAAGAGCGCTGCCAGTACCGGCAGGGAAAGAAGGGCAAACAGCGCGGTCAGACCTTTGTTCACATCGTCCATGGTGGCACTATTATAGCAAAAGATATTCCTGATTCCCGATAAATGCCAGTTCCCCGACCTCTTCGATCGGGCATATCATTTCTTTTGAAATGGGCAGGCAGTGTAGTATGCTATAATTCTAGATATAGATAAGCTAAAGCTATAGATATAATATGTAAGACGCCTGACTTTTTGTTTGTTGAATGAGGTCAATGGAGCTGCATGTTAGATAAACTGCTGAAACAGCCTTTTTCCCTCGCGAATGTCTTTGAGACCATGCGGGACGGCATGATGATCGTCGACCGCGACGGCAACATCATCTTCCTCAATAAAGCTGCTGAAGATATCACCGGTTTTTCCCGGGAAGAGGTGGTCGGCAGGCAGTGCAGCATCCTGGATACTGACACCTGCACCATGCTTACCGATTCCGGAAGACAGAGAAAATGCGACCTTTTTAAAGTGGGGGCAGTTGAGAACAAGAGATGCCGGATCAGGACGAATGACGGCAGGTTCGTCCATCTGCTGAAGAATGCCGTGATCCTGAGGGACGAAGGCGGGGAGATCGTCGGCGCGGTCGAATCCATGACGGATATCACCTCCCTCTACAGGAAAGAGAAGGAGATCGAGGGGCTGAAGGAGGAGTTGCGGCAGGAGAGCTGGTTCATGGGCCTGCTCGGAAAAGGGGCGACCATTCAGCGGCTCTATGAGCAGATACGCAATGCCTCGGGCAGCGATGCTGCAGTCCTCATATGCGGAGAAAGCGGTACCGGAAAGAACCTCGTGGCAAATGCCATACACAAGATGAGCCGCAGGAGAAACGGGCCGTTCATAGCCATGAACTGCGCATCGCTGAATGATCAGCTGCTGGAAAGCGAGCTTTTTGGGCACAAGAAAGGTTCCTTTACCGGCGCGGTGTGCGACCGGATTGGCAGGTTCGAGGCCGCGGACAGCGGCACCATGTTTCTCGATGAGATCGGAGACATGCCGGCGCTCATGCAGGTGAAGCTCCTGCGCGTGCTCGAAGAAAAGATCGTGGAGGTCGTGGGAGATCACTCGCCCATCCCGGTGGATATCAGGCTCGTTTCAGCCACGAACAAAGACCTCGACAGGCTTGTCGGGGAAAAGAAATTCAGGGAAGACCTGTTGTACAGGATCAACTCTATCTGCATCCGGATCCCGCCGCTGCGTGAACGGGCAGAGGACATCCCGGTCCTGGCAATCCACTACCTGAAGAAAATAGCCGCGGTAAACGACAAGCTCGTTTCGGGCATCAGTCCGCAGGCCCTCGAAGTCCTACAGCAGTATCACTGGTCCGGCAATGTGCGGCAGCTGATCAATGCCATTGAACACAGCGTGATCAGCTGCAAGACGGACACCATTGAGGTGTCCGCTCTCCCGGATTACGTGTTCACGAACGAAAAAGCTGAAGATACGGCATCGACCGTCGATGTGGGGAAGATACAGGCAGCGCTCGCGAGATACCGGGGGAACAGGACACTGGCAGCCCGGCATCTGGGCATCAGCAGGGTCACGCTCTGGAAGAAAATCAAGGAATCAGGCATCTAATAAGAGGCCTGCAGCAGATCGCATGTCGGGCTCACGGGACCCTGCGAAGGGACCGGATACCAGGCAGGGCAGAACAGATGCGCTTTCATTGACCTCCCCTTTGACCATGGGGTAATATTTCTGTATGCATTCACACGCGGATTACGTATCCCTCCATCTGCATACAGAATACAGCCTGCTCGATGGCGCCATACGCATTAAGGACCTGGTCGAACGCGCGAAGGAGTTCAAACTTCCCGCCCTTGCCATGACCGACCACGGCAACCTGTTCGGCGTCGTGGATTTTTACCGGCAGTGCACTCATGCCGGCATCAAGCCGGTCATCGGATGCGAGACCTATGTCGCACCGAGAAGCCGTTTCGAGAAGGGCGGGACCGACAGTGACGAGTATTCATCGTTCCATCTGATCCTGCTGGCCCGGGACGACGCGGGGTACCGGAACCTGCTGGCACTGGTGAGCAAGGCATATCTTGAAGGGTTCTACTACAAGCCGCGCATCGACATGGAACTGCTGGAGCAGTACAGCGGAGGTCTTATCGGCCTCTCCGCATGCCTGAAAGGGGAGGTCCCCTATTATCTCCAGAAGGGCATGACCGACAAGGCACGTGAGCGGGCGCTTGCGTACAAGCATATCCTCGGCCCCGAGAACTTCTATTTTGAGATCCAGGCGAACGGGCTTCCCGAGCAGGAGGCGGTGAACCGGCAGCTTATAGACCTCGGCAGGGAGCTTCATATCGGTATTGTAGCGACCAACGACTGCCATTATCTGAAAAAGGAAGATGCAAAGGCGCACGAGGTGCTTCTCTGCATCCAGACAGGCAAGACGCTCAAGGACAGCACGAGAATGAAGTTCAGCACGAACGAGTTTTATCTCAAGTCCCCCGGGGAGATGGCCGAGACATTCAAGGACGTTCCCGAGGCGATCAGGAACTCGGTCATCATAGCGGAGCGGTGCAATGTGGAGCTGAAGCACAAGAACCTGCTTCCCCAGTTCTCGACTGCGGACGGAGAGGACACGGGAGCGTATCTCGCGCGTCTCGCCCATGAGGGCCTTGCGCGGAAGATCGGGAAAGATGCCCCGCAGAACTATCAGGAGCGTCTCACGAATGAACTGAACATGATCAGGAAGATGGGCTTCACATCCTACTTCCTGATCGTCTGGGACTTTATCCGCCACGCGAAGAGCCAGGGCATTCCGGTCGGCCCGGGCAGGGGCTCCGCCGCGGGAAGTCTCGTCTCTTACTGCCTCGACATAACGGAGATCGACCCTATCAAGTACAACCTTCTCTTTGAACGGTTCCTGAACCCGGAACGGGTGAGCATGCCGGATATCGACGTCGACTTCTGTCAGGACCGCAGGCAGGAAGTCATCAATTATGTCGCGGGCAAATACGGCGCTGACCACGTTGCCCAGATCATCACCTTCGGTACCATGAAGGCAAAGGCCGCGATCAGGGACGTCGGCCGCGCCATGGACATTCCCTACGCAGAGGTAGACAGGATCGCCAAGCTCATCCCGAACGATCCGAAGATAACGATCGACGATGCCCTGAAGATGGAGCCGCAGCTCAAGGACCTGTATGAAAAGGACGAAGGGGTCAGAGAGCTTCTTGATATCGCGAAGCGGCTCGAGGGGCTGAACCGTCACGCATCCACCCATGCGGCAGGCGTTGTCATATCTCCTGAGCCGCTCACGAACTTTGCGCCGCTTTACCGCAATCCTTCGGACGAGAGCATCGTGACCCAGTTCGAGATGAAGGCGCTTGAAAAGGTGGGACTGCTCAAGTTCGATTTTCTCGGTCTCAAGACGCTTACGGTCATCGAGAAGACCCTGGAATACATCAAGCAGGCAGGCGGGGACCTTACGCTGGAGACCATCCCGCTTGATGACCGGCTGACATATGAACTGCTCAGCTCGGGCCAGACATCCGGTGTCTTCCAGCTGGAAAGCGAAGGCATGAGAGACATTCTGATCAGGATGCAGCCGAACCGGTTCGAGGACCTGATCGCGCTTGTCGCCCTGTACCGTCCCGGTCCGATGCAGTGGATCGACGACTTTATCAAACGCAAGAAGGGCGACACCAAGGTGACCTACCTGATGCCCCAGCTCAAGGAGATCCTTGACGAGACGTACGGCATCATCCTGTACCAGGAGCAGGTCATGCTGATCGCCAACAAGATAGCCAACTTCTCCATGGGACAGGCAGATATCCTCAGGAAGGCGATGGGCAAAAAGAACGCCGAGGAGATGGAGAAGCAGAAAGAGGTCTTCATCAGGGGCGCTGTTGAGAACAGCATAACCGAGAAGAAGGCCAAGCGGCTTTTCGAAATGATGGAGCCGTTTGCGCAGTACGGGTTCAATAAGTCTCATTCGGCGGCCTATGCGTTCATCGCCTATCAGACCGCGTATCTCAAAGCGCATCATCCGGTCGCGTTCATGGCGGCAACGCTCACGCTCGACATGAGCGATACCGACAGGATCGTGAAGTCCATCAACGAGTGCAGGAAAATGAAGATCGAGATGCTTCCGCCCGATATCAACCTGTCCGGCAGGGAGTTCAGGGTGATCGGCAATTCCATACGGTTCGGCCTCGAGGCGGTGAAGGGCGTGGGAGGGGCTGCAATAGAGCTGGTGCTCGCGGTGCGCGAGGAGGGCGGCCCGTTCACGTCGGTTGCGGACCTCTTGAAGAGGGTCGACACGCGGAAGGTGAACAAGAAGGTACTGGAAGGCCTGGTAAAGGCCGGCGCATTCGATTCGCTGGGCATTTCCCGTGCCGCGGCCATGGAAGCGGTATCTGAAGGGCTCAACGGGGGCGGCAGGAGCTCACGGAACGAGAACCAGGTCAGCATGTTCGGCGATGAACCCGGAGATGAGGCTCCGGCGGCGGCAGAGTGGGATGAATCAGAGCTTTTGAAGAATGAAAAAGAGGCGCTGGGCTTCTATATAACCGGCCATCCCCTTACCCGCTATGACACGATCCTTTCGCGGCTGAGGGCAAGGAAGACGGCCGAACTCGAGCAGTCTGCCGACAAGACCGAGGTCCTGATCGGCGGTGTCCTGCGGGCTGTACGGAAGAAGAACGTGAAATCATCGGGAGAGCTCATGGCATACCTGACGCTCGAGGACGATGAAGGCAGCGTTGAGGTGATCGTTTTTTCGTCGCTGTATAAAACGGTGTACCAAATGCTCATCAAGGATGCTGCAGTCCTGGTGAAGGGGAGCATCGACAAGGATGAAAAAGGCGTTCGGGTGAGGGCTCTTGAGATCACGAACCTCGAAGACGCGGGCAGGAAGAGCGTGAAGAAGATGGAGATATCGCTGCAGGCTTTCCAGGGGCGCAGTGAGAACCTGCACAACATTCAGTCGCTGGTCCTTGAATATCCGGGTGATTGTCAGCTCTACCTCAGGATACGGAGCGATAAGTCCCAGACCCTGATCGCAACGGGCATCACGATCAAACCGGACTCTGCACTCATCAACAGACTCGAAACCATGATTGGAAGAGGGGCGGTGACCGTCTCATGATCAGATATTATCTGGAGTTCGAAAAACCGATCGAAGAGCTCGAGCTCAAGATCGACGAGATGAAGCGGCTGTCCGACGGCAAGGACATCAACCTTTCGGGTGAGATCAAGAAGCTAGAAAAGAAGGTAAGGGATGTGCGGACCGAACTCTATGCGAACCTTACGCCGTGGCAGAAGACGCTGCTCGCGCGGCATCAGGACAGGCCCTATACGCTCGATTATATCGGTCTTATGACCGAAGAGTTCATAGAACTGCACGGCGACAGAAGGTTCGCGGACGACAAGGCGATCGTCGGAGGGCTGGCAACGCTCAAGGGCGGCATCCCGGCAGTGATCATCGGGCATCAGAAGGGCAGGGGGACGAAGGAACGCATACACCGGAACTTCGGGCAGCCCCATCCCGAGGGGTATCGCAAGGCGATGCGCCTCATGGAGCTTGCCGAAAAGTTCAAGCGGCCGATCATTACGCTCATCGACACCCCCGGAGCATATCCGGGTATCGGTGCAGAAGAGCGCGGTCAGGGTGAGGCGATAGCTACGAACCTGATGCGCATGTCACGCCTGCGGACTCCGATCGTCGCGGTGGTCATCGGCGAGGGGGGCAGCGGCGGAGCGCTCGCGCTCAGTGTTGCTGACAGGCTCTACATGCTGGAGCATTCTGTCTATTCGGTCATTTCGCCCGAAGGATGTGCGGCCATCCTCTGGAAAAAAGGGAACGATCTCGGGCCGGAGGACTTTGCGCGCGCATCTGATGCGCTGAAGATGACTGCCCAGGACCTGTACCGCTTCAAGATCATTGACGAGATCATCCTGGAGCCCACGGGCGGCGCGCACCGCGACCCGGAAGAGACTGCCATAGGTGGTCTGGCAAAGATCCTCGAATCACTGGAAGAACTGAAGACCAAGGCCCCGGGGAAGCTTATCGAGGACCGGTACCGGAGGCTCAAGAGGATCGGCAGCTTTACCGAGGAAGCTGCAGCTTCCTCGGAATAGTCCGTTTCCCTGCATGCTCCGCTTGCAGGGAAACGGACTATTCCTGGACCCCGGGTCCACTGAACGGTGACTGGAGGATTGACGCCGGGCGATGCAGCCGGTATTTAGCGTTCTGACCTTATGATCCCTATCAAAGATACTGTCCCCAACCGTACGTTTCCTGTTGCCACGTGGCTGATCATAGCGGCATGCGGTGTCGTCTTCTATTTTGAGACGACCCTGCCGGATGATCTGCTCGAAGGGTTTATCTATTATTTCGGCGTTGTGCCTGCGGAATATACCCGGCATCATCGCGCGCACGGCATGCCGCTCATTGATTACCTTTCTTTCGTGACAACGCTTTTTCTGCACGGCGGATGGCTGCATTTTCTGGGGAACATGTGGTTCCTGAAAGTCTTCGGCAGCAAGGTGGAAGATTCCATGGGCCATGGCCGCTTCCTTGTCTTCTATGTCATTTCAGGTATCCTGGCCAGCATAGCCTTCATCTACTTCAGCCCCCGGTCGTCCATGCCGGTCATCGGCGCCTCAGGAGCAATAGCGGGCGTGATGGGAGCATATTATGTGACATTCCCGAGAGCGAAGATCCTGACCCTGATCCCGATCATCATATTCCCGTGGTTTGTGGAACTGCCTGCGGTCTTTTTTCTCGGATGGTGGTTTCTCATTCAGCTTTTCTCCGGCAGCATCGCGCAGGTGCTTCCAGCCGGAGGAGAGGGGATCGCCTGGTGGGCGCACGTGGGGGGCTTTCTGGCGGGGATCGTGCTGGCGCCTTTTTTCCGGCGGAAGTAGCGAAGGAACAATGTCATACGGCATGAACGAACGGTCAGGCTCATTTCATGTCTGCCTTTTCACGGAAATGACATTTTGTTAAAATAAGAAAAATCATCCCCAAGGAGATGTCATGAAAAAGATCGTAATGGTCGTTATCGTTTCTCTGTTGTTCGCCGTTGGCTGCCAGCAGAAGGAAGAGCCGAAACAGCAGTTCCAGCCGCCGATCGGACAGATGCCGCCGGGAGGCATCGGAGGGCCGGGACAGGGCGTGGATACGGCAAAGCTCCTGCAGGAGACGGTGCGGAAGGACCCCAAGAACCTGAAGGCCTGGACAGACCTCGGGAACCTCATGATGGATACGCACCGGTATCAGGAGGCGATAGATGCCTATGCAAAAGCCCTTGAGCTTAATCCGAAGGATGCGGATATCAGGGTAGACATGGGCACGTGCTACCGGAATACCGGGAAACCGGACATTGCGGTCAAGGAATACAAAAAGGCCCTTGAGATCAATCCCGGCCATGTGAATGCCCATAAGAATATGGCGGTGGTCCTCATGCAGGATTTTAAAGATTACCCGCAGGCCATCAAGGAATTCGAAAAGGCCCTTGAGATTGCTCCGAATGCCTCGGATGCAGATGCGGTCAGGGCCGAGATCAAAAGACTGAAGGCCTTATCCAAACAGTAAATGGCCTGAAAACGTATGTACGAATGACGCCGGTAAGAGGCAGGGCAGTGAACATGGCTGCCCCAGCCCTTTGCTGTCATGTCCTTGCTTCTCCTGTTCATGTATGATGGAAAAGCTCGCACATATTCCCGCAAAGCCCGGGGTCTATCTCTTCAGGGACGACCGGGGGAGCATCCTGTATGTCGGCAAGGCGAAGGTCTTGAAAAACCGCGTCAGGAGCTATTTCCAGAAGTCAACGGGCTTTGATGAGCGCAAGGCTGCCATGGTCAGGAGCGTTGCCGATCTCGAGTTCACCGTGACCGGCAACGAGCTCGAGGCCCTCATCCTTGAGGCCAGTCTCATCAAGCAGTATAAACCCCGCTATAACATTCTCCTGAGGGACGATAAGAGTTATCCCTATCTGAAGCTCACCATCAACGAGCATTGGCCGCGCCTCGAGGTCGTACGGAAAGTCCAGAACGACAAGGCGCGGTATTTCGGCCCCTATGTGCCTGCCGGCGCCATGTGGGAGACCCTGGCGTTCATCAGGAACCAGTACCATATCCCGAACTGCCGGTATTCCCTGGATACGAGGATAAGGCCCTGCATTCAGTACCAGATAAAAAAGTGCATCGGCCCCTGCTCGGGAGAGATCGATCGCGATACTTACCTGCAGATGATCAGAGAGGTGGAGATGCTTCTCGAAGGAAAGAACAGGAAACTGATCGCTTCGCTCGAAAAAAAGATGGAAGGTCTTTCTGAGGAGATGCGCTATGAGGAGGCCGCGATTGTCCGCGACAGGATACGTGCCATACAGTCAATATCAGAGTCCCAGAAGATGGTCTCGCCTGAACTTGGGGATGCGGATTTCATAGGGCTCGCCAGGCACGGAGGGACTGCGGCGTTCAGGCTCCTCTTTGTCAGGAACGGGGTCATGATCGGTTCGCGGGATTTTGTTCTGAAGAACACGGCCGGTGAGACGGACGCTTATCTCCTGCGGAACTTTATAGAACAATTCTATGCAAAGGAGATATTCTCCGCTCCCGCGATCTACTGCTCATCGGTGCCTGAGGATGCCGGGGTGCTCGCCGAATGGCTCACCGGGATGCGGGGATCGAGGGTCAGGATCATCAAGCCTTCACGCGGCATCCGGAAAAAGCTGGTGAACATGGCAGTGGAAAATGCTGAAGAGGTCATGAAGAGCAGAAATATTGCCGCTTCACCCGACGCGGTTGCGGAGATCGCGGCAGTGCTCGGCATGGAAAAGGCCCCGGAGAGCATCGGTGCGTTCGACATTTCGAATATCGCGGGCACGTCAGCTGTCGGTGCGTTTGTCTGGTGGGAGCATGGCGGGTTTGCCAAGTCCCGGTACCGGCATGTGAAGATGGACGCAGTACGGGGACCGGATGACTATGCCATGATGAAGGAGATGGTGCGAAGGACCGTGAAGAGCCTGGGCGAGGATGGCGAAGGTCACGAGGCAGCGGAGGAAAGGCAAAAGGAAAAGGCAGACGGCATAGTACGGCTGAAAAGCGCGCTGCCGGACCTGGTCATCATTGATGGCGGCAGGGAGCACCTGAAGGTCGCAATCGAGGTCCTGAGGGAACAGAACCTCACCGGAGTTACGGCTGTGGGTCTTGCGAAAGATCCCGACCGGCTCTTTCGGGAGGACCATGAAGAGCCGATAGCCCTTGACGACAGCAGGCCGTCGTCCCTGCTCCTCAGGAAGATCAGGGACGAAGTCCACCGCTTCGCCATACGGTATCATCGCAAGCTGAGAACACGGAAGGCATTTGACTCTGCGCTCGACAGTATCTACGGGCTGGGGAAAAAAAGGAGATTTGCATTGCTTGACCGTTTTGGTAGTATAGAGGCGATCAAAGCAGCGTCTGTACAGGAAATTGCCGCGCTGAAGGGTTTCAACGAAACGCTGGCACGCGAGGTCGTCGCAGCATTGAACAAACAGAAGCACGGGAAGGAAGACAGGGGATGAACATCTTCATATCGGGCTCGATGGCGTATGACAGGATCATGGATTTTCCCGGCTATTTCAAAGATTACATACATCCGGACAAGATACATGTCCTCAACGTCTGTTTTAATGTGAACGGCCTGCAGGAGAAATTCGGGGGTACGGCAGGCAATATCGCATATTCGCTCGGCCTCCTCGGCGAGAGGCCGACCATCATCGCCGCGATCGGCAAGGACTATCCGACGTACTTTACCTGGCTGCAGAAGAACAACCTTTCGACAGACGGCATCGAGATCGTCGCTGAGGAATTCACCGCAGGGGCGTATATTACGACGGACAGGTCCGACAACCAGATCACGGGATTCAATCCCGGGGCCATGAAAAAAGCGACGGGGTACGACCTGAGCGCGGCTGATCCGAAAAGCTCCGTGCTGCTCATAGCGCCGGGCAACCTTCAGGACATGACCGGGTATGCGTCCCGCTGCAGGGAACGGGGCATCCCGTACATCTGCGATCCCGGACAGTCCCTGACCCTCTGGAACGGAGAACTGATGCGGGAATGGATCAGGGGATCGATGATGCTCATAACCAATGACTATGAGCTTGAGATCATCATGAAGATGACCGGGCTGGAGAAGAGCGATATCCTCGGCCTGACGAAGATGATCATAACAACGCTGGGAGAAAAAGGCTCCCTTATCAGCAGAGAAGGAGAGGACAGCATGATCCCGGCTGCGAAGGCAACGGATATCCTGGATCCGACAGGAGCCGGGGATGCCTACCGGGCCGGTCTGTTGAAAGGCCTCGCCATGGACAGGGGAATTGAACGGTCTGCGATGATGGGGGCTGTGGCGGCAGCGTATGCAGTTGAAAAATACGGGACGCAGGAGCATTCGTATACGTTTGAAGAGTTCGTATCCCGGTACAGGGAAAATTTCGGCGAACTGGGACGCTGACCGGCATCCGGGCTGCCGGCTGCCATATAAGATGATCAACGAACAGGCGATAAAAGCATATGTCCTGAAGGAATTCCCGGATATTCTGCATGTCGATATCAGGAAACTGGGGTCGGGCGTACAGGGCTCGGGGTTTCTCGTGGAAATGCGGACAACCGGCGGCGTACAGTCCTATGTTGTCAAATCCCTGCTCCCCGAAGGCTTCGGACATGACTATCCCTCGGACAGGGCCGCTGTCTTTCTCCTTGATCTTGATGAATACCGGAACCTGCCGAACCATGTGAAGGCCGTTGACGTGCTTGCAGAGATGGAAGACGGGACCGTCAAATCCATAGGCGGCGGCAGGGAATACTATCTCATGATGGAGAAGGTCGAGGGCAGGGATTATTTCCATGACCTGAAAGGCTTTGCCGGCAGGGATCACCTTGAAGACGCGGACAAGGCAAAGATCGCCGCAATGGCCTCTTACCTGGCGGGTATACACGGAGTGAAAAAGGAATCGAAGACCCTGTATTGGCGGAAACTGAGGGATACGGTCGGGCATGGAGAATGTCTCATGGGGGTCTTTGATATTTACCCTGACGGCACGCTGCCATACGAAGAGATGTCTGACATCATAAAGAAATGTGTGGACTGGGTCTGCAAACTGAAGCCGAGATATGTGCGGCTTTCCCAGATACACGGAGATTTTCATCCGGGCAATATATGGTTCAGAGAAGAAGGCAAAGGGCAAAAAGACGAAAGGCCGGAATTTGTGCTGCTGGACCGGAGCAGAGGACCGTGGGGAGAGCCCGCGGATGATATAACAGCCCTCGCAATCAACTTTGTCTTTTTTTCAGTCAAGCACTACGGCAAGGTGCAGGGAGCATATCTTGAAGCCCTGCAGCAGTTTTTCGGTGACTATATCAGAGCGACAGGGGACGGGGAGATGCCGGAAATCGTTGCCCCGTTTTTTGCCTTCAGGACAGCTGTGGTCGCAAATCCGGTCTTCTATCCGGAGCTGGGTGCGGATGCGCGAGGCCGGTTATTCAGGTTTGCGAAGAGTGTTTTATCCGCTGACCGGTTTGATGTGGCAGAGGTAAATGACTACCTTGCATAGGATCACTGACCGATCGGGCACATATCTCTGCCTCGTTCTCCTGGCGGTGGTCGCCGGTCTTATGATGTTTTCACCGTGTTCTGCCGAGCAGCCCCGTAAACTTTCCGGCACGTTCATTTCCGACAAGGAGGCGACCCTGGACTACCTGAGGTCCACCGGCGCGTACAGCGAGGAGCAGATCGCGAAGCTCGGTTCTGTGCTGGGGAAGATGAAGGTGACCTTCACCGGGGATACGGTAATGACCGAACTGGACGGCAGCAAGACGGCAGAAGAGTTCAGTGTCGTTGAGGAAGACGCAGACCATGTCGTCATCCTCACAAATCTTGAGGGAGAACCTGTCAGAAACAGGATAGAATTCAGTCCTGACGGCTACTGGCTGATAACGCCGGGCGATAAGCCGTTCAGGGAAAAGTTCAGGCTCCTGCCCTGAACAGGCGGTCACTTATAGTTTGGGCCGCGGAAATACGTATGCCATACTGACAAGAGTTCTGCCGTGGCCTTCAGGTCTCCCGCGCAGTAGCGCGCGATATCAAGATGTCTGCCTGACTTGAAAAGGTCCTTCACCTCATAGCCGGTGACGCCGTCGCTTTTCGGGCTTTTTATGCCGAACGTTCTGCACCACATATCAAGGCTGAACTTCCTGCGCGTCGCGCCGAAGAACGTGAGTTGGTCGAAGAGGTCAATATGGATGTCTCCGTACCGGTTGGGCATGAGGTCCCGGACAGGTTTTATCTTATGCACCGCTGACCGGACCACGATAAACGGGCAGTCAAAGCCCCTGCCATTAAAAGTGACAAATTGCTTATAGCCCTTTATCGTTTCCCAGAACTTCCCGATGATCTCCTGTTCGGTCCCGGTCTCGTATCGCATGTCCTCTTCTTCAAAAGGGAGGAGAGGGTCGGTATTGTTCTGGAAGAAGACAGAACCTTTCTTCTTGTCAGGGTCATACATGCCGATCGCCACGATCTCGGCGGTCAGGGGATAGAATGAGAGGCTTTCCCTTACCTCGTTCTTTTCTTCTTCGGTATCCGCCCATTTGAGCAGGTAATCCTGCACAGCGGGATCGAGATGATCGAAGTCTTTTCCTGCGGTCTCTATATCGAAGATGATGCGGGACATATTCAGTGCCAGTGTTCGGTGTCAGGGATCAGTGTCAGGGAGCAGGAATTTCCTGTTTTGCCTGACACTGATCCCCGGTCACGGTCTTATGATGCTTTGGGTATCTCTTTGAAGACGTTCCAGGTCTTGAGGATGTCCACGGCACGCTGGAGCTGGATATCGTCCTTCTCGTCCACTTCTACCGGTGCCGTTTCCTTTTCTTCTTCCTTTGTATCTGCCTGCTCGTTCTTCAGATGGCGCTCAAGGTCCTTCTCCCTGACGACAGGGTGTTCTTTCGCACCGTTCTTGGCCTCAAGCTTGACGACGATATCCGGGGTGATCCCGGTGCCCTGAATAGAGCGGCCTTTCGGCGTATAGTATTTTGCGGTCGTGAGCCTGAGCCCTGAACCATCGCTGAGCGGAATGACCGTCTGCACCGATCCCTTGCCGAACGTTATCGTGCCGAGGATGACAGCCCTGTTCCAGTCCTTGAGCGCTCCGGCGACGATCTCCGATGCGCTGGCGCTGCCCTGGTTCACGAGAACGATCATCGGAAGCGTGAAGTGCGTGTCGTCATCGGTGAAGAACTCCTGTTTTTCTCCACTGCGCGTCTTGGTATAGACGATGAGTTTGCCTTTGGGCAGGAACTGGCTCGTCACATCTATTGCGCTGTTCAGCAAGCCGCCCGGATCGTTCCTGAGATCAAGGACAAGGGCTGCTATCTTCTCTTCCTGCAGTTTTGCGAGGGCTGCGGAAAGGTCGGCAGCCGACTGCTCCTGGAACTGGGAGAGCTTCACGTACCCGATGCCCTCTTCGAGAACCTTCGCTTTTACGCTCTTTATCTTGATGACCTCGCGCGTGAGCTTGAAGTCCTTCAGCTCTTTCCAGCCCTCCCGCATGATGCCGATCGTGACCGTGGTCTTCGGCGCGCCCCGCATCTTTGAGACAGCATCCTGCAGGGCCATGTTATGGGTGGAAACACCGTCGATCTTGATGATCTTGTCCGCTGCCTTGATGCCGGCTTTTGCTGCAGGCGTGTCGTCGATTGGCGCGATGACGGTGAGCACGTTCTCCTTCATGCCGATCTGGATGCCGATGCCGCCGAACTCCCCTTTTGTCTCGACCTGCATCTCCTTGTACCCCTCGGCGGTCATAAAGCTCGAATGCGGGTCAAGGGAGCTGAGCATCCCCTTGATCGCGCCGTAGATGAGGTCCTTTGATTTGACCTCTTCGACATAGTGTTTCTTTACCATCGATAGGACCTCCGTAAAGGTCCTCAGGTCTTCATATCCCTCGCCTTCGGCGCTGACGCTGGATACAGACAGCCGGCCGATCAGCACGCCGGTCGTTGCCACCGTGAGAATAAGGAAAAATATGAGCAGTGAACGCTTCTTTATCTTCAGCATGAAATACCGACCTCCTGCGTTATCGCTTCTTTTTCTTCAGCCATTGTGTCGGATCGAGAGGTTTGCCTTTGTATCTGATCTCAAAGTAAATCCCCGGCGCGTTGAGGATGCCCGATGTTCCGACCCTGCCAATCACCTGCTTTTCCCTTATTATATCTCCAACCTTTGAAAAAATCTCGGATAGATTGCCGTAAAGGGTATGATAGCCGCTTCCGTGATTTACAATGATGAGCTGGCCAAACCCTTTGAACCATTCTGCAAAGATCACCTTTCCCGCGTAGACAGACCGGGCGTCAGCAGAGGCGTCGGTCTGGATATGGATGCCGTTCCTGAATACCTGGGTATCGAACCGGGGGTCTTTCTGTGAACCGTACGGGACCGCTACCCTGCCTTCAGAAGGCCAGATCAGCCTGCCCTTGAGCTGGCCAAAGCCCTTCCCTGCGTAATCATCGGTCTGCGCCGATTCTCTGATGATCTCAAGCAATTTTCGGGAGGCCTCCTTGAGCTCAGAGATCATTTTCTGGCGGGCCGCCTTCTCGGTCCTGACGGTGTTCAGGATATCTTCTTTTGTTCTCTTCTTTTCGGCAAGCTCGTTTTCCTTTGCCCTGACCTTCTGCTCCCTTGCTTTCAACTCTGCCCTGAGACCTTCAAGTTTTCTCTGTTCTTCTTCCTGTTTCCGGAGGTTCTCGCTGTATGACTGCAGGATCCGGTGCTCATACCATGTGAGGCGTTCGAGGTATTTCCATGTGCGCATGAGCTGGGCGACATCCTCAGCGCTCAGGATCTGGGTGAGGGCGTCCCCCCCGTATCCCAGACGGTTCATGCTCCTGAGCTTTCTTCTGATCCAGGTTCGCTGCCGTTCAATGCTGTTCCTGGTCTGCATGATAGTCCTGGTTGACTGTTCTATTGCCGCCTCTGTCTGCCGCAGGCCTCTGCGGGACTTTCTGAGGTCTTCCTCAGCAGACGAAAGCCTTATATTGACATCATCGAGTTCATTCAGCACCGAGCGCTCGCGCTCATGCGCCTCGCCCAGTTTCTTTCTTTCTTCGGCCAGTTTCTCCTGAAGCTTCCTGTATTCATGCTCCGGAGATGACGGCGCTGCTGCGGAAAGGGAGGGGCAGATGAGGGTAAGGACGAGTAAGGCGGCAAGGTACATCAGTACTTTAATCTTCCCAGCGCGATGGCAGCACCTGAAATGCCGAGGAACATGCCGACCAGGGGAAGGGACAGGAAAATATTCGCGGGAAAGAGAAGGGTCTTAAAGACCGGCACGGAAGCCCCTATCCTGAGAATGACAACATGATGCAGGAGATATAAGGCGATCAGGCACGTGAGGCCGCCTGTTGTGCCGATGGCCGCCCCTTCGATGAGGAACGGGGCTCTGACAAAACCTTTTGTGGCGCCAAGGAGCTTGAAGGTCTCTATCTCGTCATTCCTGCGATAGAACAGGATCTTGACGGTGCTGTAACAGACAAAGATGATGCCGGTGGAGAGTATCGCCGCGAGCAGGATGCCGGCAGTGCGCATCCCGTTCCTGATATCATGCAGTGTCGAGAGGAACTTCTCCCCATAGTCCACTTCGCTTACCCCCGGGATCTTTCTTGTGGTCTCCGCGAACTTCCGCACCGGTTCAGACCCCATGGCATCTCTGCGGAGCTTCACTTCCAGGGAGTCAGGCAGGGGGTTGTCATCGATCCCTTCAAGGACATACTGTGAGTTCTTCAGCGTGGCCTTCAGTTCCCTGAAGGCGTCTTCTTTTGAAATGTACTTCACCGAGGCCACTTCGCGCCTGGACCTGACAGAGGCGATCACCTCATCGACCTTTTCCTTCGGCAGGTTGTCCTCCAGGTAGACCACCAGCGAGAACTTCTCGGGCAGGTTCCGGGTCGCCGCATCGATGTTGTAGAAAATGAAAAAGCTGAGGCTGATGATAAACAGACCGGCGAAGATCGTGAGCATGGAAAGCAGGTTGATCCAGAAGTCCTTGCTGAGGCTCTGCAGTGCGAGCCTGAATGCATAGGGTGATGCCATCAGCAGACCTCCACTCCCACAAGATTCCCCGCGTTCAGCCGGAAGACCCGCTTCCCCGAATTACGGAATAATTCTCGGTTATGCGTCGCGATGAGGATCGTAGTCCCTTTTGCATGGATGTCCTTGAATGTCCGCATTACGCCCTCCGCAGTCTCAGGGTCCAGGTTCCCGGTGGGTTCGTCGGCCAGCAGCACGGTAGGTTCAGCGACGACCGCCCGTGCTATGACGACCCGCTGCTGTTCTCCGCCGGAAAGCTGCCGGGGATAACTGTCGGCCTTATGCCTGAGGTTCACGGTCTTGAGGGAATCCGCCACCCTTGTCTTGATCTCCCGTTCTGCTATGCCGCGGATCCTCAGTGCAAGCGCCACGTTCTCGAAGACGTTTCTGTTGTCGAGAAGGCGAAAGTCCTGGAAGACAACGCCGATGTGACGGCGTATGAGCGGGATGCCGGATTCCCCGAGTGAAGTGGCTTCTTTTCCTGCGATCGTTATGCTGCCATGATCGGGCATCTCGGCAAGATACACGAGCTTCAGCATAGTTGTTTTCCCTGAGCCGCTCGGTCCTGTCAGGAACGCCATCTCTCCCTTTTCGACGGACAGGGTGATATCGTGCAGCGCGCTCTGGTTGTCGTATTCCTTGGATACATTCTGGAAATGGATCATCGGGCCGTCAAGATCCATCACTTGTTCTCTTCCCTGAGGATATAGTCAAGCAGGATATCGTCGAGGCTTTTGGATATATGGGCCTTGGCATCCTGGGCAGGTGCAGGGGGTTCCACGGCAGGAGGTTCTGGAGTCTGCAGTGCCGGTGCGGGTGCTGTTTCAGCCGGCGCAGCCTCAGCAGGAGGTTCGGGGGAAGGGTGCAGGGTTTGCTGGCCCGGGGTATGTTTTCCATGGATCAGTTCCTTGATCATGGCCTTATGCTGCTCTTTCATGAGCTCTCTTACTTTATCCTTATAGTCCTGGTCCCCGGCGATATGCGCGTAGCTCGTCTTTTTTCGCGCCAGGATGGTGCCCTTGTCATAGAGCAGCGTAATGATGTGAGGGTTCCTGACGCCGCTGTCCTCGGTCTGGACGTGATAGACCGTGCCTTTATAGGATATGTTGGTGTTGTACCCGACGAGCATACGCCGATATTATAATAAAAACAGGGAGTGTGAAGATATACATTAACGGTACGATACGAAATCGGGAAGGCGTCAGGCGATCGTCATGCCGGGAATTACCGGAAAAGATCAGCCCATATCTTGAGCGCAGTTGCCGAGATGATCAGTGCCAGCAGCCAGCGGAGGTGGTGGGTCCTGGTGCGTTTACTTACCCAGGCACCGGCCTGGGCCACAGGGATAGCGCCGACCAGAAGCGCTCCGGCCATGACAAAAGGGACCTGTCCTGTAGCAACCTTGCCGATCGTGCCGGCTGTCGCGGAAAAGAGGCCGATGGCAAGTGTTGAACCGAGCGCAACGCGCAGGGGTATCTTCAGTGCATACAGCATGAGGGGTATGGTGATGAATGCGCCTCCCTGTCCCACAAGACCCACGAGAAAGCCGACAGTTACACCAATGACAATCGCGGCGGGCTTGTGGAAGCTCACCATATCCTCTGTCAGGTCGTCCTTGCCGTAGCTTCGCGGAATGAACATCAGCGCCGCGGCTATCAGCGCAAGCACCCCGAAGATAAAGAGCAGGACCTTGTCCGGAACTGCTTTGGATGCAAAGGATCCGACAAGGGACGATAGAAAGAGAGACAGACCGAGCGTCCAAACCAGAGATTTGTTGACAAGCCCCTGCTTTTGGTAAAAGAGCAGGGCGGAGAGCGATGCGAAAAATCCCTGCACCATGGTGAGGCCGGTAATGTTCTTTACGCCGATCGCGTCGAAGCCGAAGACCTGGGGCAGATAATGCAGGAGGGGGAACATCAGGATTCCCCCTCCGATGCCTAAAAGGCCGGAGAAAAAGCCGACGACCGCACCTGCAAGAACAAGGAACAAATAAAACATTGCCGGTTCTTACCGCTCCACAAAGATGCGTTTGCTTCCTCCGGATGCCTCCTTCACATCTCCGATATGGGCAGCCAGGATGCCTTCTTTCCGCAGGGCAGAGACCAGGGTATCTTTCCTTTCCGACGGCACGAAGATGAGAAGACCGCCGGATGTCTGCGCATCGTTCATCATGATCTGCTCGTACGGCTGCACATCTTTTGACCAGGATATGAAGGGATCATAGATCTTGCGGTTCCCGAGGGTCCCTCCCGGCACGATATTCTCCTTTGTCAGGCGCACTGCGTCATCGAAGAAGGGAACATTGTCCGCATGAACCGTCGCAGAACAGCCGCTCGCGGAGAGCACCTCGTTCATATGACCCAGAAGGCCAAAGCCGGTTATGTCCGTCGCGGTGCTGACGCCCACGCTGAGCATGATCTCGCTTGGCCGCTTGTTCAGTGCTGCCATGGACCGGGTGAACTCTTCGATGACCCCGGCAGAACACCTGCCTGCCTTTACACCGGTTGAGACTATGCCGGTGCCGATCTTTTTTGTCAGGACCAGGGCATCCCCGGGTCTTGCCTTGGTGTTGTCGAGTATCTTGTCAGGATGGATGAGTCCCATGACCGTGTAACCGAACTTGGGCTCCTTGTCACGGAGAGTATGGCCGCCGATGATCGACACCCCTGCTTCTGTCATCTTGTCGCTTCCGCCCTCCATGACCTTGTGGAGAGACGGGAAAAAATCCGGCTGGCTGGGAAACATCGCAATATTGAGGGCAACGACCGCCTTTCCCCCCATTGCCCATACGTCAGAAAGAGAGTTTGCCGCGGAGATGGCGCCGAACCAGTAAGGGTCATCCACGATAGGTGTGAAGAAGTCGGTTGTCAGCACGATGGCGACTTCGTCGCTGATCCTGTAGACACCGGCATCGTCCGCATTGTTTGAGCCTACAAGCACGTTTTTGTCCGTAATCGCTGGCAGCTGACCCAGAACCTGGGCCAGGTCCGAAGGACTGAATTTCGCCGCTCAACCCGCGCAGCTTGAAAGACTGGTGAGTTTTATATCCATAATGCTCCTCCCTCTGTTCATTAAATATAAAGAGACTGAACGGCTAATGCAACGGAAAAGGTTGTAACTGCGAGGGGTGCTATAAATCAGGCTTTGGAATGTATATTCCGGAGCAGGGCAAGGACTTCTTCAATCTCTTCCTCCGTTGTATATCTGCCGAGACTAAACCTGACGGCACCCATGCCAATTTCCGGTGCAATGCCCATGGCGACGAGAACAGGCGATAGGGTGGCAGTGCCCGAATGGCATGCCGATCCTGTTGAGGCAGCCACTGACGGAATATGTTTCAACAAGTCCGCGCCGGACCTGCCGATAAAGGTAACGTTCAGAGTGTTCGGGAGGCGTTCTGTCGGATGACCGTTCAGTGCTACCCCCTTTCCGAAGGTTTCCTGCAGCTTCTGCCAGAAACGGTCGCGCAGTGCCAGCACCTGAGGCATGCCGGTCCATCTTTGCGCAAGGCTGCATGCAGCCCCAAGGGCCACAGCGAACAGGACATTTTCTGTGCCGGCTCTTCTTCCCTGTTCGTGATCAGCACCATGAATAAGCGGCGCGATTTCTGTCCCTTTCCTGATGAAAAGCGCTCCGCCGCCTTTCGGGGCATAGAGCTTATGACCGGCGATGGAAAGGAGGTCCACGCCGAGCTCATCAACCATTGCCGGGATCTTCCCGATGCTTTGAGCGGCATCGGTGTGGAGAATGATCCCGGCTTCCCTGGCTATTGCAGAGATCTCTGGAAGCGGTTGGATTGTCCCTACCTCATTGTTGGCGTGCATCACGCTAATAATGATCGTCCCTGGCATGATCGAATGCCGCACGTCGGCGGGATCGACTCTGCCGAAGCGGTCAACAGGGAGTATGGTGATGTTGGCCCCGAGTTTTTCAAGGAAACGGCAGGGATTAAGAATGGATGGGTGCTCTACGGCAGTGGTAATGATATGATTGCCTTTGCCCTGCTTTGCAAAAAAGACTCCCTTGAGCGCGTGGTTGTTTGCTTCGCTTCCCCCGCTGGTGAAAACTATCTCTGCAGGGTCGCAACCGAGACTTTCAGCAACCTGTTGACGAGCCCTTTCAACCGCAGCCCTGGCATGGATGCCTGCCCAGTGAAGGCTGCAAGGGTTGCCAAAATGCTCTGTCAAGAAAGGCCGCATGGCCCCAACAACATCCGGTGCTATTGGCGTACTGGCATTATAATCGAGGTATATTTTTCGATTCATAGATCCTGTTCAGCTTTTTCAGCAGCTTTATCATAATATTATCACTATTTTAAAACTCATAACGTAACTGCAAATAAACATTGTCATTCTTCTTAAACTGGCCGAACTGGCTCCACTTTTCTCCGCCGCCGAAGATATTAGCTCCCAAGGCTGCCCAGCCATGATCAGAAAAATTATAATTTACTTAGGGGTTCAGCAGATAGTCTCCGTCCGAGGGGCTCCAGAATGAAAACCATGAAAGTTTGAGCGTCTGGTGCATGAGAAATTGCGTAAGCCTTATTGCGAC
>VEOY01000163.1 GCA_012026685.1 Nitrospirota bacterium
CCATGCAAAGCATGTCTTCAACGAAAAGATCGAGTGCACCAAGTGCCATGGCTACAGGACGCACAAGTTCACCATGGAGGAACGTTACTGTCTCACCTGTCATAAGGACAAGGAATTCCGTCCGCACGGGACAACTGACAAGCCGCATGTAAAGGTGCCCATGGGGGATTTCCCCTGTCTCAACTGTCATACCGACAGGACGAGGGACCTTAAGCCGGGAAGACTGAAATGCCTGTACTGTCACGGCAGCGAAAACGACAGAAAACAGCTGACCGCCGGCGGCACCCTCGATGTTACCCATTTCAAGCCGTCCGCAGAGACGGTCCGAAAGGCGATCAAGATAAACGTCCCCGCGAATGCGGCCATGCAGTTCGACTGCAATACCTGCCATAACCCGCATCTGCGTGCGCGGCCGGACTGGGCGAACTGCACGGTAAAATGCCATCAGAACGTGCCGAACACCGGCAAGCATGATATTCACCTGCAGATGAACCTTACGTGCAAGAGCTGTCATAAGCCGCATCTGTGGAAGGTGACGCCGGAGCAGGCAAAGAAGGAATGCGTAACATGTCACGAATATAAGGACCCGAAACTTTTTCTGAAATAGAACTGAAACAGAATCGCGGGGCGGGCCGAAATTTATGCTAATAAATTAGGCCCGCCTGATAGTATAATACAGGGGTAACGCTACAATGAGGTGTACTGCATGAAGAACCATGTTCTGAGACCGTTGTTTGTTGTTATTGGCATTGTCGTCATCGTCCTTTTGATACGGCCCTTTTATGTGCCGAAGGATTTTGGCATACATGAGCGAGGCTATATGTATGGATGGTACCGGGAAGGGAATATTGAGGACTGGAAGAAGGTGACGGTCAAGTATCAGGGAAAAGAATATTGCAAGGCCTGCCACCAGGATAAAGTCGACAGCATAGACAGGACTCCTCACGCGATCATCCAGTGCGAAAACTGCCATGGTCCTGCCATGGAGCATCCCTCCGAACCACCAAAGCTTGCTATCGACAGGACGCGGGAGCAGTGCCTGAGATGCCATACCAAACTGCTTTACCCCTCAAGCGGCAGGGCAAAGCTCAGGGGCATCGACCCGGATAACCACAACCCCGGCATCGAATGCGTCATGTGCCATAACCCGCATAAGCCAAGTCTGGAGGGCCTGAAATGATTTCGAGACGAAATTTTCTGAAAAATACGGCAAAGGCAGTAGCCGGCATTTCGGTGCCCCTGGCTGCCCTGGAGATCCTGAGCCCTGCTCGCGTGCAGGCATTAAAAGCGGACAGCGCCGTGCGGTGGGCGTTTCTTGTCGATACCTATAAGTGCGTCGGCTGCGGCTTCTGTGTCAAAGCCTGCAAACTCGAGAACGAAATCCCTTATGATGCCAATGTAACCCGTACGTGGGTCGAACGGTATGTTCTCACCAAGGATGGGAAGCTCTTTGCTGATTCGCCGAAGGGTGCACGCGATGGGTTCATCAGCACCAAGATTGACCTCGGCATGGGAAACTTCCATGACGTCAAAAAGGAAGAGATCAAGAAAGCGTTCTTTGTCCCCAAGCTCTGCAACCAGTGTGACAACCCTCCCTGCGTGCAGGTCTGCCCGGTCGGCGCCACGTATCAGGCACCTGACGGCGTTGTGCTCGTTGACAGGACATGGTGCATCGGCTGCGGTTACTGCATCATGGCTTGTCCCTATGGTGTGCGCTTCTTCCATCCGAAGTACCATACTGCGGAGAAATGCAACTTCTGCTATCACCGTATCACCAAGGGATTGAAGACAGCCTGCGTGCAGGCATGTCCTTTTGGCGCACGGCAGATCGGCAACATCAAGGACCCGAACGATCCTGTGGCAAAGACAATAACCACGGAGCGCGTGGGCATTCTGAAGAGTGAATACGGAACCAAACCCCATGTCTTTTATATCGGGCTTGATGAGGAGGTACGCTGATATGGTACACGGAGAACTCTGGACAGTAAAGGAACTTTTCGTCACGCCGAATGAATATATCTACTGGTCAGTTCAGATCGTTATGTATCCTTTCATGACCGGCCTTGTTGCAGGGGCCTTCGTTCTCTCATCGCTCTACCATGTCTTTGGCATCAAGCAGCTCAAGGACATCGCGCGCTTTGCTCTCGTATTCTCTTTTGCCCTGTTGCCGGCTGCGCCGCTGCCAATCATGCTGCACCTTCAGCATCCTTTCCGGGGCATCAATGTCCTGATGACATCCCATTTTACTTCTGCAATAGCAGCGTTCGGCATCGTCTTTTCGACCTATGGTGCAATTGTTGCTTCGGAACTCTGGTTCCTCTACCGGAAGCACTTTGTCGAACAGTCTCTGTTCCTGAAGAAACGACAGGACAAGACCTTAAGCGAGAAACTGTACTACCTTATTTATACTGCGCTGACGCTCGGCGCATATGACATCAGCGAAGAGGCGCTCCACAAGGACGAAAAGGCGATCAAGATCCTTGCAGCTATCGGTATTCCTGTTGCCTGTTTCCTCCATGGCTATGCAGGCTTCATCTTCGGGTCGGTAAAGGCGAACGCGCTTTGGATGACGCCGCTTATGCCGGTCATCTTCATCATGTCCGCTATCGTTTCGGGCATAGCGCTCTGCATGCTCACCTATATCGTGACCATGGAGATCAGAAAAATTCTCGCCTGTAGAAAACAGTCGCCGACCTATTCGCCTGAATGCCGCGAGGAGATCAAGAGTGTTGAGATCAACGTGATCAAGATGACCGCAAAGTACCTGCTCTTTTTTCTCACCTTTGCCATCAGCCTTGAGCTCCTTGACCTCATCTTCCGGGGATACACGGCGGTCAAGTCATGGGATGTTTTGAGAAGCGTCATTTACGGCAAAGACTTCACTTCCATCTTCATCCTCCAGTACGGTCTCGGGAACCTTATCCCCTTCATCCTGTTCCTCACACCGGGTCTGACCATACGAAGGGCCATAATCGGCGTCCTGCTCGTCATGTTCGGCGTCTTCATGATGCGGTGGAATGTCGTGATCGGCGGACAGTCATTCTCTCTCACCTTTGCGGGATACATGCACTACCATCTGCCGATCATACCGCATGACATGGAAACCCTGAAGGAAGGGTTATTCGGCGCGCTGGGAGTGTTCATATCGCCGTTTATTCTCTTCTATTTTCTCGCCAAAATCTTCCCGATCTTTGGATTGAAGGAGTCCCACTAAAGGAGATGAGACGCAGGGGCCTGTTGCCGCAGCTTCGATGAACGTCCGAGAAGCTTCGGCATGTCGTATAATGAAGGTATCATTGCGGTGCTGCTGTAGCAGGCAAGAGCACCGGAAACTATCAAATTCATATTAGGTGAGATGCCATGAAACGATCTTTAGTAATGTGCGCTGCCTTCCTGTTCATCTGCGCGTTCATTCTTCATCCGTCATTTGCCGAATCAGCGCAGCAGGAGCTCCCGAAGAAGCTGTTTGTCACGCCGCCGCCCTTTTCTGAGGGGATCTTTCCCTGTTCCCAGTGCCATGCCGGCATGCCGGTCAACAGGACCCCACGCAAGCTCGAAATGATGCACCAGAATATCATCCTGAAGCATATGCCGGGAGGCTGGTGCTTTGACTGCCATAACCCGGACAACAGGGACACGCTCAGATTGGCTAACGGCAAGATTATCAAGTTTGAGGAGTCCTACAACCTCTGCGGCCAGTGCCACGGAACGATCCTCCGGGAATGGAAAAACGGTCTCCACGGCAAACGTACGGGGTACTGGAACGGAGAAAAACAGTATTATCTCTGCGTGAGCTGCCACTGGCCGCATGACCCTCCCTTCAAGCCGATCAAGCCGCTCCCCCCACCGGTCAGTCCGTCGGATATAAAATGAGAGGTGCTGTTATGGAACATGACGAACAACAAAGCAGAATAGTTACCAGGAGGACCTTGCTGAAGGGCGCGGCTCTCGGCTTTGCCGGTCTTGCCCTCCCCCTTGACAGGGCGAACGCGTCCTTCTGGGAGGCCTTCTTCCAGAAGCATTTCCGTGAGATGAATGATGCCGAGATCAAGAAGGTGATCAGCCGTCTTGAGAAAGAATATGCAGAAAAGTATAAGAAGGCCATAACAATCGGCAATGAAAAGCCGCTGCCGGGGGTGCTCTATGGCTACGGACTTGATCTTTCCCGCTGCATAGGCTGCAGGCGATGCGTCTACGGCTGTGTTGAAGAAAACAACCAGAGCCTCGATCCACAGATCCACTGGATCACCGTCCTTCGGTTCAAGAAGGGCGAAAAATGGGTGGACCTCGAAAATGCCGAGAAATACTATAATCCTGAGACCGTGCCGCAGGAAGATTATTTCTACATGCCGGTGCAGTGCCAGCAGTGCGAGAACCCGCCCTGCGTGCGGGCCTGCCCGACACAGGCGACCTGGAAGGACCCTGACGGGATTGTGGTGATCGATTACAACTGGTGCATCGGCTGCCGGTACTGCATGGCAGCATGCCCCTACGGCGCGCGCAGATTCAACTGGGCAGCACCGACCCGGCCTTCGGAAAAGATCAACCCCAATACGCATTACCTGGGCAACCGTCCGCGGTACAAAGGGGTGGTCGAAAAATGCACCTTCTGCATCCAGCGGACGCGGCATGATCCGGGGCGCTACCCCGCGTGTGTTGAGGCCTGTCCGGTCGGGGCCAGAAAGTTCGGCAACCTCCTTGATCCCGACAGTGAAATGCGCTATCTCATAAAGCACAAGCGTGTCTTCCGGCTCAAGGAAGATCTGAATACAAACCCAAAGTTTTACTATTTCTTTGCCTACGGGAATTAGGGAGGCGGCATGATACAGATTGTCAGGAATTTTTTCATAGCGCTCCGGCAGATCGCTGTCGGCGACAAGAAGTATTATGCATGGGTCGGATTTCTCTCCTTTCTGATCATCCTCGGCGCAAGCGCCTATATCGGCCAGCTCAACAGGGGTCTCATTATAACGGCGATGCGGGACCAGGTGTCGTGGGGGTTCTATATCTCGAACTTCACCTTCCTCGTCGGCGTTGCTGCGGCGGCGGTGCTTTTGGTGATCCCGGCCTATCTGTATAATTTCAAACCGATCAAGGAGATCGTGCTCTTCGGAGAACTGCTGGCGATTTCCGCCATCTCGATGTGTATCCTCTTCATCATGGTCGATATGGGTCAGCCCCTCAGGGTTTGGCATATTCTGCCTGTAATCGGTGCAATGAACTTTCCGGCGTCGCTGCTTGCCTGGGACGTGGTAGTTCTCAACGGCTATCTTGCCATCAATTCGGTCATCGCCTTTTATGTTCTGTACCGGCTGTCCATCGGCAAAGAATACAAGATGTCGGTCATCGGACCGCTCATCATCCTGTCGATTCCCTGGGCCGTGAGCATCCATACGGTCACCGCTTTTCTCTATAATGGTCTGCCGGCACGGCCGTTCTGGAACGCGTCCATTCTGGCCCCGCGGTTTCTTGCCTCGGCTTTCTGTTCAGGCCCGGCCATCATGCTCATCCTTTTTCAGATCATCCGGAAGCTGTCGGAAGTTGAGATCGAGAACAAGGCGATATTCAAAATAGCGGAACTTATCGCGTATGCCATGGGCATCAATCTCTTTTTGCTCGGGGCAGAGGTGTTCAAGGAGTTCTATTCCGGCAGCATCCATTCCGATCCGATCAAATACCTCTATTTCGGCCTGCACGGACATAACAACCTCGTCCCCTGGACATGGTTTGCGTCCATCCTGAATATCACCGCATTCTTTCTCTTTCTCTTCCCCAAAACACGGGAGAATTTCACCACGCTCAATATGGCCTGCGCCTTTGTCATCACGGGTGTTTACATCGAAAAGGGAATGGGCCTTGTCATACCGGGCTTCATTCCCGATACGCTCGGAGAAATCTACGAATACACGCCGACCATGCAGGAAATCCTCATCACCATAGGAATATGGGCTACCGGAGCACTGCTGTACACATTCTTATTGAAACTGGCAGTCCCGGTATATACGGGCAAACTTCGCTTCTTCTCCAAGGCTCAGATGGTCACTGCAGGAGACATCATGTCACGGAGGATCATTACTGTCTCTCCGGATACATCCGCCGATGAAATAGCAAAGCTCCTCGTGTCCAGGCATCTCAGTAAAGCAGCTGTCATAGATCAAAACAATACGTTCGTCGGCACGGTCTCGGAAGCAGACATTATTTCGCTTGAGGTCGGACAAGGGGCTGACAGGAAGATAGCGGATATCATGTCCGCTCCTGCTGCGCCAGTTAAGGAAGACGTTAAGATACAGGAACTCGGCAAAATACTTGCAGACCGGAAGGTATCGAGTCTCTTTGTCGTGAACAAGGACAATCAGCCCATCGGCGCCGTGTCGGGCAACGACGTGCTGAGGGCATTGGAGAATATCAGACAGGAATAGCGGTTCCCGCTCTTTTCATCCCGGCAGGTGCGGCGAACAGTGTTCATCCTGAAAAGAGCAGTTGGCGGCAGATACAGATCGCTCAAAAGGCCCGATTTCTGCTGCTCCAAGGCTCATTCCGCCGCATCCGTGAAACTCACCCGTTGGGTTCGGACAGTAACGGCTGCGGCCGCTGCACTTCACCAAGAGCAGTAACGAAATGCGGCCCAGGTCGCTCTTGCATCCACCGCCGACTGCGGGATTTCGATTCATTGACCTCCATCCGGGTTGATCCGTTGTGAAGCGTGGTGGTTTCATGCAGGTGGGTATCTGGAGTGGGGCGACGGTAAACGGCAGCCTGCGGCAGAGAAGGTGTGTCTGAAACGAATATGCGTTATTCTTTCGGCGTTTTGCTGAAAAGGTAGAGCGTTGCTCCCAGCCCTGCAAATACCAACAGAATGAATGCGGAGAAATTGCGCCGGTAGGCAAGTTCTCTGAACAGATTCCTGATCCTGCCCTCAAGTGCAGAGATCCTGGCCGAAAATTCGTCCGTCCTGTTCTTGATAAGATCCACGTCTATGGAATGGAACAGGGTTCTGAACTCTGCCTGAATGCTGAACAGATTCTTTGCATCGTCATCAACGAATACGCCCTCACTCTTCAGTCTGTCGATTTCTTTTTCGAGTTCGCCGATCTTCTTCTCTGTGAGGAAGAGGGCCTGTTTCATGGTTCGCGCCCGATCATACGTATGGCATTTTGTACAGAGCTGCTCATTGATGATATCAATATGCGCCTTCTGGATGTTATGGGAGCCATGGCAGGTAGTGCAGTTCGGCCCCTTTCCTGATGCCCTGAATGCCTTGCCGTGACCGCTGTCCCAATATTGTTTAACAATGCCGAGATGACATTTGCCGCAAAAATCGGGCACCTCTGCGGGCGTCGGTTTTCCCACAAATCCTCTGTGAGGCGACATCGCCAGGGCTGCATCCTTGGGGTCCCCTCCATGGCAATCATGGCAGGCTATCTTGTGCCGGGCATGCCAGCTTGCTTTCCATTCTTCCGCAATCGTCAGCAGCTCCGGCTTCATGGCATCGGAGGAATGGCACTCGATGCAGAAATTCTCTGCCGGCTGCTCGCCTGACCAGGTCTTGGTGAGGAAACCCTTCTCGAATTCTTCCCGGTAATCTCCAAAGACGACAGATGCTGCGGAGAGCAGCAGTGCAAGTGCAAGCAGGATTCTGCTTATCATCGGTGTCCCCACCACATCAGAATGATCCATGAAATAATCAGGAAGATGAAGACGCCCCGGAGCATGGGCCTCTTCAGGAGGTTCTTCTCCTTCTCCTTGTCCAGAAACGGCCAGAAGACGAAGACACCCACAAGGATGACCAGAAGAGAGATGCCGAGAAACTTGTTGGGAATGAGTTTCAGCAGCTGGTATGGCGCCAGGAAATACCATTCGGGACGGATGCTTTCCGGTGTTTTAAGCGGGTCTGCCGGTACGGTCGCCTCATCCGGGAAATAAAAGGTTGGGGCAAAGGTAATAATAGCAAACATAATGATGACATACCCTATCACCATGAAGGCCTGCTTCTGGAACAGATAGGGATAATAGGGATGTCCGTCGGGGTGAGTCTTCTTCTTGAACTCGGTGAGCGGGCGCTTCTCATCATCCGACCTGCCAAAGGGCGTAGCCGACAGGCCTATGCGCCTGATAAGAGCTATGTGCGCAACCAGAAGGATTAGAAAGAGCGGGGGCAGAATCGAAACATGCAGGGCAAAAAACCGTGTGAGCGTAATGCCGCTCACATAGTCACCGCCTCGCAGAACACGCGTCAAAAAGTCGCCAATAACGGGGAACGCCGTGGGTATGGATGTTACGACCGTCGTCGCCCAGTAGCTTAATTGCGTCCATGGAAGCAGATACCCGCTCAAGCCGAACGTGAGCGTTGTGATGAGCATCAGCACGCCGCCGACCCAAGTCAGCTCCCTCGGCCTCTTGTAATTTCCCATCAGAAAAATGGTGACCAGATGAAGCAGCACCGCCATAATCAGAAGATTGCTGCCGACAACATGCATCTGACGGAAGAGCCATCCGTACGGGACCTTGGTCATGATGTCCTGCACGCTCCTGAATGCATGATCAGTATGCGGGATATAATAGATGACGAGGACAATCCCGGAGATCACCTGAATGATGTAGCCCACGAATGCAACCGTCCCCAGGGTATTAAAGATATTGATGTTCTTTGACACCCGGTGTTCGGTCACAAACGTCCTTATCAGTTCGTCCAGCCCTATTCTGACTTCCAGCCAGTTCTTTATCTTATCCATCATAAAGGTATTACCCGATAATAATCTGCTCGCCCTCTACCCTGAGCGGCAGCTTCGGCAGCGGCTTCGGCGGAGGGCCTGAAATAACGTTCCCTTCGAGATCAAAGGTTCCTGCATGGCAGGGACAGACCAGCACATTCCTATCCTTTGCATATTCGACAAGGCAGCCCAGATGCGTACAGACCTTTGAGAGAACGATAAACCCTTTGTCGGGCCTGTTGATAACGATCGCAGGCCGCTCATGGAAGACAATGACCTTCGATCCGCCGATAGGAATTTCCTGCTTTGAAAGTACAATCTTTTTTTGATCTGCCGCGCTGCCGGAAGGGGCAAGATAGCGGATAAGGGGATACGCAAAGGAGGCGACTGAAACCGTCCCGAACACTCCCATAAGTGCCTTTAAAAAATTGCGCCGCTTCATATCACCCCGAAATTTTTTGGATATTTTCTTTATTTTTTTGTATGTTAACTCATTTTACGGGAAATCTTTTTTTACTGTCAAGTGAATTCTCAATACACCATTATCGTACAGTGCAAGCAGGCAAGTTTTAAGATCCACCAGTACGGTATAATGCATCTTGATGATATTAGGAAATGATAAGAGTGAACGGGCAGAGGCATACCAGACCCTCTCACAGTTTTTTCTCAGCCCCCCTGATGAGGAGGATCTCCAGGTAATCAGGCAGGACTTCAGTCTCGAATCGCGTGAATCAGTTGCTCAAATAGCAGAGGATTATGACTTCCTCTTCTCCTACCCGCATGGCTACCTTCAGCCTATTGAGTCCATATTCTCATTGTCGACGGAGACGGGATACAGCAATGTTGCCGGCGTATATGCACGGGCAGGCCTCGCCCTGGATGAATCATCTGATGCGGTTCCTGATCACCTTTCGATTGAACTGCTCTTCATGAGCTATCTTATAGAAAACGAAAAGACCGAACAGGAGAAGATATTTCTTGAACAACATCTCATGAATTGGGTACCGTATTACTGTGGAGAGATCATCAAGCAGGCAAAGACGCTCTTTTACCGCGAAATCGCGGAGATCGTTAAGGACTTTCTCATCTCGGAATATGATTTGTACGCACGGTAGGGAAGATGGCGCCGCTTATCGATAAATCGATCATCAAGGCGTTCGCACGGGCCGGAACGGTCGGCTTTCACATGGTTATCTCTACCTTTGTCGGCCTCGCCATCGGCTACGGCATCGACCGTTTCCTCAATACCTCGCCCTGGTTCACGATCATCTTCCTTGTGCTCGGCGTCATCGCCGGGTACAGAGAGCTTGCGCGGCTTGCCAAAAGAGCATCAGATGAACCTGACTAAGGATATTGCACGGAACTCTGTCTTCATCCTCATTCCCGCTGCCATCGTCGCGGCATTCCTGCCATGGAAAAAGCTTCCCTTCAGCATTCTGATCGGAGGTCTGCTCGGTATCCTGAATATGAAGGCGCTTGCCTGGAGCGTGAAAGGCGTCCTGGGGACCTCACATGCAAGCGCAAAGATGCTCTTCTTCGCGCAATTCCGCTTTGTTATGCTTGTTGTCATTGTCACCGCGCTGGCATATCTGAAACTCGTGACCATCCCGGGACTTCTGGCGGGGTTCTCGGTCGTATTCCTTCAGGTGCTCATCACCGGCCTCAGGCACGCTCGACGGCCCGGCAGTTGACCTCGGAGGCTACTCCTCAACCTGCTTTCTCCTGTGCTGAAGATAGCCGTTACGCATCGAGACATACGGATCTATTGCAGCCTCTTTCATTGACTCGTAATCGCCGATATGGAATGTGGTCTCGTTGACCTCATCGTATGCCCTGATCCCTAACGATGTTTCAACAGGGTTCACGTAGGTAACAGGATTCAGAAGTATATCACCCGCCAGTCCCACGGTATCGCGAAGCGATGAGGGACCGAAAATAGGCCACACAAGATAGAGTCCATGACCAATGCCATAGCTTCCAAGGGCCTGTCCGATATCTTCATCGGGAAGTGTAATGCCGTAGTGAGACTTGGCGACATCCATGAACCCTCCCAGGCCCTGCGTGCTGTTGGTAATGAAGCGCACCAATTCGTTGCCCGCATTCGCCAGTCTCAGTTGCAGGAGGTTACCCACGAACCGGACCGGCGTGGTAAGGTTATGAAAGAAATTGCTGACCGCGATCCGGACGGGCTCCGGAGCTATTGCCGTATATCCCCGGGCCACAGGCTTCGTGAGCCAGAAATAGAACTTGTCGTTGAAATGGTACATCGCCACGTTCCAGTAATACAAGGGATCTGCAACGCGGTTGTTCTCGCTGTCCTCATAATCAGACCCGTTGCTGCTGCCTTTTTCGCCGGCTGCCGTATCCGCCTGAATGCCGTCAGCCATAGCAAGGATGACCCCTTGGCCATCTTCTGAGAGCTCTTCCCCTTGCTCGCTTTCATCAAACAGGGTAAAGAGCAGTATCTCATCATTGACGTCGAGGACGCCTCCGAAGGACGCATCTGCCGCCTGAGGCATCGGATAATTGCCGTCCATCGGCAGCGAAAGCAGTCCCAAGCTATCGGACTGCGTATCTGCAGAAACACCATATGGCGCCGCCAGTAACACGATAATGCCGGCGAAAGTCAGTAGTAATCTCATAACACCCCCCTGTTGCATGTAACCGGAAAGCCGCATACGCAGGTGCCGGGCGGCCGTTGCGCTCCCCGCTGATGACCCGATATCCCGGCTATGCTTTCGTGCCCACCTTTTTCCTCAGAACCTCCAGAAGGTCGTCGGGCGTCTTATTGGTCAGGATCTCCCGAAACTGGCTCCGGTAATTACTCACCAGACTGACGCCTTCAACAACTACATCGTAGACCCTCCAGCCGCTGTCCGTACGGATCACCCGATAGTTGATCGGGATATCCGCTTTCCTTGTCAGGATCACCGTCCGGACCTCCGATGTCTTATCGCTGAGCGCCGATTCCTTCTGGAAAACGACCTTTTCATCAGTATACGCCATGATCTTGTCTATATAGGCGCTCTCAAGGACCGATTTATAGAGTTCGATGAATTCCTTTTTTTGCCGGTCATTAAAGCCATTCCAGCTCTGGGCCAGCGTCCTCTTGGACAGTTCGGCAAAATCGAACATCTTCTCGGATATGGTCCTGATCCGGTCCTGCCTGCGCTTCTTCATCGATTCACCCTTGAGCGCCGGGTCCCTCAGCACATCGAGTACGCTGTTGACATGCATCTGGACCGTCGCGAGAGGAGTATCAGCACCCGCCACAAGAGGAGCGGCAAGAAATATCATCACAAATACCGCGGCCAATAAACCCTTCATTCCACCCTCCAATGATCTACTTGGCATCATTCTTCTTCTTTGAGACGTCGCCAAAGGCGTATTTGCTGATAAGCTCTTCCATATCCGTCGGGGAGTTCGTTTCGGTAATATACGCCCCGGCCTTAAGCGCTTCCCCGCCGCCCCCCGGATCGATATTGACGAATTTGTCTCCGATCAGTCCGGACGTCTTGATGGAAGCGATCGCATCATCATATATGGTCAGGCCCTTCTGGACCTTCAATGCGAGGACCGCTGTCTGCTTCTCGGTATCGAGCGTCATTTTTTCAACTCTGCCGACCTCAATGCCGTGGACCTGGACAGGACTGTCTTTCTTCAGACCTGAAACAGAGGAGAACCGTGCATACACGGTATAGTAATCATCGCCGAACAGTGAGACCTTGCCAAGCTTTATGGTCATATAGCCGACGCAGACCAGTCCTATCACCACGAAAATGCCGACAATGGCCTCTGCCGAATATTTTTTCAACGTGCTTCACCCCCTTGGTCGCATCGGTAAACCGCAACGACCTTCTGACTTGATTCTGCCTTATCTATTATCCTGTCAATATCATCGGTCGACTTCCCTTCAATAATACCTGCTTTCACCGATAAATTTAAACACATGTGATCTCCCATGTTCGCCCGTATCATGGCCTGGATATCAGAAAAGGCCTTCTCCTGCAGTTGGCGCGCAAAGGTATCAAGAAGCGCCTGGGCGTCAGGAAGCTGGATATGGGGGAGGATGGTAAGCAACTGGTTCCTCTGATGGCGTGCGGAGAAGCCGCCCAAGGGCCCGAAAAAGTCATTGATGTTCTGTCCCATGATCCTGAGGATCTCGAACACCGGCGCCCCGAACAGATCAGCGGCAAGATCGAAATCAACCGTAAACAGAATGGCGGAGACCGTCACATCGGTCTGTCTCCGCTGCAAGGTCATGGTATACCGGTTCTTGAAGACCTGTTTTGAAAGCAGGCCCGTCAGTTCGTCCTGAAAACCTTCCAGGCTGTGGAGGAGTTCGTCGATCATGGGATGGTCCAGCCGCATGGATTCCTCATAGCTGCCCTGGAACGCGGCCTTGCCTTCCCAAAGAAGGATGATCCGGTCGGATATAAAAAAAACATCGGGGATATCATGGCTGATCAAGACGGCGGTAAAACCGAACTTTCTCCGGTAATGCGCGATCATGCTCAGGATGATATTTTTTCGTATCGGGTCCTGACCCGTGGTCGGCTCATCGAACAGTACGATCTGGGGGTCGGTAGCCAGCGCCCTGGCAAGTGCCACCCTCTTTTGCATGCCGCCGGAGAGCTCAGAGGGGTATTTACGCGTCACCTCCGTGAGCTCGGTCTGCTGGATCCTGGTCATGACCTTCCTCATGACCTCCCGCTTCCTGAGATTTGTCGTCTGACGGAGGGGCAGCGCAATATTGTCAAATACGGTCAGGGAGTCGAACAAGGCGTTGTTCTGAAACATATAGCTGACCTGGCTCCGGTAGCCATCCCATTCATTCTTTCCCATTTCATGGACCGGCTTCCCCCTGAACAGGATCGTCCCTTCGTCAGGTTTAAGCAACCCGATGATATGTTTCAGAAGGACGCTCTTCCCTGTTCCGCTCTTCCCGATGATCGTCGTTATCTCGTTCTCATAGATCTTCAGGCTCATCTTATCGAGGATGGTGCGGTCGCCAAACCGTTTCGTGACATCTCTGAATTCGATCAGCGGTAAATCCATGGCTTCCTTACATGAGTAAAGAGGTGACGACATAATCCGAGATAAGGATCATGACACATGATATCACCACGGCAGATGTGGTCGAAAGACTGACGCTTTTTGCTCCATAACTGTCTGTACGCATATGGGTAAAGAACCCCTGGAAACAGCATATGGTCGATACCAGTACGGCAAAAACGAGAGATTTCAGGAACCCGCCCTTGATATCCACAAAATCCACGTACGCGTGCACCCGGTAAAAATACGCGCCTTTATCCACCCCGAGGAGAATCACACCGGTAAGATATCCACCTAATATCCCGATAAGGTCAAAAAATGCCGTTAACAGCGGGAAGCTGATGATGGCCGCGGCTATCCTCGGGCTGACAATATACCTCATCGGATCTATCCGCATCGTATAGAGCGCATCTATCTGCTCCGATATACGGAGGATGCCGATCTCTGCCGCCATGGCCGAGCCGGCCCGCGCAGTGATCATGATGGCGGTCAGGACCGGACCCAGCTCCCGGATCAGGGAGAGAGCGATCACCGAGCCGAGGACACCTTCTGAACCGAACTTTATCAGCGTGTAGTATAACTGAAGGCCAAGGACCATTCCCGTAAAAAGACCGATAAGTATCACGATGTTCGTCGATTTCGCCCCGATATAAAAGACCTGATAGACGATCTCACGGACCTGCTTTCTCCGAAAAATCTTGACGGAGCCTTCTGCAAAGAAAATGGCCATGGCGCCAAGGTTCCGTACCAGTTCCAGAGTAGCCTTTCCTATCGGAGAAAAAAACATTATCTGAGATCGCGTCTCTTCCATCTGACCGTTTTGTGATAACTCCTTTTTTTCCGGATGTTCATCCGCGGAGCATATCCCCCGATATGCACAGTAAGCCGGCGACAACCCGCAAAGGGTGGTCCCGTCGGACTAAAATCTGATGACTGTAATGATACCATGCAGCCGCTTCAGATAGGAAATTGTTTTCACCTGCCGGCTATGAGGATGGGTACGCTCCCGGTCACCTGACCGGCAGCCTTGATCAGAGAACTGCTAAAATAGCGGGCATGTCAAAAAAAGCGCATCATCTGGGAATAATATCAGACACCCATGGACTTGTCCGCCCGGAGGCAATGAGGGCTCTTGCGGGATCCGACATCATATTCCACGCCGGCGATATCGGCTCCCCTGTTGTCCTGCGTACCCTTGGCGCTCTAGCCCCCGTAGTGGCGGTCAGGGGAAATACGGACAGGGATCGTTGGGCTGCCAGCCTGTCCGTTACCGAGACCGTGCAGGTAGAAAACATGCTTTTTTACATCATCCATGACATATCCTGCCTCGATCTCGATCCCGGAGCAGCAGGAATCCGGGCAATCATCAGCGGCCACAGTCATATGCCGTCGATCTCGGAGAAAAACGGGGTCCTTCATCTGAATCCCGGCAGTGCAGGGCCTCGCCGTTTCAAACTCCCGGTAACCCTGGCGCGCATCACTGTCCGGCAGGGGAACATTCACCCGGAGATCACCTATCTTAAGTAGCTGCTCCGTGCCGGCCTATGCCAGCGGGATGGTGACCGTTAGGGAAAAAAGATTGCCGTAGGTGGTATTCACCCTGATATCACCGCCATGGGACCGGACAATGTACCGGGATATGTACAGTCCGAGGCCTTTTCCTTCGATGCTCGTCTGCACCGTGGCCCTGCCGCGGTAAAAGGGGTCGAAGATATGCTTCAGTTCATCCTTCTCGATGGTCCTGCAGGTATTCGTTATGGTAATGGATATCCTTTTCTGGTCCTTCTCAGCGCCCAGACTTATGGAACCGTTGTCAGGCGTATACTTCACCGCATTGTCGATGAGATTTTCGATGGTCCGCCGTATGAGCGCCTCGTCGCACAGGCAGAGCAGGCCACCGGCCCCTGTAAGGGTAAAGACGATGCCGCGGGCAGCCATGGCCGCTTCATATGTCCGTGCAACGTCGCCGATGATCCTCATGATGTCAGTCTGGTTCCTGAAAAGGTCGAGCGGCTTGAACTTGGATGACGCAAGCAGATACAGGTTATTCAACAGCGAAATGATACGATTGACCTCTTTCAAGCTGAGTGAAAGCGTGTCCTTATACTCGTCAGCGGTCCTTTCTTTCCGGAGGGTCACCTCGAGGTTGCCCTTGAGCGACGCAAGCGGAGACCTGAGCTCATGCGTAACGTTAGAAGAAAACGTCTCCTGGAACGTAAAGAAATCGGAGATCTTCTCCATGGCATGATTGACCAGGAATCTGCTCGTAAGATACGAAAAAAGAAAAATGCCGGGCAGGGCCACGAGGATCAGATCAAGGAAGTTCTTTTCGTACTTCTGCATATCGGTCAGCGAGAGTGCCGCCCTTCCCACATATTTCCCGTCAAGGGGGAAATACGATATCAGATAGTCCTCGCCGTTGATGTTGCGGTACTCGAACCCCTGCTTGCCCCTGTATGCCTTCTGCAGCATCTGCCGGTTGAGCTCGGGATAAAAGGGACCCGTACTCTGCGAGGTCACAACGACCGAGCCGGAAGAATTCAGGATCTCGAAAAGATGCACGCTCCACATCTTGCTGACAGGGTCTATCCCGGAGCGCCGGTACTGATCGAGAAGTTCCGTCCGTATATCCTCTTTCATGTGGTTCTTTGCCACATTGGTAATGCTCTGATGAATGAACACGTAACTGATGCCCAGAATGATGATCGTGAACAGGAGGATAACGGAGGTAAATATGATGGTCAGACGTTTTTTTGTCGGAACGATCATGGCGAGATGCCCGCGGGAGGCTTAGCTGTCGATCATATAGCCGACACCGCGGACGCTCCGGATCAGGTTCTGAATGTTCACCTCGTCAAGTTTTTCCCTGAGCGCTTTGATGTGGACATCAACGATGTTCGTATTGGGATTGAAATCATAACCCCAGACGTTTTCGAGGATCTGCGTACGGGAGAGCACGCGGCCGCGGGTCCGGAGAAGATAGACCAGGATAGCGTATTCCTTGGGCCTGAGCATGATCTCTGTTCCATCAGCGAAGGCCCGGTGGGCAAGCGTATCGATCTTCAGGTTCCCGAAGGTAAGCTCGGTGAGCTTATCCTGCTTCCTGCGCAGAAGTGCGCGGATCCTGGCGAGAAACTCCTCGAACGAGAACGGCTTCGTCATGTAGTCGTCTGCGCCGCTGTCCAGGCCTGTCACCTTGTCATCGATCGTATCGCGCGCCGTGAGCATCATGACAGGAGACTGTACGCCTTTTTTCCGTATCTCCTTGCAGAGGTCAAGACCGTTCATGCCCGGGAGCATGATGTCAAGGATGATCAGGTCATACTGGTTGGCACCAACAAACGAGAGGGCGTCCTCAGCGTTCTCCGCATGATCGATGGTATAAAGCTCTTCCTCAAGACCCTTCTTGATGAAATTCGCTACGCCCTTCTCATCTTCTACCAGGAGCATTCTCATTGCCGTATTCTATCATATTTTGTTTCTTTTGAACCCGGGAAATAGGGAGAAAAAGGATTTTACCCGTTGTAATCGGCTCGCCGGCATACTATAATGAGACGAATTGCCGCGCGTTTTTTGGAGGCATCTGCATGAGTCAGCCCTTCTCGAGTCTGGATTTTTTTGCGAACATACTGAATGCCGTGCCGTCACCGCTCTTTGTTGTCGACAAGGATGTAAAGATCCTGTACCTGAACAGCGCGGCTTCAGTGTCCTTTGGCCGGAGCGGTGAAAACGTCTTCATGAAACGCAGCGGAGAGGCCCTTCACTGCCTGCATGCCTCAGAAAACCCGGAGGGCTGCGGACACTCTCCTGCATGCGGCGAATGCGTTATCAGGAACTCCGTCTAAAAGGCGTTCCGGGGGAAAAAGGTGAGCAGGAAGAAGGCGGCAATGACTCTGACACGGGACAAGGGCAAGAAAAATATCCAGGTACTGGTCACCGCATCACCGTTCCGGTCTCAGGGCAAGATGCTCTCCCTGCTCATTCTTGAAGATATAACCGAGCTTCTGCAGCTGAGAGGACTACTGCCGATCTGTGCCTGGTGCAAGAAGATACGGACCGACAACAACTACTGGCAGAGCCTGGAGGAATATTTCAGTGACCATCTCGATCTGGAGTTCACTCACGGCCTATGCGAGGACTGCTGCAGAAAGCACTATCCTGATTTTCCCCCCGCTCCGTAGTCTCCCCGGATTTCAGTTCTTCTCCTCGGTGACCACATCTGTCTTGATATGCAGTTCCTTGAGCTGTTTCGGCTCGACGACAGATGGGGCTCCTGACATCATGCAGAACGCTTTCTGTGTCTTCGGAAAGGCGATAACATCCCGGATCGATGTCGCTCCGACCATCAGCATCACCAGCCGGTCGAGACCGAGAGCGAGACCGCCATGCGGGGGAGCGCCGTACTGAAGCGCGTCAAGGAGGAATCCGAACTTCGTCCGGGCGTCCTCCTCAGGGATGTTCAGGAGCTCGAACATCCGCCTCTGCACCTTCTGGTTATGGATCCTGATGCTTCCGCCGCCGATCTCAAACCCGTTCAGTACGATGTCATAGGCCTTTGCTGTCAATGAACCAAGCAGTTTCCGGTCCGTAAGGTCGCCGTCCAGCATCCTGGTGACATCCCCGTCAAGGGGCGAGGTGAACGGGTGGTGCATGGCCTGAAACCTGCCCTCGTCCTCGTCCCATTCAAGAAGCGGGAAGTCGGTGATCCAGACAAAGCAGTACCCCGGCTGTATCAGGTTCAGTCTCCTGCCAAGTTCGAGCCTCAGCCTGCTCAGGACATCAAAGGTGACCTTTGGCCTGTCGGCCACAAAGAGCATCATGTCGCCATCTCCTGCATCGAGCCTCTCTGCCATCGCCTTCAGCACATCTTCAGGAAAGAACTTCGCGATCGGAGACTCGAACCCGTTCTTCACCTTGATCCATGCAAGGCCCTTTGCTCCGTATGACTGCGCCTCCTGGGTCAGGAGGTCGATATCCTTCCTCGATATACCTGCCATGCCCTTCCCCTTGATCGCCTTCACCAGGCCTCCGGACTGCAGCGCGTCGAGAAATACCTTGAAGGTACCTTTTGCCGCGAGGTCAGCCATATCCTTAAGTTCCATCCCAAAGCGCATGTCCGGCTTGTCATTGCCGAACCGCTCCATGGAGTCCTGATAGCTCAGCCTCCGGAAGGGAATTTCGATGTCCACGTCCAGAACGCCCTTGAAGAGCTTCTTCACCATGCCCTCGATCAGCTCCATCACATCATCCCTGTCGACAAATGACATCTCAAGGTCGATCTGGGTGAACTCCGGCTGACGGTCGGCCCTGAGGTCTTCATCACGGAAACACTTCACGATCTGGAAATATTTTTCAAGGCCTGCCACCATCAGGATCTGTTTGAAAAGCTGCGGGGACTGGGGCAGCGCGTAAAAGAAGCCCGGGTTGAGCCTGCTCGGCACGAGATAGTCGCGCGCCCCCTCAGGAGTTGATTTGGTGAGCATCGGGGTCTCGATCTCCAGGAAGCCGCGCTCATCGAGATAATCGCGCATGAGCTTTGTGACCCTGTGGCGGGTAATCATGTTCTGCTGCATCTCGGGCCTTCTCAGGTCGAGATACCGGTGTTTGAGCCGCAGCGCCTCACCTGCTTCGGCGGCCTCTTCCATGCTGTAGGGCAGCGGTGCTGCCTCATTCAGCACCTCAAGCTCCCTGACGTACAGCTCGACAAGCCCGGTAGGAAGGCCGGGATTTTCGGTCCCTTCCGGCCGTTTCCGGACCTCTCCGGTGACCGCTATGACATATTCGGCACGCAGGTCGTGCGCATTTTCATGGGCATCGCCCGAGACATCGGGGCTGAAGACCACCTGGCAGATGCCGCTCCGGTCCCTCAGATCAATAAAGATCAGTCCGCCGTGGTCCCTTCGCCGGAAGACCCACCCGGCTATGGTGATTGTGGAACCGATATCAGATCCCCGCACTTCTCCGCACTGCCTGTCCCTCCTCATGCACCCTCTCCTGCACTGATTTCTCTCATGATCGCATCCATCTCCTGCGTAGTGATTTTCCTGTAACTTCCCGGTTCAAGAGGCCCCATCTCGATCCCGTTTATGCGGATCCTCATCAGTCGGATCACCTGATGTCCGACCCGTTCGAGCATCCTCCGGATCTGCCGTTTTCTGCCCTCATGGATCGTCATCTCTATCCATGAATTGCTCTCGGTCTTCTTCAGCTTCCTGACCTTTGCCGGGGCCGTCATCCTGCCGTCGATCCTGATGCCTTTCCTGAGCTTTTCCATCTCCTCTTCCTCGAGAACGCCCTTTACCTTTACGAGATAGGTCTTCGGCATCTTCTTCGATGGATGGAGGATGGCATAGGCAAAATCACCGTCATTGGTCAGCAGAAGCATTCCTTCCGAATCAAAGTCGAGCCTTCCTACAGGAAAGACCCTCTGTTTTATGCCTCTGAGATACTCGTTCACCGTCGGTCTTCCCTGAGGATCGCTCATGGAGGTCACTACGCCCCGGGGCTTGTTAAAGACATAATAGACCTTTTTCTCCGGCGTGGTCAGCAGCTTGCCGTCGACCTTGATATGATCCCTCAGGGGATCGGCCTTCATGCCGATCTCGGCCACCTTGCCGTTCACGGTGACGCGGCCTTCCATGATGATCTCCTCGGCCTTTCTTCGCGAGGCGATGCCCATTTCCGCGATGATCTTTTGCAGACGCTGTTCCATAAGACATTAATAATACCACAAAGTATCAAGGCCTGACCCATTACGCCGGTTCCCTGACCGGCAAAAAGGAATCCGAAAAGAGATGATCAATTATCGATAAAGCCCGGCATACAGCGTCATGATAATTATTTCCTTCAACCGGAGAGGCTTGAAAAAAATCATCTTTTCCTATTAAATAATGTACGATCTTTAAGTATATGGAATAACGGTTCACTGAAGCATGCATCATCTTGGAGGGGGAAAAAATGGCTTCAATACTGATCGTTGATGATTCTTCGTTCATGCGGGGAAAGCTCCGGGCAATCCTGAACAAAGAGAACCACACCATCCAGGAAGCAGAGGACGGCATAAAGGGTCTTCAGCTTGCGTCCTCGCAGCCCTTTGACGCGATTCTGCTCGATATCATCATGCCCGGAATGGACGGACTGAAGATCCTCGGCGCCCTGCGCGAACGAAACTCCACTTCGCCGGTCATCATAATCACTGCTGACATACAGGAAAGCGTGCAGCGGCAATGCATGGAACTCGGCGCCGCGGAGGTACTCCATAAGCCGCCCAAAGAAAGCGATCTCTTCAGTGCCATTGCACGGGTGACGAACCGCACCGGAGCAGGCCAGTCATGATACTTACCGAAGAGCAGATCGATGCGCTGAAAGAACTTATCAATATCGGCGTCGGACGGGCTTCCGGCGTTCTGAGCAGCATGATCGAATGCAAGATCAGCCTTCAGGTGCCTCACATCAAGGTCCTCACTCTCAGCGAGCTGAATGACGAGGTCGAACGCATCGGACATGGCAGGCTGGCAGCGGTCAAATTGGGCTTCAAGGGCTCCTTTGCCGGCACGGCAGCTCTCGTCTTTCCGCCGGACAGCGCGGCAAAGCTGGTTTCACTCCTCGTCAGAGAGGAAACCGATACCCCCGACCTTGATTCCGTAAGGGTCGGCACGCTCAATGAAGTGGGCAATATCGTGATCAACGGCGTTATGGGATCTGTCGCGAACGTCCTCAAACAGCACATCGATTATTCGCTGCCGACATATGTCGAGGACAGTCTTGAACACATGCTCGCAGCCGGCGTTGCCGGAAATGAGATCATGATCCTTCTTGCCCACACCCGATTCGCGGTCGAGGAGTACATGATCGAGGGCAATATCGTCCTGCTCTTCGAATCAAAATCGTTCGGCTCGCTGATACTGGCGATAGACAGGGACCTGAGGCAGTGATCCGTACGTGAACGAGATCGAACTTGTCCGTCATCATTTCAGCGTCCTCGATCAAGTGCCGGTCGGCGCACTGCTCCTCAAGCGTGACCACACCGTCCTTTTCTGGAACTCATGCCTTGAAGACTGGACAGAACTGCCGCGGACCCGCATCGTAGGCACCGACATACGGGAACATTTTCCCCACCTGGCAGCCGCCAAATTTTCCGACAGGCTCCGCGATATCTTTCAGGGAGGACCTCCGACCATTTTTTCCGCCCAGATCCACGGACAGCTCATTCCTGTCAGATCGTGGAACGGGCAGTTGCAGATCCAGCAGTCGACGGTCACGGCAACCCCTTCCCTCGTTGACAACGGATATTACGCCCTCCTTTCGATCCAGGACGTGACCGACCTGACACAGAGGATCCGTGACTACCGCGCCATGCGCGACCAGGCCCTGGCTGAGGTGACGGAGCGCAAGCGGGTCGAAGGAGAACTCCTGAAGGCCCAGGAAGAACTGGAAGGCAGGATCAGGGAACGGACAGCGGACATTGTCGCGGTTAACAGCCGTCTCCAGACCGAGATAGCCGAACGGACGCATGCCGAGGAGGAACTCAGGAAGATCCTTTCCACGCTGAATACGCTCGTAGAACATATCCCTGAAGGGGTCGTGCTCCTTGACACCGAGTGTCGCATTATCCTTGCCAACACGACCGGCAAGGAATATCTGAAGGTCCTCTCCTCCGCGGGCGTAGGGGAGACCCTGAAGAATATGTCGGGCATGTCTGTCCGGAAGCTCTTTGCTGAGGCGCAGACAACGGTCTGGCGCGAGATCACGGTAAGCAGCCCCCGTCACGCGATCTACAGGATCGGCAGCAGTGTCATCGGACAGGCAGCAGCCGACAAGGGCATGGTGCTTGTCATCAAGGATGTGACCGAAGAGAAGAGCCTGCAGGACAGACTGCAGACACAGGAACGGCTGGCCGCCGTCGGACAGCTTGCCGCCGGCATCGCCCATGACTTCAATAACACCCTGACCGGCATCATCGGTTTTACCGAGGTCATACTCGCTGAGAGCACGATCGGAAGCGCGGACAGGGAAATACTGGAGGCAGTACGTCAGAGCGGGCTGCGGGCCGCATATCTGATACGTCAGATCCTCGACTTCAGCAGAAAATCGAGCAGCGAATTACGGCCCATGGAAATGTCGGCGTTCCTGAACGAATTTTCGAAATTCATCAGGAGAACGATCCAGGAGAATATCAGCATCTCCCTCCTGTACGACCCCGGAGAGTATTTCGTACGCGCAGACCCGGCAAAGATCCATCAGGTGCTGACCAACATCGTACTGAATGCCCGTGACGCCATGCCGCAGGGCGGAAGGCTGACGGTGTCGCTGGCGGCCAGAACAGTCCTGCATTCTGATGATCGGCCCATGCCGGACATGCCGGACGGCAATTGGGTCGTTCTTTCCGTAGCTGATACAGGATGCGGCATGCCGTCAGAGATACTGTCGCACATCTTTGAGCCTTTTTTCACGACAAAGGAGACCGGAAGCGGAACAGGCCTCGGTTTGTCCCAGGTATACGGGATCATCAGGCAGCATGGGGGCTTTATAGATGTGCAGTCCGAGACAGGCAGCGGAAGCATCTTTACCATTTACCTGCCGGCCTGCGCTGCGGCTGAATCGCAGCCCGCTCCGACATTCCAGACCGAGTTCCTGGACGGTCAGCATGCGGGCATCCTCGTTGTGGAGGATTACGAGGCGATCCGGACCATGATCCGGAAGCTTCTCACCAAACTCAACTTCACGGTGTTCACCGCGGAAAACGGCAAGGAAGCGCTCGAGGTCTACGAGAAGAACAAGAATTCCATACGTCTGATCATCACTGACCTTGTGATGCCGGAGCTGGACGGCGTAGGCATGAGCAGGATCATCAAGGCAAAGAACCCGTCCGTAAAGATCCTTGCCATAAGCGGTTATCCCCTCGGTTCCGACTGGAAAGACCTGTATAACGCCGGCATAACCGAGTGCATTCAGAAACCCTTCGAGCGAAATACCCTCATCCGCATGGTCTGTGATCTGCTCATGAAAAACAACTGATCGCTTTTCACCTCACATCGCAGAACCTGCACGAACAATCGGATCATTTTCCCCGTACGGCCCATCCCGGACCGCCGTGATCTTTACTATACTATAAGCATATGGAAACACCTGGGACCACAGGAATAACCGTCCGCGGGATCATGCTCGATTTTGCGGAGAGGACCGGGCTTTCTCCGGCGGGTGTCTCTCCGGAGCGCTATCTATGGACCGACGCCTTCGCGGTCTGTAACTTCCTCGGACTATACATGCAGACCGGGGATGAGCAGTACCGGCGTCTCGCCCTTAACCTGGTCAGTCAGGTGCACGCGGTGCTGGGGAGGCACCGTCGGGATGACGCGCGCACCGGCTGGATCAGCGGGCTCAGCGAAGAAGAGGGCAGAAAATATCCCACAGCAGGCGGCCTCAGGATCGGCAAGAAGTTGAATGAGCGGAGACCGCATGAACTCTTTGACGAACAGCTGGAATGGGACCGGGACGGCCAGTATTTTCATTACCTCACGCAGTGGATGCATGCCCTTGACAGCGTAAGCCGGGCAACCGGCGACCCGATCTTCAACAGGTGGGCCATTGAGCTTGCAAAGGCTGTCCATGCCCGGTTTGCTTACGGCGCGCGAAATGGAACAGAGAAGCGTCTGTACTGGAAGATGAGCATCGACCTTTCACATCCCCTCGTATCCTCCATGGGGCACCACGACCCTCTCGACGGACTCATCACCTATTACGAACTCCGGGAAACTTCCGGAAGATGCTCGGGACAGGCATCCTCACAGGACCTGGCTGGAGAGATCGCTGACATGACCCGAATCTGAGCAGGTAAGAACTGGGCCACGGACGACGCCCTCGGCATAGGCGGCCTTCTGACCGGCGCCTTCCGGATAGCACGGTCAACTCTTGCAGGCAGCGGTGCAGGCGTCGGCTTGTTTGACAAGGTATTGCAGGATTCGATCGCGAGCCTGCAGGCATTCGATAGCGGATCCCTGCGGCTGCCCGCTGATTACCGGCTCGCATTTCGGGAACTTGGCCTGTCCATCGGACTGCAGGCTGTTAGGAAATTGAAAGGATGGGTAGAGGAACGACCCGATGCCTTCCGGAAATCATCCGTCGCTTCAATTCTCCGGAGCTTCGAGAAATATCTTCAGCTGAACGAGACGATCAACGCATTCTGGCTCAGCGAAAAAAACCGCAGATCCGCCACGTGGAGGGAGCATCATAATATCAACATGGTAATGCTGGCGACCAGCCTGTCGCCTGACGGGTACCTGTCGTTTCCCTAAGCCGTCGCTTCAAGCACCCCGCAGACAAGGGCAGCTCCGGTCAGGCGACGGTTTCACTCTTGGCGTCATCAACCGCACGATCCGTGGTCGCCCGTCTGTCGTGATCTTCCATCTTCTGTGCCAGGTTCTTCCAGTCCCATTCCTGGAGATTCTGGACACGGCTATGGATAACCCCGTTCTTTACTGCCCGGACCCTGTCCTCATCCTTAGTGATGCCGTAGAAGGGGAGCATGATAAAAAAGGCCTGGTTCTTGAATTCTTCGAGGGGCGTAAGCACATCCGGCCTGCGGGTATGGTAGGCGTCTTCCCCTGGACCGCAGGGCTTTCCGAATACCACAAACAGCCTGCAGACGCCCGGCCGCAGAGGATAAATGGAGCAGCCGTCGTCTATGAGAAAGGGACATGGAGGTTTGCCCTCATGGCCAGCCAGCTGTGCCTTCAGCGTCTCACGAAGGGGACCCTTCAATTTTTCGATAACGTACCAGCAGATGCCAGCGAGTTCCAGGGGATAGACCGGAATGTCGGTATTGGTCCGGCAGCAGTTGCCGCAACGCTCCCTGCAGGCAACCGGCCGGTTCTGTTTCCTTCTGGCCCGCTGTATTCCAAGTGCAGTACCTTTATCGAACACGGCGAGGCCCTCAAGGAGCAGGGAAAGCCATGGGTATCTCGCCTCGTCCTCGGGAAACCGAAGACGGTCCGCTCCGGAGCTTTCGTTCCTCTTATGGGATTTCTTCATCTGACGTCAAACTCTGAAATAGAAAATCGGCCAAAACGCACGGGAAAACAAGAAAGAGCGATACCCGTATGCACCCCTGCAGCACCCCACTGGTACACTATCACAGGCCCGGGACAAATTTCAAAAGGACGGCTGTGACAGTGCCGCATTTCAACAGAGATTGACACATGCAGAAGTCTGTCGGATAATCAAAGCAGGTCTGCTGCACCGTACATTTTCCGTGAATGATACATGAGGTGATGAGCCATGAGAAGACTTTTCTTTGCCGTGCTTACTGTGCTGTTGTTCGTTCTTTCGTGCCAGACCGTACCGATCACCGGGAGGCAGCAGTTGAGCATTGTGCCTTCAGGGACGCTTATGAGCATGAGCTTCAATGAATACAGTGACTTCATGAAGAAGCATGAGGTCATCACCGGCACACCGGAGGCACAGATGATCAGCAGGGTGGGCAGGCGGGTCCAGCATGCTGTGGAACAATATTTTTCCCGGCAGAACATGTCTGACCATCTGACCGGATACAAGTGGGAATTCAATCTCGTGAAGGATGATGCGGTCAACGCCTGGTGCATGCCCGGAGGAAAGGTCGTGGTCTACACGGGTATCCTGCCGGTTGCAGCGGGAGAGGACGGCCTGGCAGTCGTCATGGGCCACGAGATATCGCACGCGATCGCCGAGCACGGCAATGAGCGGATGAGCCAGGGACTGGTGACGCAGATGGGCGGGGTGGCATTATCAGTGGCCCTGGCAGAGAAGTCAAAGGAGACGCATGACCTCTTCATGACCGCATTCGGCGTCGGCTCGCAGGTGGGCATACTGCTTCCGTACAGCAGGATCCAGGAGTCGGAAGCCGACCGCCTGGGGCTCATCTTCATGGCAATGGCCGGCTACGACCCCCGGGAAGCGGTCAGCTTCTGGAAGCGGATGGCGGCAGGCAAGAAGGGGGCTTCCCCCCCTGCATTCCTCAGCACCCATCCGGCAGACGGCAAACGGATCGCCGATATCGAAAAACTGCTTCCCGAGGCGATGGGGTATTATCAGAAATGAATCCGTGCCTCGATCGACAGACAGACACCGGCAAAGACAATGAACCTGCGGCCCGGTCAGAAGATCATCCCGGCCCAGTCAGTCGGATATCCTAAAAAGTGAAGGTGAACACAGAATGTTGAAAATACCGTCTTCCGGGTCTACGGCACGTTAATATGTCAAAAAGAGTCCTTGCACTGTCTAAAGTTTATGGTCTGCTCGAACCGGGACCGGTCGTGATGGTCACAACGGCGAGGAAACAGCGTGCGAATATCATGACCATGTCGTGGTATACGATGATGGAGTTCGAGCCGCCGCTCGTGGGCTGCGTGATCAGCAACCGGAACTATTCGTTCAACATCCTGAAGGCGACCGGGGAATGCGCGATCAATATCCCTGCGATGGAACTGGCGGACAAGGTAGTGGGCTGCGGGAACACCTCCGGGAGAAAGACCGACAAGTTCACGAATTTCGGGCTCACGCAGAAACCCGCCTCGCGCATCAGCGTACCGCTTATCGACGAGTGTTATGCGAACCTTGAATGCAGGGTCGTCGATAGCAGGATGGTGGCAAAGTACAACTTCTTCATTCTTGAGGTGCTCAAGGCGTGGATCGACCCGGCACGAAAAGACCCCCGGACAATGCATCATCGCGGCAGGGGAGCTTTTATGGTGGCGGGCAGAACGATCACTCTGCCTTCAAAAATGAAATAACCTGGCTTATCAGAAAGGATTCGGATGAACGCTGCAATAATTATATCAGGCCTGCGGAACAGACTATGGGTCCTGCCGGCCTTGTCCATCATCGCCATTGTCATCGGCCAGCTCTGCGCCTCGCTGTGCGCCTTTATTGAAGGAGATATCCTCGGCATTGACCTGAATATCTTCGGCATCCTTTTTTATTCCCTGCTTCTGGTATTGCTCCTTGTGCACAAGAAATTCTACCCTGAAGAAAGACTCATGAAGGCAATCACCGCTGTTGCGTCCCTGGGCGCGGGGGCTGAACTGATCCTCATAAAGTTTCAGGTCGAAAACAACGTCTATTGCCCGAAATGTCTTGTATCGGGGTTCTTCTTCCTTGTCCTGTTCTTCCTGGTTGCCGGGCACCTGAAAAAATGGGTCGTCATCGCTCTGATCGCGGCCGGCCTGCTTTTCACCTCTTTCACGTTCAACGGCTCGATCATCCCCTCGTATGCCGATGAGCCGTATCCGCAGTTCGGCTCCGAAAAGGCCCGGGTGAAAGTCATCGTCTATTCGGATTATTTCTGCCCGTACTGCAGAAAGATAGACGTGCAGGTGAACGCTCTTCTGGTCAAACTGAAGGACAAAGCTGGCATACACTTTGTCGATGTGCCGCTTCACAAGGGGTCTCTTGAATACGCTGAAGTTTTTCTCTACGCGTGGTCTGTTTCGGGCAACGACCTGGAAACAGCAGTCAGGGTAAGAGATCTGCTGTTCGACGCGGCTGGACAGAAACTGGACCAGGCCGGAGCCATCGCCCTGCTGAAGTCAAAGGGAATCGCGGTCAAACCCGACCGGGACAAGGCACGAGCAGTCTTTCGCGGGTTCTACAACGAATCCCTGAAAACGGACAAGGTGAACGCAACGCCCGCTGTCGTTATCGTAAAGGGCTCGGAAAGAAATAAATATGTAGGAGGAAAGGATATTCTCAAGGCCCTGGAAGACCTTTCCACGCCCTGACACATGCCTCTCACGAACCGGGTCTGCCCTATCGGGCATCTCGTCGATGCAGTCTGTTTGTGAGGTGTTCAGCCACTCCGAATCGGGAATAGGCTGGATGCCGAATAAACAGAGTGCCGGCACCCTGTAAAAGAACACCTGCACGACAGGCGGCCATGACAATGGCTGATTTGGGCTATGCGCGCCGGATGCCAGTTTGCCATATGGTTATCTTGTCGATGCAGTCTGTTTGTGAAGTGTCCGGCCTATTCCCGATGAACAGGCGATGTCAGCAGTCGATGATGAAGCTGTCTTTCCGGTGAAAGTCCGGCTGCGGACCG
>VEOY01000177.1 GCA_012026685.1 Nitrospirota bacterium
TCATCAAATGTAAACGTGCCTGGTGAAGCAGAATATTCGCATGGACTAAATGTGGCTGTCACCGTACAATCAGCTGTGACTGGACCAGTCTCATAAGAGTTTCCTGAAAGTGATCCGCCGCACCCGGTCACTGAAGATATATACCAGGCGGCACTATAAGGCGTCACAGTGAATGATGCTGTTTCGTTATAGTTGACGGTCTGCGGAACCGATGGACTTAGGCTTCCAACACCTGACACTACCATCGGAGTTACAGTGTAAGTGTTTATGGCAAAAGACGCTTCTACCACACAATCTGCTGTGATTGGGCCGGTTACATAGGTGTTGCCGCTGAGCTGCCCACCACACCCCGTCACATCTACGATGTGATAACCGGCGTTGGGCGTAACAGTGAATGATGTTATTCCGTTATAGTTGACAGTCTGCGGATTCGATGGACTTATTAACCCACCCCCCATTGCCGACGGCGTTACGGTATAGGTGTTGATAGCAAAAGTCGCCTGTACGGGCACATAGCCTGCAAAATACCGCTTATCACATGTTGGTGCTGTCCCTGCACATCCGCACCCCGACCATCCTGCAAAGGAAGACCCTGTTTCTGGCGAAGCCGTGAGGGCGATCAGAGAACCAGCCGTATAATAACTGCTGCACGATGCGCATGGATCCGGATAAGGTACAAAGCCATCACAGGAAGACGGACAATCCAGTTGAACGTTAGGTATAGCAGTCAAAGGATAAAAATCTAACCATGTACCTCCCGAGCTTGTAACTGCTCCACTCCCCGCACCGAATTTAGAAAGATCGAGAAGGGAATTTCCGCCACCGCCGAACGCACCCATGTCAAACCCACCATCGGAATTCTGGAATTCTCCGTTAGGGTAACCGGCACCTATACACGGAGAAAGCACCGGAGGAGCTACAGCAAAAGAAGCATAGAGGTGATAATTGCCATTGCCGCTGTCAACGAACATTGGGTCTGCGGAAATATTGCCGCCAGTTCCCGTAGGGTCGCTTAACCCGGAGTAATTTGCGCCATTGGAGACAACATCATTGTACATGACAGATGGCGCAGTGCTTGGCGACGTATCGCAACTATTGACAGGATCATTAAAAACATGGATCCCGAATAGCGTAAATCCCGTGATAATATTGTTTGCGATAAAAGTATTTGTCTGGCAGTTGCCTATATAAATCCCCTGTTCACCAACACTTTTACCCACAATCGTGTTATTTATGATGGAAGGCTTCGCCGGATCCAGGATAAAGATTCCATAGTAGCCAGTAGCACCGTTGCCATAAAGTATGCAGTTCTGCAAAACAGCGGAGGAGTTGGTTGAACCAACAAACTCTACACTTCGAAGGCCATCTGATATTGGACTTTGTGTAATGGTGAAATTTTTCAAAACAGCGCAGTCAATACCATCAAACCTGACTGCAGCCCATATAAAATTAGGATTTGGATTAATGGTTTGACCAACAATAATCGTATCCGCAGGACTGTTGCCTACGACGTTTATCCCGCTTTTCATCGTGATATTTTCGTTATACGTACCGGCTGCGACAAACACCGTGTCTCCAACCTGTGCAGCGTCTATTGCACTCTGGATTGTAGGATATGGTGTAGGAACATTGAGATCCACCGCATACGACGTTCCCGACACCATGAGAATTACAAACAGGAATAAACCAGCCAGTAGATTTCCATTTTTTTTCATCTCGCCCCCCTCAAACAAACTCGATTTATTAACTGATTAGGCAAACAAAAAACCGGTTTATGCGGCGAGCATTCTGCCGCATAAACCGGTTAAGTTCCACTGATAATTCTTTCTGCGCATCGTTTCCCCGTATGCTGACTTCTTTTCTGACAGCTATCAATGTCCGCCGCTGCTTCGCTCAGCAGAGAGCAACACGTGCCGTCTTATTTTCCTAAGATTATTCCTTAGGCAGCGCCATTATGCAATCACCCATCGGGGTGAAAAGAGAAATTTAATTAGTATTAATACCATTGGATGCGAGGTCGTCACTTTTGCCTGAACCTGCGACTGATCATTGTTTTCCGTGGAGAGCGATGGTTACACGTTCACATAAACTAACAGCCGTGATCGATACGGGCCTGCAGCAGGGAGGATACCATGGAGACGGATGGAGCGTTCTTGAAAGGAAAAGACTCAGGCCGGGGTCGTGAGAGACAGGCACATGTTGTCAATCAGAGTATGCAGCGTCCTTTGCGTTCGCCATGTCGGCGACCTTGCCTATTAATTCGGTCCGATTCTTTACATCCAATTTCCGGAATATCCTGTTCAGATGGGTCTTGACCGTCTGTTCACTGATGCAGAGCATCGCCGCAAGCTCCTTATTTCTCCGGCCTTCCCTTACCAGATCAACGATGGACGTTTCTCGATCGGTCAGCCGGATGCCCTGCGTCGCTCTTCTTGAAATGTTTCGGCTGAGGAGCATCTTGACGGTTCCGTTGTCGATCCACAATTGGCCTTCGTGCACTACCCTGATCGCCTTGCAGAGCAGGTTGATATCACAATGTGAATCGACAACCCCCTTGATATTTCCGGTAATAAAAAGGGTGGCGATCGTCTCTTTATCCAGACCGTTGTCCACAATCAAGACCTTCGAGCGCTCAAAGCATTCTGCGGGCAGCTTGGCATGCGTGATATGGTCAACCAGGATCACATCATTGCTCAGGAAATCATTGACATCGCCGCCGTTTGTAGGGACAAGGACGCGCACATGTCCGTCATGATTGCAGCTGCAGTTCATCAATGATTCTCTAAGCGCACTCGACAGGAGCTTGTTGCCCAGGGCGAGCAGGATATTCAAACCTGAACATGCCATTTTCGCCTGAAGGGGAAGGCGGGGTTTCGCTGCCTTTTTCATGATCCGCCTCCCTTCATGCGCCCCCAGTTATTTGCCCTGTGAGCTTTCTTCTGCATATCGTCCCTCCTGAAGTGAACTGTCGCCATCCTTCCCCGCTCTTCATCTGCCCGGCCATAAGATCCCCTCAACCAACGATCGCCGCGTGCTTCAGGACCTCTTCCGCAGCGTTCTTGAGATTTGCGAGGTTTACGGCGTTCTGAACGGCTATGGCCGCGTACATCGCAATATTGCTGATCGCCTTGAGATCATCCATGCCGAACATCCTCTCTGATGTATTGCTCATGTTGATCACTCCGAGGATATTGTTATTGCACTTCAGCGGCACACAGAGCATAGACCGTATCTGGACCTTGCCCTGAACGAAGCGCGCATCCATGCTCACATTGTTCACCATCTCGGCCCTCCCGGTCCTGAGAACGTCGCCGGCTATTCCGTGACCGGACTTCATCAGCACGCGCTGCTCGGATTTTTTCCCGAAGGCTGCAGTGATCGCGAGCGCACTGTCGTCATTGACGAGCATAACCGACCCATTGTCTGCCTGGACCGTCTTCCGGGCTTCTTCAAGGATCATGGAGCAGACCTCGTCGACATCGCAGCAGAGATTTACGAGGGCGCTTTTCGTCTTCTTCAGTTTCGAGAGTTCTTCGTTGAGCAGGCGGATCCTCTTGCTCATGGTCTCCAGCATCTTGAAAACGAGGGTGGGATCATGGCTGATCGTGCTAAACAGCTTCTTCTTGTCGATGCTCAGGATCCGGGCATTCCCCAAAGCCTTTGCGGTCGCGGAGCGGGGCATCTTGTCGAAGAGCGCCATCTCGCCGAATATGTCCCCGCTGTCGAGCGTAGCAAGGGTAAGCTCGCCGGAGGGGGTATTCTTCATAATGTTCACCTTCCCGGCCTGGATCACATACATGACCTCGCCTTTTTCACCTTCACTAAAGATGATCTCGCCGCTGGCGTACGTCCTGCCCAGTTCTCCCTCTTTCATGGACTCCCTCCACGGAACAGACTCTTGAACAGTCCCTCCCACATGTTGATGTGCATCTTCGGCTTCATCGACTTCATGAAGACGTTCTTGTACCGTTCATTGCCGGTGAACATGTCCCACAGAATGCTGCTGAGGATCTTTGTGGTGTCATGCGACCTCCCCTGTTCCAGTTCAACGGTCCTGAGCATGGCACGCGTCAGGACGTCGAACGACCGGTACTGGTCTATGACGAAATACAGCACCGACCCGAACAGGTTGTCATGGATGATGCTTTTATAGACCGGATAGTACCCTCTCTGAAAATGCTCTTTCCCTGCCCCCTCGAACACGGCGGTCTTTGCCATTGCCTTGCCCATGAGATATGCAGCGCCAAGCCCATCCTTGAACAGCCGCGTGGAACCGGCATCCCCTCCCATGGCGATCCTGTCGGTAAATGGCACCTTTGGGGCTCCTATATTCATTTTGGGAAGACAGCTGCAAGGCACGCTATAGGTTCCCTCCCCGGGGAGAACCGCCTTTACCATAGGCCTGGACAGAAAATTTCTGACGACCTCGCCGTCCAGCTTGCTGCCCAAAATACAAAGGGTAACGTATGAACCCTTGGGGATCATGGCAGCGAACTTTATTCCCTTGTCGGGCAGCAGGAACAGATTGATTGAATTGCCGAAATACTCCGCAACCTTTTCTTCTCCCATGCTGATCTCTGCAATGGCTGCCGTCACCGTAGAGGGCTCATGATACCCAAATCCGAGCTCATGAAACAACTTGCCCGCTGTACTGTTGACGCCGAATGCCCCTATCACGAGGTCAGCCTGCATCATCTCACTCTTCTTCGAAAACAGAACGGGTTTTCCGTCTTTCCATTCAATGGAATCGACGCGGACAGGCTGGTGGACCGCCCCTCCTTCGACTGCCTGGGAGAGAAGGAACCGATCGAAACTTTCCAGATTGTCTCCCATTATGCCTTTGGGACCGCCCCCCCGGTAAACAGTTGCGATGGTCTTTTCCAATGCCGGAGTAGCAATGAAAGCGCTGCCATGTTCCGTGTGAAGACGGTAGGAATTGATGCCCTTTCTGACCACAGAATCAGGAAGGTTGATCCCTTCTATCGCAAGGGTCTGAACGAGGAGCTCCGAAATGATCCCGCCGCAGCGGTTGCAGCCGCCGGGACCATCCTTGGCAAAATCCTTGGGCTCAAAGATGGTTATCTCCAGGTCCTTGCCCAGCATCCTTGCCATCTTGAGAGCGAAGATGCTGAAGAAGGAACCCGTAGGCCCGCCACCTATAACCGCTATCCGTGCACCGCTGTCCAGAACGTAAGGATCGTGGCTATTGCTCAACAGGTACCTGCCCGGGCATCAGGATTCATAGTGGCCATATTATGTGAATGCACTGATAGGTCAAAACTCTGTGTCTCCTCCATGCCCCGTCCTCCACAGATGACACCAAGTTCACCACGACTGGCCGGCTTTTTCTGGGTTGGCCGTAATGAATACAGGCTTATTTCTTACTTATACTAATTATCAGAACGCCAATCGGGTGTCAACCTGTAGTTTCACTTATAAGACGTCTTTATAAATGGCGCCAAGTATTTTTGAGTGCATCCCTGCCGTTGGTTGGTAAAGAAACAGAAGGATAACAAAGACTATTGATTCCTGCATAACTAATGACCTATGCAATTTTTCTCTAATCTGTCACTCCCGCTTGTCGGGAGTCCTTCTAAAGAAAGATTCCGGGCAAGCTGGAATGACAAAAATAGGACATTACTGTTGCATCTTTTAATAATAGCGCGAGCAGGAAGATATGCCAGCAGGCCCCCGGTCCCTCCGAAGCAGGTCAGACCCTGACCGTAACCATTGCGTTGTTCCGCATCCAGACATCGAGATCGTGTGCTGCCAGCGGCCGGGAAAAATAATATCCCTGTGCAAACTGGCATTCCATGCTGCCTATCTCTGATAACTGACTGAGCAACTCCACCCCTTCGGCGATCACGTTCAGGTTCAGGCTCTGGGCAAGCGATATGATGGTACGTACGATCTCCCGGTTTTCGGCATTTTCGGACATACTGCTGATAAAGCTCCGGTCGATCTTTAACGCACTGACCGGGAATTTATTCAGGTAGCTGAGAGAAGAATATCCTGTACCAAAGTCATCAATATGGATATGCACCCCAAGCTGGCGCAATTTGCTCATAGCTATCACCGCGACATCGATATGTTCCATGATGACGCTCTCCGTGATCTCTATGGCCAGCGTGCTTGGCTCAATACCGGTTTCGTCCAGGATACCGACCAGTACATCCACAAAGTTCTCCTTGAGGAACTGTTTGCCGGAAACATTGGCGCTCATCTTGAGCTGACGGGAGGTATGGTATCTGTCCTGCCACTGCTTGAGCTGCATGCAGGATTCACGGAGAATCCATTCTCCCAGTGGATGTATCAGACCTGTCTCTTCTGCAAGGGGAATAAAGGAGAGGGGCGAGATCATGCCCCGTCTGGGATGATGCCACCTGACGAGGGCCTCAAACCCGACAAGCTGTTGCGTCTCGACATCAAGGATAGGCTGATAGTGAAGAACGAACTCATTCTTGCGTTCTACTGCGCCCCGGAGATCTGCCTCGAGTTGAAGCCGCTCTATGATATTACTGTGCATGCCGTCATCGAAGATCTCATAACGGGCCTTGCCCTTTGACTTTGCAGCGTACATGGCGATGTCCGCATCGCTGAGGACCTGATCGGGCTGTTGATAGCGATCAAGTTCAAGGGCAATGCCTATACTCTGTGTCACGTAGATCTCGCTTCCCTCGATCATAAAGGGGGCAACGAATTCCGCCTGGATGCGTTCTACCACAGTTTTCACATCCGTGACGTCACTGATATTTTCCAGCAGGACCGCGAATTCATCCCCGCCAAGCCGTGCGACCGTATCGCCGGGCCGCAGGCAGTTCTTCATCCGTCCGCTGATCTCGACCAGCAGTCTGTCTCCGACCGCATGGCCCAGGCTGTCATTAATGACCTTGAACCGGTCGACATCGAAAAACATGACCGCGTAGAGGAAATCCTTCATTCTCCGTGACCTGTTGATCGCGTTCTGCAGCCTGTCCCTGAACAGCGCCCTGTTCGGCAGGCCGGTCAGAGCGTCATGAAATGCGTCATGGACGAGCTGCTCTTCCGCGGTCTTGCGGGCGGTTATGTCCGTCTGTGAGCCCGCCATGCGGTATGCGTTCCCCGATGCATCCTTGATCGCAAGTCCCCTGCAGAGCATCCACCGGTATGTACCGTCCTTATGCATGATCCGGTATTCGACATCAAAGTGCTTATGCACATCCTGAACATATGCGTCTATCCTTGCAGAAACCATTTCCCGCTCATCAGGGTGAACCCTGCTGAACCACTCATCAGGACCATTCCCGATCTCCCTGTCCGCGTATCCCAGCATGGACTTCCATCGGACCGAGTAATAGATCCTGTTGTCCCGCAGGTTCCAGTCCCACAGCCCGTCATTTGCGCCCTGTGCCGCGAGCGCATACCGCTGCTCGCTCTCTCTGAGCGCCGCTTCCGCCCTTTTCCGTTCGCTGATGTCTCTTGAATATTCAATGACATGTGTCAGGTTCCCGTCACTGTCCCGAATCGGGTAGGTGTAAATCTCGAACCATACGGAGAGTCCGTCGGAATCGGTGACCAGTTTTTCCTTGGCACACGCATCGCCGGAAAGGAATGTCTTATTGACAATGCAGTCGTCACAGACGGTATCTCCGCCGTATAAGACCTCATAGCATTTCCTGGCGGCAAGAGAATCGGGGTCGATCTCTTTCATCGCCATATATGCGTCATTCGACCAGACGATCTTGAACTCCCTGTCAAAGATGCAAAACGGATCATGGATACTTTCAAAAATGGAATTCAGAAATCTTTCCGACTTCAGCAGGGCGGTCTCTGTCTGCTTTCGTTCCGCGATCTCCTGCTCAAGCTTTGCATAGCCGTCCCTGAGCGCTGAGCTCATGGCATTGAAATTAGCGGCCAATTCCCCGAATTCGGTCTTGTCCTTATATGAGACCACATGCCCGAGATCTCCCGCTGCAATGGAGCGCGCCGCCTCGACAAGAATATTGATGGGCCGGGTAATGGAAGCTGTCAGGCGATAGGCTATGAAGATACCGAACACGAGGGTCAGGACAGTTGTGAGCGCAAGGATCATCCTTATGGTGTCTACTTTTCTGAGCGCTTCCTTTGTCATGGAAGAAAGTTTGGCGCTTGCGTCCATGGACATCTGTTCCGTGATCTTCAGAAGATCATTCCCGACGGCAGCAGCCTCCACTTTCATACGATCGATATTTTCCCTGTTCGCCGCTGCGGTTATATAATAACTGAGCGCATCTTCGTAATCGTGAATATACGATTGCGTTTGGTTGAGTTTCTTCTCGATCTCCGGGACATGATGACAACCGCTGCACCTCGATGCACTCACCTCAAGACGGGTTACACTCTCGGTAATGGTATCGACCTTATGCCCGAGGAGTGTGCCCACGGTATACAGCTCTGACTGGACCGCCTGGATCGACATAATAAGGTCCTGCCGCAGGTTTTCGATCTGATGGAGCTTTATAAGCCGTTCGAGAGATGCTGTCGTGGTTCTTATGTACAGGGTGGACAAGACAGCCCCTACTGAAAAGAAAAGGAAGAGGAGGAGCAGGGAAACAATGATCTTCCGTTTCATCTGTTACGACCCCTCAGACGGCAGTTGACCGAAGTCTTATCGAACAGATTCCAACACATACTATTTATTCATTCCGCCATTTGTATTTTTTCAGATCGATCCCCGCTTTTTGGGCAAGCTCATGCACCGGCTCATAATCCTTTGCTGATGTCTCAATGAACTTGAGGGCCCCGAACTGCTTGAGTACAGCCTGTCCTTCAGGGTCATTATGCATGGCAAGAAGGGTATCCTTAAGTTTCTTCTTTACACTGTCCTCAAGATTCTTGCGGACACAGAGCCCGTTGGACGGTACAGCCTGGGACTCTGCAAGAATGACCAGTTCCTTGTCGAGTCTCGGGTTTTCCTTGCGCATACGCTCATAGATGGTATTCTTGGCAGCGCCGACATCCGCCTTCCTGTTCAGCACCGCGTCAATCGCTGCATCATGGCTGCCGGCGAAATAATACTCTCTGAAAAAACCGTTAGGCGAAGAGATGCCGTTTTCCCTGAGATAGGCAAGAGGAAAGACATAGCCTGCTGTCGTTGCCTTTTCGACAAACGCCATTTTCTTCCCTTTCATGCCCTTAATATCTGTGATATTGCTGTCCTTCCTGACAAAGAGATACCCCTTGTAGGTGGAGGCACCGTCTGGATTCACCGGACGCGCAATAGGAACAACACCCAATTTGTAGACAGCCGCAGCGCCGGTAAAAGAGCCGAAAAAGGCAGCATCCATCTTTTCATTTTCAAAACTCTCTATGATGTTGCCGTACCTGCTGAGGATCGTGAACTTGATATCCAAACCGGTCCTTTTTGAGAGATATTCTCCGAGGGACGTGAACCGCTGCTTCTGCTTGAAGATATTCATCTCAGGGATAAGACCGATCAGGAACTTCTTTTCAGTTGCGTGCGCATACTCCGGTTGCAGAGACAGTATCCCAAAGACCGACAGAAAGAAAATGGTCAGAAGCCTTCTATTCATAAAGAGTCCCTCCTTTTGTCGTACCCGTCTGTGCCATATGCCTACAGGAACTGTCCTGCAAGCTGACCCCGGAAGATATGCCAAGAAAGCTGTACGGCTTAACAGCCTTCTTCGAAAATTGCATGGAGATTTGTACGTGAGAGGGGAAGGATGGTGCTACTTCGGTAACCCTGCCATCCTTTTAGGACCAGTGGCTTTGCGTCCTGCCCTCTCAGGCAGTTTGCTTTTTTCGATAGCATATTCTTATCTTTTAATACATTTACAGTATATTCACCTCATCAAGCCAAGTCAAGAATAAAGATCATTTCTTGCACGCACCCTGAAAAATAACATACTCTGCTGCTGCGTGAGCAACCCATGCACATTTCGGTCTTCTCCGGCAGGGTAGGAATCATTGTCAGAACGGTCGGCTATTTCTCTTTAAAATAAAAAGGTTAGGAGCTGCTATACCTCTTTCCGGAATGACTTGTCCGGCACAAATTACGAGGGCTATTCAGAGGCAGAGCCCCGCTCTTGGTCAGGCACGGCATTAACCTTTGCCAGACTACCAGTCAAGCAGACGCTTCTGCCCCTGCAGATTGCGGATGTCCGTCACATCCTGGCTGACTTCGAGGCATCCTTTATATACGCCCTTATGGTCACGCATCGCAAAATAACGGATGAGGATAAACCGCCCGCGCATCTGGATCCAGAAATCAGCGGTGTTCTTATTCCCGGCCTTAAACTCGTCAAGGATCTTTTCGACCATACCAACACTCTTGGGAGGGTGGCAGTTCTGCACCTTTCTGCCGATGATACCGGGGCTTCTCGGAAATATCCTGTCCTCCGTATTCGAATAATAGATCACCTCATCGTTCTCATTGACAAAGGAAAGGTCGACCGGCAGATGTGTCAGCATGAGGTTCACCTGTTCAGCGGTGAGCTGGCCGGTGTCCAGATTAAGACTGCCCGACTTGCCGGCCATCATTTCCACCCGGGTTGCTGCACTGGTCGGCTGCCACACCTTCTCAGGTTCGATCCATGCATATCCGATCTCCTGCTCTCCTGACATGACCTTTGCCCAGTCATCGTCACTCAGTGTCTCAAGGGTCATGGGAAAAAGGATATGCTCCTCCTTGTATATCATGTCCCTCAGCATGGTGATCAGGGTCTTGAGCTCCAAAGGTATTATGGTGCCCTCCCTCACCTTTTTCCTCACGTCCTTGATCATTGCCCTGATATCGTCATGAAGCGCCCACATGACCTTTGATGGCCCGGAAATGCCTTTTGCCTCGAGAACAGGGAAAAGCTGATTTTCTTTCCTCAGAAAATGCCTGTCGATAACAGCAATCTGATCAAGCAGCCCTTCGAGTCTGGACCGGTCGACCTTCAGGTCCTCGATATGCTCTACTTCCGCAATGAACACTTCCGCCTGCCTGTTTTCGAGCATAAAGGTATGCACCGGGTGGCCGGCAGGCATTCCGGGCATCACCTTCTTATCGAGGGAACTCCTGAAAACGTCAACATGCACGTCGCACAGCTTCTTTATCTCTGCCTCCGGCATGCCCTCGGAGATCAGCTGTTGCTCCATCTGGGCGATCTCAGTCGGTGCGACATCCCTGATCAGTTCCTGGAATCGTCTGGTAAGAGCCTGCCTGTCGGCTCCGGCGTGCAAGTCTTTGATGATGCCTTTCAGGATGCGAATCCTCTCCTCGGGCGTATAGGTCATCTGTTCGGCTTCATCTTTCTTTACTATCAGAGTTTCTCCTGTCCTCTTTTTCACCTCATCGGCTATTGCCGGCATAAGCTTTTCAAGTGACACACCGGTGACCAGCGAAACTCTGCCCAGCGTTGCGACGCGACCCAGGGTCTTCATCATGACCGGGCTGTCAAGGGCCTTGAACTGGGCATCGAGGCTGATAAGAACGTCTTTAAGAAAAGGGTACTTTGATAACAATTCGGTTACCTTGCTCTTTGAACTCAGTTCCATGAACATCTCCTTGGCCTTAATATTTTATTTCTGTTATGCGGGAAATCCACCAATTTCCTTTAACCGAAAGAACGCTGCCTATGACAGAGCATAAAAAACAGGGAGGAGCAGGGGGCACTCGGCACACCCTGTTATCGCGAGGTCAATGACCTCTCTCCTCCCTCTGATTAGGTTTTATCAAACAGGCAGGGTGCTGTCAATAACATTAATTTTCGTTCATCCTTGTGCTTATACCTTGACTGACGGAAAATAACTCCTCTAAAATCATCACATGAACATAAAGAAGCGATATGGCCCCGTTCTATTGCTGGCGTTTCTCGCACTGCTGGTCTCCGGAACAGATGCATTTGCCCATCCCTCCTTTGCCGATGGCGGCAGGCAGGTCGGCAGGGGATTTGTCCAGATATTCAGGGCTACAGGGACAGCATTCAAGGAATCAGGCAGGGCAGTGGGCAGGGGATTCAAACACGCAGGCAAGGAAACCGGAAAGGCATTCAGGCAGATGGGCAGGGACGTCGGCCATGCCTTCTCAGGGAAGAACTGAAGAAGATGTTTCAATACTTTTTTTCAATTCTTCGGCAATGCCGGAAACATCCCTGATGATGCCGTCTCCGCTGCAGCCTTTCACATTCAGCTCAAAACCGTCCGGCAAAAACTTCAGGCGGCCCTTTCTTGTCTGATGAAGATCAAATATCCGGGCGGGCTGAACCCTGGTGTCGGGCAGAAATGTCACTGCAACTTTATCCTGCACGCTTCTGATCTTCAGGATGTGAAGGCCTTTTGCCGTAAGCTTCAGCCTCATGATGCCGAGCAGATTTTCCACTTCTCCGGGAAGAGGACCAAATCTGTCCCTCATCTCTGACGCGAAGTCATCGATGTCCCTGTCAGACCTGAAGGAGGATATGCGCCGGTAGAAACTCATGCGCACCACGACGTCCTCAACATACGCTTCCGGTATGAAGGCAGATGCGTTCAGGTCTATTACCGGCTCGATCTCTTCGGCGATCTCCTCTCCGCGCATTTCTGCAACAGCCTTTTCGAGCATCTCGATGTACAGATCAAACCCGATCTCGTGTATATGGCCGGACTGTTCAGGCCCGAAGATGTTCCCTGCGCCGCGGATCTCCAGGTCCCTGAGCGCCAGCCGGAAGCCGGCCCCCAGATAGCTCATCTCCTGAAGGGCCTGGAGCCTCTTCTTTGCCTCGTCGCTCATAAGCGCCTCTCCGGGGACAATGCAGAAGGCGTATCCTCTGAGGCTTCCCCTGCCGACCCTGCCACGCAGTTGGTAAAGGTCGGCAAGACCCATCTTGTCAGCCCTGTTCACGATGATCGTGTTGGCCCGCGGGATATCCAGGCCTGAACCGATAATGGACGTCGAGACCAGGATATCCACGTCTCCTTCAAAGAACCGGTGCATGATATCCTCAAGCTCCTTCTCCGGCATCTGACCATGCGCGACCGCGAGCTCTGCCTCCGGCAGCAGTGCCTGGATCTGCTGACCCATGCGGTAGATGTCGCTTATCCGGTTATGCACGAAAAAAACCTGTCCATCCCTGTCCAGTTCCCTGCTGATCACGTCTTTTATGAGGGCGCTGTCAAATACCGTTATCGTGGTCCTTACCGCAAGTCTTTCCTCGGGCGGGGTTTCGATGACGCTGATGCTCCGTATGCCGGACAGGGCCATGTGGAGGGTACGCGGAATGGGAGTCGCAGTCATATTGAGTACGTCGATGCTCTTTGAAAGCTCCTTGATACGTTCCTTCTGGCCTACGCCAAACTTATGCTCCTCATCGACTATGAGCAGACCGAGTGAGCTGAAGGCGAGCTTTTTTGACAGGATCGCGTGTGTGCCGATCAGAATATCCAGTTCTCCCGAAGCTGCCGCATGCATCGTTGCCGTGATCTCTTTCCGTGATCTGAACCTGCTCACCAGGTCGATCCGGACAGGAAAGCCGGAGAAGCGCTCCCTGAAGTTCCGGTAATGCTGCTCCGCGAGGATTGTTGTCGGCACCAGCACAGCAACCTGCCGGTTGTCGTAGACTGCCTTGAAGGCGGCCCTCATGGCGACCTCTGTCTTGCCGTATCCGACGTCGCCGCAAAGAAGTCTGTCCATGGGCTCTTCGGACTCCATGTCCCGTTTTATGTCCGTTATCGCCTTTTCCTGGTCCGGTGTTTCTTCGTACGGGAAGAAACTGTCGAACTCCCGGTGAAGTTCGGTATCGGGACTGAAGATGAATCCCCGTGCCGCTTTCCTGCCCGCGTACAACGCCACAAGCCGTTCCGCAAGTTCATTGACCTTCTTTCGGGCGCGGGCCTTTTTCTTCTCCCAGGTCTTTCCCCCGAGCTTGTCGATATGAGGGACAAACCCCTCTTCCGACCGGTACTTTGACAGCGCCTGGATGTTCTGGATCGGGATATAGAGCCGCCCGTCCTGGTACTCGATCTGCATCAACTCGATTTCGGTGGCGCCGCTTTGCCTTCTCGTGATGCCGGAGAATTTCCCGACGCCATGTTCGCGATGCACCACGAAATCTCCGGGCACAATGTCATCGAGCGACGCAAGGAGGTTCGCTACCTTAGACGTCTTCTGCTGCCGGTGGATATGCCGCTCTCCGAAGATCTCCCGTTCAGTCAGGATCAGGAGACCTTCAAGGCACAGACCTGAGGAAAGCCTTCCCTGGGAAACTGAAAGGCTTCCCTCGAAGGAAGCAAGATCTTTCAGCTCCACTTCAGGCAGGATGATATCTTTATCCCGGAACAGGTCGCGCAGCCGCTCCGACTGGCCCGACGACGGCAGGATGATCATCACCCGGTGTTGGGCAGAAAGTCGTTCGATTATTCGGGGTAGTTCATCAAGGCTTTTTCGCTCACCGGGAAGAATGCCGAGACCACGCACCGGACGGAGCCCGGCATCTGCCTGTTTCATCTGCACGGGGACCCCGGTGTCTTCGTCAGGGAGGGAACCTGCCTCAAAGGAAAAGCGGGAAAGATATGTCAGCGGTTGGGGGAGCGCGTCCCTGTCATCGGGTGAAAACAGGCAGTAAATGCGCTTGCCGCCTGCGATATCCCCGAACCCCCAGCTCAGCTCGGGTTCCTGCGCCGGGAATACGGTAACTTCCTCGATGTCCTGTATGGATTTCTGGGTCCCGATATCGAACGTCCGGAGCAGCTCGATCTCGTCACCGAAGAACTCTGCTCTGACCGGGTATTCCGCTGTAGCGGGAAACAGGTCGAAGATCCATCCCCGCTTGCTGTATTCCCCTTTGTCCATGACCATGGGAACTGCCCGATAGCCGAGACCGGCCAGGGCTTCTCCCAATGCGGTGCGGTCCCGGGGCTCCCCCCTCCTGATCCGGATCAACTGTTCTTCCAGAAATTCCTTGTCCCAAAAGCCGGAGCTCAGGTTCTGAAAAGAGGTTACCAGAGAGTCTTCCGGACGCATGCCAAGAAGAACTGCTGCCCGCACGCCCGCCCCCTCCGGTCCGCGGACCTGGAACGAACCGGCGTGGTGCCCATCGAAGACGGAGACCGACGAGGGGATGCCCGGGACCCAGCGTTCGCTCGACGAGGGCCAGCGCCCGCTCGGTGGCGGCCTGGGCCTCCGCGTGCAGGCCCTGCCGGCGCAGGACGCTCGCCTGGTTGAGGAGCTGTCTCTAATACA
>VEOY01000171.1 GCA_012026685.1 Nitrospirota bacterium
AACCCCTTGATTTTTTGGTGGCGGGGAGAGGATTTGAACCTCTGACCTTCGGGTTATGAGCCCGACGAGCTACCAGGCTGCTCCACCCCGCGGTAGTCCTATAAAATAACTTATTGCTTTTCATCTTGTCAAACGTCTCCATGACGCTTCACGGCAACAGTCTCCTGACCGCGATGTTGCTATGCATTTTCAGGATGGTTACGATATAATTACACATTCATTGGCAGGGGGAGAAACACACAGTATGCTGGAAGTCCTGAAGCAGAATCGATGGGTACTCGATATCCTCGACATTACATTGATGTCTCTCATCCTTTACCGCTTCCTGCTCATCATCAAGGGGACAAAGGCTGTCCAGATGCTGCTGGGCCTGGGTGTGCTGCTGATTGCTTCTCTGGCATCCCGTTACCTCGAGCTTCTTACCGTTGATTGGCTTGTCCAGAGCTTCTGGGCACAGATCGTCCTTGCGATTATCGTTCTCTTCCAGCCTGAGATCAGGAAAGCCCTTGCGCATATGGGTGAGGCGCAGTTCTTATCGTTTACTTCGGCAGAGGAGCTGAAATCCCATGAGGAGATCGTGCGTGCGGCGGTCTCGCTTTCAAACCGGAAAATAGGCGCACTCATCGTCATAGAGCGGGATACGAGCCTGAAGGACTTTATCGAGGTGGGAACAACACTTGATGCAAAGGTTTCCCGCGAGCTGCTGCTGAGCATATTTCACCCCACCTCGCCGATCCATGACGGCGCGGTGATCATCAGGGGCAACCGGATAGCTGCAGCAGGGTGTTTTCTCCCCATCACCCTGAGCACCGAGGTCAGCAAATCTTTCGGCACCAGACACCGGGCGGGCATCGGACTCACCGAAGAGACGGATGCAGTAGCAGTCATCGTTTCTGAGGAGACAGGGTTCATTTCCCTTGTCGTTGGCGGGAAGGTCGAAAGCAGGCTGGACATGGGAACCCTGAGGGACATGCTCACCGACATCTTTGCCGCCAAGAAAGGAAAAAAGTGAAAGGTCTGATATTCGATAACATCGGGCTTAAGGTGTCTGCAGTCCTCCTGTCAGTCTTTCTCTGGTTTTTTGTTGCGTCCCGCGGCCAGTCGGAGATCTCATTCGAAGCGCCGCTTGAGTTCAGGGACATCCCTGCAGACCTTGGCATCGTGAGCAGCAGCACAAAGAGCGTCATGCTCACGATCCGCGGGCAGGAGCGGTTTGTGAAAAGCCTGAACGCTTCAAATATCGGAGTCTTCATCAATATGAGCAAGGCAAGAGAAGGTGAAGGCATATACCACGTAAGCAAAGAGGATATAAAGGTCCCGTTCGCCATTTCCGTGACAGGGGTTGAGCCTTCTGCAATAAAGGTCAAACTTGAAGAGAGGGTTGCCCGGTCAGTGCCTGTAAAGGTGAGCATCATCGGTACGACCCGGGGAAATGCAACGGTGTCCACGACAGTTGATCCGAAGAACGTGGTCATCAGTGGTCTGAAATCGGATGTGAGCCAGATCCATTTTATCAAGACCGAAGAAGTCGACATTTCTGATATCAGGGACACGGTGACAGAGAATCTTGAACTGGATACCACGGGCCTGAATATTGTCCCGGCGGTATCGAAGGTCAGCGTGAAGTTTACTTTTACGGAGAAAAAGAGATGAGACTTTTCGGCACGGACGGCATTCGGGGAAAGGTGAACAAGCATCCGATAACACCGGAGGTCGCGTTGCGAGTCGGCATGGCAGCCGCGATCGTGCTTAAAAAGGAGCATCACGGCAGGAATATGGTGCTGATCGGCAAGGATACGAGGCTTTCCGGTTATATGATCGAAAGCGCTCTTACATCAGGCATCTGCTCCATGGGCATGAACGTCACGCTGGTCGGTCCGCTGCCTACCCCCGGTATTGCGTTCCTTACGCGCGCGCTGCGGATCGATGCCGGTGTTGTGATTTCCGCATCTCACAATCCTTTTTATGACAACGGCATCAAATTCTTTTCCCATGAAGGATTCAAGCTCCCGGACGCGATCGAGATGCGTATCGAGGAGCTGGTAAGGGATGATTCACTTGATCGCCACCGGGCAAGAGGTGAGGCAGTAGGTAAAGCTTTCAGGCTTGATGATGCGACCGGCAGGTACATTGAATACATCAAGTCCTCGCTCAAAAAAGGTGTCACGTTTGAGGGGATAAAGGTCGTTGTGGATTGCGCGAACGGTTCGGCGTATAAGACGACGCCATGGCTTCTGCGGGAACTCGGGGCGGACGTCATTTCGATAAACGACCGTCCGGATGGCAAGAACATCAATGAGGACTGCGGCTCCCTTCATATGGAAGGGATGGTCCGCAAGGTGCTGGAGACGAAAGCGGACATAGGTATAGCGCATGACGGGGATGCCGACAGGGTGCTTATCTGCGATGAGAAGGGAAGGCTCGTCGACGGGGATCAGATCATGGGGATGTGCGCGGCTGAGATGCATGCCGCCGGCTCACTGAACCAGGGGACGGTCGTGGCTACCGTAATGAGCAATATCGGCCTTGAACTATTTCTTCGGAAGACCGGCATTTCATTAGTCAGGACCAAAGTCGGCGATCGGTATGTTGTCGAGATGATGCAGGAGAAAGGCTACAACTTCGGGGGCGAGCAGTCGGGGCACATCATCTTTCTTGATCACAACACCACAGGTGACGGACCAATTACCGCAGTGCAGGTGCTTAACCTCATGAAGGCGCAGGATAAGCCGCTTTCAAAGCTTGCTGCACGCATAAAGCTCTTCCCCCAGGTCCTGATCAATGTCGCGGTGGAGAAACGGCAGGACATCCGCTCCGTCCCCCAGATCGAGAAGGTGATCAGGGATGCGGAAAAGACCCTCTGCGGCAAAGGGAGAGTCCTGGTGCGACCGTCGGGGACCGAGCCGAAGATCCGCGTCATGCTTGAGGGAGAGGACCAAAAATTGATAAACAGGCTCGGAAAAGGCATAGCTAAGGTAATCAAAGAAAAGATGTCCTGATGCCTTTGCTCCTCAGTTTCTTCTCCGGCAATGTGCTTTTTGTATCAGCCCGCCTGTTCCCGTTCTGCAGCATCATCCTGTTTTTTTGCGCAGCATTTTTGCTGGTCCTGAAAAAACGGACCGCCATGGTCCTTGTCATAGTCCTCGGTTTCTTCATTGCCACGCTGAGAGCGCCTTCCGTACCTGAGCAAGCCGGACCATGGAACAGAAATGTGGAAGTGAAGGGAAAGTTCTCCCGGGGTGACCGTCCGGCAGCAGATCCCGATGTCCACCCCTTCATTGTCGAAAAGGCATTTGATGGAGCGACAGGACAAGAAATGGATGAGCTGGAAGATGAGAGAATATATGTCCGCATGGGTGAAGAGGTCGATCCGGATGAGACATATGATCTCCTTGTGAGGACAGGGAAGGACAGATCACGTTTGAACCCCGGAAGCAGGGGGATGGCCTCTCTGTATGCCAGTGTGACCGAGGTCAGGGGGCATGAAGAGCCGGCCGGGCACCTACGCGATTTTTTTGATCCGTATCGGCAATCGCTCAAATCGTACATAGATGCCCGGTTCAGTCCTGAGACGGCTGCATTTATCTCTGCGGTAACTATCGGAGATGTGCATCTTGGGGAAGATCTCAAGCAGGCGTTTAACAAGACCGGGCTTGCACATATTTTGAGCATCTCCGGGACCCATTTCGGGCTTTTTTCCGTTGTCATCTTCGGCATATGCATGTTTGTCATCAAGCGGTTGCCCTATCGTCTGCTTCAGAGACTGACCCTCCATGTAAGCCCGTCGCAGACAGCGGCGGTCATCTGCATCCCGCTCATGATGCTCTATCTCGGGATATCCGGAGGAAGCATTCCGGCTGTGCGTTCATTCATCATGATCACCCTCTTTCTTGCAGGGCTTCTTCTGGGAAGAAAGGGGTTCTGGCTGCATACGGTCCTTCTTGCCGCCTGCGCTCTTGCCTTCTGGGACCCTGAGGTTGTGCTCAGCCTTTCGTTTCAGCTCTCGTTCCTGGCTGTCCTGTTCATAGGGTTTTCCGTCGAGCGCGGCAACGCCGACGAAACAACGGGAAATAAGGAAAACAGGTTTTTCGCATTCGTGAAAAACTCACTGCGGCTGACGCTTGCCGCAACGATAGGCACAGCCCCGCTCGTTGCCTACTCCTTTCATTATCTCTCTGTCATATCGCCGCTTGCAAATCTGATTGCCGCGCCGCTTATCGGATTTGTGGTAATACCTCTTGCGCTCATTTCATCTTTGTCCTATCTTCTCACCGGGGTCTATCTTTTTGCGCCTCTGGTGAGTGCGATGACGGAGGTTTCCCTGGGCGCGGTCAGGAATATGGCAAGGATCCCCCATGCAGATGTCGCAGTTCCCTCTTTTCCTCTTATCCTGATCATCTTTTTCTATGCAGCGTTTCTGACGTACCTTGCACCGGGGAAAAAGAAGATGCTGCTTATCCTTCCCTTTGTACCGTTCGTGATCTACGTGCTTGTCGCGGTGTTCACTCCATACCGGCTGAGCGTTACGTTCCTTGATGTAGGCCAGGGGGATGCAGCTGTCGTCGAACTGCCTGACGGCAGGACCATGGCAATTGATACGGGCAGGTCAGGACGCGAGACAGCAGACTTCCTTGCGTTCATCGGCAAGAGGCGTATCGATGTATTAGCGCTCTCGCACGCTCATCCGGACCATACCGGAGGGGTTGAATATCTCCTCGGGAGGTTTCCGGTCAGCGCAGTCTGGGACAATGGAGGCATCGATTACTCCGAAGGACTTGTCTCAGCCGGGATGCATCGCGCGCTCGTACGCGGAGATCTGATAGAAAACGAACGATTCGCAATTCAGGTGCTTCACCCGTACCGGGAGTTCGTGACGCACGATGACGATGAATATGGGCAGGAAAACAATTCTTCGCTTGTCCTGAGAATATCAGGGAAACGACATTCCTTCCTGTTTGCCGGAGATATTGAAGAAGAGGCTGAAGATGACCTTTCTCATCTGGGGAAATGGCTCAGGAGCGATGTGATGAAAGTCCCGCATCACGGGGCGAGGACCTCCGTGCATGATAGCATGCTCGCAGCGATCTCGCCGGCGGCAGCTGTGATATCTGCAGGCAGGGACAACACCTTCGGTCATCCGAGCCCGGAGATGCTGCAGGCCCTTGCGGGCACAAAGATATTCAGGACCGACCGGGACGGGGCGGTAAAGATCACTGAAACGGACAGCGGGCTGAAAGTGAAGACCTATCGTGATTATGCCTTTGCCAGGGCAGACACGCTGACCGGAGAGTGGAACAATATCAGACGGCTCTTTACGTGCTGGTAATGCCGGGGCTACATTCTGAGGGTGGCGGTCAGCCGCTTCGGGTTGAGCAGGAGATCAATAGCATCCATGGGTGAAGGAACGAGGACCTGTGACGCATTGAGCGCTGCCATGGAGCATCCTTCTTTCATGCAGACACAGATCCCCAAGCGTGCCGCCTTAAGCATGCCGGTGTCATTATTGCCGTTTCCCGCTGCTGCCACACCGTCTTCGCCGAGGGCCCTGACATAGGTTTCCTTCTGAAGGAGGTGCCGTTCGCCTTCAAGGACCTGAACGCGGCATGTTATCCCCTTGAGTTCTTCCCGTGCCCTGCCGAACGTATCTGACGTGATGACATGGACAGTCAGATGATCTGACAGTTCGTTGAGCCGTTCTTTTATCCCCGGCAAAAGAACGCCGTCTTCAGCAAGTGTGCCGGAAAAGTCCGTCACAAAATGACGAAGCTCCAGAATGCCGAAACCCTGTATATCAAGTCTGATCATAGCGGTGGTTCAGAAGTCAGGGAACATCTTGAGATAAAAATGTCCGCCGTTGTTGAGCAGAGCATGTGCCGACAGTATGCCGCCTTCTATATACTGCAGTTCGAACCCTTTGAACCCTCGTGATACTATACCCTTCGCATCTGCCGGACAGCCCCTCTCACACCCCGCGATTCCCCTGATCATTCTGAGGATCAGCTCTTTTATATCCAGCCCGGAGATATCGGCCCCCTTTGTGTGGACAAATTGCCGGATTTGGCTGGTGAGCGTATCGATATCCGGCTGAAAGGGGTCGGCAATATTTAGTGTCAAGGACGACGTATCAAGCACCACATCAAGGACCATGGTCCCTCCTCTGATCGTATAGCTGTGAACTATACCATAGATAATAACTATTTTACTTATGGCAATTGTGTATAGCAGAATGATACGCCCTGTCCTCTTGCCGGGAAGATATGCACGGCGGACAAGGGCGAAGCGCTTTGGATCTGATTCGGGGCTGAAAGGTTCGCGCGGAACTATCTGTTCAGGACTTTTGCAGCGTCTTTTGCGAAGTAAGTGAGGATCAGGTCAGCTCCGGCCCGTTTTATGGACGTGAGCAGTTCCATCATGGCCCGCTCCCCGTCTATCCATCCCATCTTTGCAGCAGCCTTGATGCAGGAATACTCACCGCTGACATTATAGGCAGCGACAGGGAGGTCAAAACTTTCTTTTATGTCGGAGATGACATCCAGATAGGTCATGGCGGGCTTGACCATCACGATGTCAGCGCCCTCCTCGATATCGAGGGCAACTTCCTTGAGGGCTTCCCTTCTGTTCGCAGGGTCCATCTGGTAGGTGCGCCTGTCTCCGAACTGGGGTGTTGATTCAGCGGCCTCCCTGAACGGACCGTAGAAGGCAGACGCGTATTTTGCCGCATAGCTCATGATCGGGATTTCCGGGAATCCTTCTCCGTCCAGGGCGAGCCTGATCGCTTCGACCCTGTTGTCCATCATGTCAGAGGGCGCGACCATGTCGGCCCCGGCCTCCGCATGCGATACCGCCTCGCGTGCAAGGAGTTCGAGGGTTGGGTCGTTCTGGACATCGCCATCCTTTACAATGCCGCAGTGGCCGTGACTGGTATATTCGCACATGCAGACGTCGGTTATGACATAGAGCTCAGGCACCTTGTTCTTTATCGCCCTTATCGCCTTCTGGACCACACCATGGGGATCAAATGCGCCGGAGCCGATCTCATCCTTATGTTCGGGAATGCCGAAAAGGATAATGGCAGGTATACCGAGGGAATAGACCTCTTTTGCGTGCTTCACTGCCATATCGACGGACTCCTGGTAACAGCCGGGCATGGACTTGATCTCCTTGCGGACATTCTTTCCGAAGGTGATAAAGAGAGGATAAATGAAATCGTCCGGAGACAGTGAGGTCTCCCTCACCATTCTCCGGATCGTTGTGTTCTTCCTGAGCCTTCTGGGGCGCTGATAGGGGAACATGAAACGCGTTAGTCCTCGCAGCCGCTGCAGCCTGATCCGCAGGAAGGTGCCGTCCCTCCGACATTGTTGATGACAAAGCCTTCACCCTGTTCCGTCTTGATGAAGTCCATTTCCTTGTCAGTCAGGCTTGCGAATGCTTCGCTGTCGCAAAAGACCTTGAGTCCGTTCGTCTCGACCGTCTGGTCTCCTTCAGCAGCTTTTTCATCTATATCCATGCCGTAGCTCGGACCGCAGCAGCCTGAACCGTGAATGAATATTCTCAGGCCCCAGCCTTCCTTGCCTTCGGCCTTGAGGATCTCCTTTGCCTTTTCAGCAGCAACTTCAGATATTTTGAGCACAATGACCTCCCAAATGGTTATTTTATTTAGCATAAGAAAAAGCAGCTCCAAAAAGCAATTTTTTGGGGCCTTCCGACCCACCGGGTACGGGAAAAAAGCCGCAGTTTCATGGTAAAGTATCATACTTTTTCCTGAGGAGGATGTGTTGACAAAGGAACCTGAACCGCTGAAGAAGCTGCTGGCAAATATTGAGAAAAGAACCGCATCCGTCGGTATCATTGGCCTCGGTTATGTCGGTCTCCCGCTTGTGCTGGAATTTATCCGTGCAGGCTTTGTCGTGAGGGGGTTTGATCTCGACGACCGGAAGGTCACACTGCTGAAGCAGGGGAAAAGCTATATAAAACATATCGCTGCCGAGAAGATCAGTGCGATGAACAGAACAAAGCGTTTCTTTCCGACTACGGACTTCTCGCAGATAAAAAAGACGGACTGCATCCTTATTTGCGTACCCACGCCGCTGAATGAGCACAGAGAACCTGATATTTCCTATGTTATCGAGACCACCAGGACGATCAGCAGATTTCTGCGAAAGGGACATCTCGTGATACTCGAAAGCACCACCTATCCGGGAACGACCGATGGAGACATGAGGCCGATCCTTGAAAAAACGGGCCTCAGGGCGGGCAGTGACTTTTTTCTCGCCTTTTCGCCGGAGCGCGAAGATCCGAACAACCCGCATTTCTCGACATCCACCATACCCAAGGTGGTCGGCGGCCATACCGCGGCATGTCTGAAGGCTGCAAAAACGCTTTATGACACCATTATCGTCCGCACGGTGCCCGTTTCCTCGACCCAGGTAGCAGAGGCGAGCAAGCTCCTTGAAAACATCTACCGTGCCGTGAACATTGCTCTGGTGAATGAGCTGAAGATGTGTTTTGACCGCATGGGCATCAATGTATGGGAAGTGATCAATGCGTCGAAGACAAAGCCGTTCGGCTTTCAGGCTTTTTATCCCGGCCCCGGTCTTGGCGGGCACTGTATTCCCATAGATCCTTTTTATCTCACCTGGAAGGCGCGGGAGTTTGATTTCAGCACACGGTTCATCGAACTGGCAGGGGAGATCAATGCCTCAATGCCCTATTACGTTATTGAAAGGGTGATCGAGGCGCTGAACCAGAGGGGAAAAAGCATCAAAGGGGCGCGTATCCTGGTGCTCGGGCTTGCCTATAAGAAGGACATCGATGACGTCAGGGAATCTCCTTCTCTCAAGCTGATCACACTGCTGCAGCAGAAGTGCGCAAGGGTTGATTATAACGATCCCCACGTGCCAAAGACGCGCAAGATGCGGGAATATGACCTGAAGATGACATCTGTTCCCCTGACGCAGAGAAACCTGAAAAAATACGACTGCGTGCTTATCTCCACTGACCACAGTGCATATGATTACCGGTTCATCGTAAAGCACAGCAGCCTTGTGGTCGATTCGAGGAATGCCACGGGCAAGATGCGGTCCCCGAAGATCGTACGGGCGTAATAAAAGAAGGTAACGGCAGAGAGTGAAAACAGGCATAGCAACGGACAGGAAAGGCAGACAGGGGCAGAATGCGAAAACCAGGGGCACTCTTTTTATTGCCCTTTTTCCCCCTATATCTCTATCTCTACCTATTCTTATGCCTATGCCTTTATGTGATACGCCATGAAGGTCCTTGTTACCGGCGGGGCAGGCTATATCGGCAGTCATATGGCGCGTACCCTCGGAGAGCAGGGGCATGACGTGGTCGTCTATGACAATCTTTCTACCGGCCACAGGGAATCGGTCCTGTCCGGAAGACTGGTGGTGGGCGATCTTGCTGATACGGCAGCGCTTGACGCGCTTTTCGCAGGCGAGAAGTTCGAGGCCGTTGCCCATTTTGCAGCGCACATCGTAGTGGATGAGTCTGTCAGGGAGCCGATCAAGTACTACCGCAATAACTTCGTGAATGCCCTGAACCTTATCGATACGTGTGTCCGGCATAAGGTTGACAAGTTTATCTTTTCCTCGACCGCAGCTGTCTACGGCATCCCTGACCGGGTGCCGGTGACAGAAGATGCGCTCCTTCTTCCGATCAACCCCTACGGGGCCTCAAAACGTATGGTCGAGCAGGTACTCCGGGATGTCAGTCATACGACAGGGTTCAGATATGTTGCGCTCAGGTATTTTAATGTTGCAGGCGCTGATCCTCAGGCGAGGATCGGGCAGAAATATAAGGACGCAACACACCTTATTACGGTTTCCCTGCGGGCGGCATTAGGCCTGCGAAAGGACCTGAAGGTCTTCGGCATGGACTATGATACGCCGGACGGCACCTGCATACGCGACTACATCCATGTGGACGATCTCATCGATGCGCACATGCTTGCCCTCGGCCATCTTGCGCGGGGAGGGCGAAGCAGGATCTACAACTGCGGCTACGGCCATGGCTACTCGGTTAAAGAGGTGGCAGGCGTTGTCAGGCAGGTGACGGGTATTGACTTCCCCGTGTCAGAGACCGGCAGGAGAGAGGGAGATCCTCCCGCGCTTGTCGCAGACTCATCGCTCATCAGGGCGGAACTCGGCTGGGTCCCGCGCCACGACGATCTTGCCTACATCATCAAGACAGCCTGGGAATGGGAGAAGAAGCTGTACGGCAGAGATGAGAAGCAGATAAAGGAGAAAAACAGGTAAAGGCAAAGGAACGGCTTGAGCGAAAAACTTTGCCTGCCTCTATCTCTACCTCTGCCTGTTTTTCCTGTACCTGTCTTAAAGTTCCAGCAGTACCATGCCTGATACGGGATCAAGCATCCTCTTTGCGGTTACGCCTTCGATCTCTGTCATGACCGCCTCAAGTATGAGGAAGGTCTCCGAGGCTGCTCTGAGGCATCCCACCTTGACCATGTCCTTTTTCCCGAAAGCTCCGTGAAAATGTACCTTCGGCTCATCGTCCTGCCAGAAGATCGTGCCGAACCCGACCACCTCGTGCGTTTCTCCAAGTTTTTTCCATACCGGAGTCGGCGGAAACTCGTCTTTTTCCGGGCCAACGACAATGCTGCCCTCACGCATTCCTCCGACCAGGTGGAAGACCGCGGCGCGGATATTCTCATCCCGGGCCGTCTTGACGAGGCCTGCAAGGACGTCGTCCCTGTCCTCAAAGCGTATGATGACGATCCTGCCGGGTTTTCCTGTCTGATATTTCATTTCTTCTCCTTTTCTCTGGTATCGTTGACCGCGTAGATACTGAGTCCTTTTTCCTTTCCCTTTACGATGACGGTATCGAGAAGCGGCATCTCGACATGTCCGAGCGTTCCGCCTGCCACGATCCCTTCCAGCGCGGCCAGCGTGAATTCCGTTATGATGATCTTCGCCCCGTATTGCCGCGTCAGTTTTTCAACCCGGGCAGCAATATTGACGTGATCACCAATGGCAGTGTAGTCCATCTTTTTTCCTGCCGCGCCTATATTACCAATGATCACTTCGCCGGTGTTGATGCCGATGCCGCAGTCAAGTACCTCCCTGCCTTCAATGGCCCATTGCTCCTGCATTTCGCCAAGCCGTGCAGTCATGTCGAGCGCGCAGCGGATGGCGCGCTCCGCATGGTCCGGCTGGTCGGTTGGCGCACCCCAGAAGGCCATGATCTCGTCCCCCACGATCTTGTCGAGCGTGCCGTCCCATTTGAAGATAATGTCAGCCATGTCATGAAAATATTCGTTCAGGAGCCCGACGACCTTTTCCGGCGGGTTGCGTTCAGAGATGCTGGTGAAGCCCATGAGGTCCGAAAAGAGCACAGTGATCGTTTTTTTCTCTCCGCCGAGTCCGGCCTTTTCCGGATGACTTATGATCTCCTCGACGATCTTCGGAGAAACATAGCTCGAGAACATCTTCCGGATGTCCCGTGCCCTCCGCTCCTCAATGAAATAACGCTGGGCGAGGATGAATACCCCCTGGCTTATGACCGTTGCGAGCGGATAGAACAGGTTCATGCGCGTACTGAAGTAGGTGAAGAGCAGTTGATTGAGCATGACGATGAAAACGGTCGCGAAAGCAAAGAGCAGGATCGCGCGCAGGGCGGTCAGTCTCCTGCTGAGAAAGAGCAGCAGAAGGCCGCATACCAGCACACTGAGCATCGTGGCGAGGAGCAGCGGAGGCTTGATGAAGTCCGCCCGTATGATGTTTGCCACGACCGTCGCGTTCTTTTCGACACCCGGATAGTTTGCAGAAAAAGGGGTGATCTTCTGGTCAAAAGTGGCTATGGCCGACGTGCCGATGAAAACAATCTTTCCCCTGAAGAGGTCCGGCGGAATGCGGCCCGAAAGGACGTCAGCGGCCGAGACGTACCTGATGGTCCCCTCCGGACCGAGATAGTTGATATCGAGCCTTCCGGCAAAGTCGGTCGGGATGAACCGGTCCCCGACTGATACGCCTGCCCCGCCAATTATGTGCAGTTTCTCCAAAGGACTGCCGAGCGCCATGCGGGCGGTCTGGAGCGCGAGCGACGGGAAATATTCATCCCCGTATTTAAGAAAGAGCGTTTCTCTCCGCAATTTCCCGTCCCGATCAGGCTGTGACAGCACATGTCCGAAGCTCGTTGCTCCGGCGATGGGTTCATGGGGCAGAAGTACCCTGAAAGCGACAGCGACCCTGCTGCTCCCTTTGTTATCAACCAGGGCCTTGCTGTTGTCGACCTGTGTGATCGCTTGATCGAGCAGTTGCTCCGGCGCGTCTCCGGTGAACTTTTTCCCCTGTTCCGCCTCGAATCCCAGCGCTACCACCAGCCGGTCGCGATGTCCGGAAAGCACGTCGGCAAAGTACCGGTCATTTTGCGGGGACTCCGGCTCCGGATAAAATATATCAACCGCCGCTGCTTTCGGATCTCCTTTGCAGACCGCATCTATCAGCCTTCCCTGGATCTTTCTTGACCATGGCCATCTTCCATATTCAGCAAGGCTCTTCTCATCCACAGCGACAATAAGTATGTCATCCGGGATATGAGGATGTACGAGAAGGTTCCTGAGCTTGAAGCGGAAGTCCAGGAGGAGTGTTTCGAGCTGTTCATCGATGAACGGAGGATTGATGACGGAGAGGACTAGAAACAGGACCGTAAAAAGGACTGGTACGACAACGGCAGACCTTATGCGCAGCCCGCGGAACGCAGATATGCCCGACCGGGTTCCCGGCATCACGCAGGATGCCGCTCGATCGGAGTCATGACCCGGCCGGAGCTGCCTTCAGGGGTGATCGTGACATGTTCGACCTGGCCGTCGGGACGAAGGGTATACCGTGCACTGTCGTCCTCAAGTGCCGGATAATATCTGGCGCCGATATCCTCATACAGGTCAACGCGATAGAGCGATTGCGTACCCTGAGGGATGTCGCCGCCGGAAATGCCCAGGAGACCATTTTTCTCGTAGACCACGTGCCTGCCGCTGTCATTCCGGTATCCGGCGAAATATCTGCCTGACTCCTTGTGGTAGATATCGGCGTCCATTCTGAAGAGTTTTTCACCGGCGACCTCAAAGAACGATGATCCCCTGATCATGAAGGTCTTTCCGGTATCGCCGAGGACCCATGCGGACGTGATACGGTCCGGGCTGTGGGTGAGGATCGCCCGGTCTTTTCTGAGAACGGTCATGCCGAGGCTTTCATAGTCCGTATGTACGACACTGCCGCGCACCGAGATGTCGTGGATGACCACTGCGTCCCGGAACGCCTCTACCGCTGCGTGGTAACGCTGTTCGCTCCATGCTCGTTCGATATAGTCGTTGATGTCCCCGCGGATCACCGCGGCTGCCTCGAATTCGCGCTTCGTCATGCCGAGGCGCTGCGGCCTCTTTTCGCGGTACAGTTCTTCCCACAGGACGCGGTTATGGTTCGTATCTGAGCTGAATACGAGCGTCTCGCTTCCGGTCCTGATCCGGATGCCCATGGCAGAAATGCCGTGCCATACCGGCGCCTTGACAGCTTCAATGGTCAATCCTGAGGCATCGCTGTACATATTCTTTTCGTTTTCATAGAAAATGTCGGAAGAGAAATCATAGAAGCTCTCCGGCTCGACCCATTCACCGCACTCCGGATCCTTGAAGAGCATTCTCGGTCTTCCTGTTTTTTGACTGATGACGACCTTTGCCTGCTCAGGACCAACGGGGGAGCCGTTTCTGTCCACAACACCAAATTCCGGGGCATTCCCTCCGGCGCGCGGAGCGATCCTGAAGCGTGCCCGGGGACCCATCACGCGAAAATCGATGTAATCCGTGAAGGGGATATCTATTACTTTCCTGGCGTCGGAGGAGAGGCTGCGGTCAAGGGCAGGGGAGGCCGCCTTGACCAGTTCAGCATGGACATCTTCCGACGTCATGAGGAAAGTCCTGCGCCTGATATCCGGGGCATACATGGTGAAGAGGGAAAGGTCGGTGAACCAGCGTTTGTGGTCGTCATGGCAGTGCGTAAGAATGAGCCCCTTTATCTCCTTGAGACCGTGTCCGCCGATCTGCTGAAAAAGTGGGGCACCGCAGTCAAGGAGAAACGTCGAAGCGCCGATCGTTATCTGGTATCCGATGCTTTTTCCCATCCGTGAGAACGGGCCGGAATCACCGAGGAAACGCACTATTATTCCGTCATTCATACCAGGCATAGTTTATCACAGCTGACATGCAGCAGCCAGATGTCGGGAAATTCCGCATCCGGCTGCTGCCGATGGTCAATTAGTTCGGAATGATCTTCTTGCAGGAGGCGGGGGCAAGCTTTGCCCCGGAAAAATCAATGGAGCCAAGGTCGCCGTACCAGGTGCAGATGTCCATGCCTCCGAAGCAGGCGCCCGTGGCAGGAGGCACATGGTCCCAGCTGTTATTTCTCGCATCGAGGTTCGAGTATATATAGCCTACCTCGAGGTCGGCATCGTCGTTGCAGCTGACGATGTTGTTGTTTATGACCGGCATATTGCCGGCATCGTCGTCACTGAAATAAATTCCGGTTGTGTTGCTGACCACCTTGTTGTCCGTGACAGACGCACCGCCGCCATAAATATAGATGCCGGCCCCGAAAGACGTATTGGTGATGACATTGCCGGTGACAGAGGGGCTGCTTTGACTGATATAGATGCCGGCAGTGTTGCAGTCACCCGCATCGATATTCCTGATCCTGTTGCCTTTGACGGTCGAGTCGGCCCAGAGTTCGATGCCGGAGCAGAAGCCCCCATCGATAATATTGTTTCTTATCTCCATAGGATAGGCAACAGACCAGTTGCCGTCGGAAACCGCCGGGCTTCCGCCCCTGATCGTGCACCCGGTCACTGCCGTATTCAGACCGCCAGCGATCATTCCGGTGCCTCCGCTGATATCAATGATGGTCGAATGACTTGGTCCGCCGCAGAGGATCTGCATGCCGTCATAAAAATAAAACGGGAAGCTTTCGCCCGCTGCTTGGCCATACAGACCTTTTTCGACATGGATGGGTGCAGACGCCTCATTCGCATTCAGTTCGCTGATCGCGTCGGATATCGTCTTGCAGGGATCAAGGTACGTGCCGCAGCCCGTATAGTCCCCGGCAGCACGGACCGACCGGCTGATGCTGACATGCATGCCGAACGGTATACCTGCCGGTGTCAGCTCCGCGTTGTCGAACTGGACCACATCGCCTTTCAAGGCAGAACCAAAAGCCTTTACTCCCACCCTGCCGGAGGCAAATGAACTGTCTGTTATTGTCTGAACGATCTGTCCATTGATTGTGAACGTCAGGTCAGGACCGGAGCAATCCACCTCGAGCCTGTTCCAGACATTCATGCCTGTGTTGATGGAGGGGCTGTAGGTCCAGTCCCGGATGAGGTACTGCGTCCTGCCATTCACCCGCTTGAAGATAAGATAATACCCATTGGCATTGATATGGAACACATAACCATTGTTGTATGTCCCGTCGGTCCTGAAAACGAGGCCCATTGCCCTTTTCACGTTGCCCGCGGTCTTCCGGACATCAGCAGCATAGACGAAGTTGTCATAGGTTTCCCTGTAATGGCTGTAAAAGACACGGAGAGTAGTATTCGCTGCCGCTGTATATCTCCAGTCCGTGACGCTCCATGCTCCCGTCCCGTCGTTATTCCACCTGTTGGCCACTCCGTCATTGAAGTCTTCGAAGAAGCCCGGTGCCGGCTGTTGAGCATATCCGGAGCACGGCGCGATCACTGCCAGCAGGATCAGACCCATCATTCCCAATCTTCTTGTCATGCTATAGTGCCTCCATGGTGCGACATAGGTCTACCTCTGCTGCTCCTCGGGCGGAGCAGGCGGCTCGGTGATTATCCCGGACGGGACGATAGGATCCTGAACGATGGGCGGCAGTACCGGAATGTCAACCATAAGTTCATCGGTCGTTATGATGCCTTCCAGCCTTTCTATGCCATGGGAGTCCTCGACGCCGGTCATGAGCATGAGTTCCGTCAGCAGATCCTTGGGTGTCTGGGAAGTCCGCGTGGGGGGCATGCCCTGAATAACGCAGCAGAGATTCCCTTCGGACACGGCCTCGGTGCCTGTTACCGAAGGGTCTATATTCCTGATGTCAACGATCCCCTTCAGCAGTGAGATGCAGGTCACGGGGATCCCGTTGTCGGTCATATAGCGCCCCTTCAGCGCTTCAGCGACCTCGGCAGGATCGACGGCATTACCGGCCTTCAGTCTTTTCATCTCCGCGTCATCGATCTTGCCTGTCCATGTGATAAAGGCGGTCCCCCGAGCCGCCGCGACAGCTGTCGGGGTATGTATCTCATACGCGTTCTTGCCGACAATGGTTCTCACTTTGCCGTCAAGGAGCCTGAAGACCGACTGACCTCTCTTTTTATCGTCTCCCGTGAGGTATTCCCTGACGGATACGCGGGACATTTCTCCCAGAGTCAGGAGACTGTCGTCTGCAAAGAGGATCTTCATCCTGGCAGACTTATCCGTTTCGACCGTATCCTGGAGGAAAAGGCTGTCTTTCACCGCGGCATCCAGACGCTTATCCGCCCTGACAATAAATGATTTTCCCTTCAGGGAAACGATCTCGCCGGCCTTGTCCGCCGCATATGCAGGCATGAGCGAGACCAGTATCGGAAGGATGATCAGAGAGACGATGTATGCTTTCTTTTTCATTAAAACCTCGCAGTCAGGAATATCCCGGTAACTGAACGGTCATATGCGTAGAACGATATGTTCGAACTGTTCACGACAAATGTCTGGTTGATGTTCACAGAGAATACCGGTGACAGGGGTTTGGTCAACGAGAGGCCGAATGTCCGTGTTATATCATCCCTCCTCTTGTCTGCGAAGTCCGATCTCCCGGAATACCCCTTGTCATAATATTCAAACCGTGCTGCAAAGAGCCATTGGTTATCGTGAGAATAGTTCATGCCGAGGGAAAAGCGGTTGCCGTTGTAGGAAAAAAAGTCCTCCCGGGCATTGTGCGTGTCATAATAATAGGCAAGCGCGAACGAGAGGTTCCTTGAAACGAACACGGTCTGCTCGATCCCATACGTGTTTGTGCTGCCGCTGCGTTCATCATTTGTTTCGGACAGATCGAGATCAAAGAAGGTTTTCTCTGCATATGCATATACAAACCGCGTGGGCATATGCTTCAGCAATTCTATCTTCGCCGCAGGGGCAACGGTATGTATCCTCGAGTAATCATCACCACCGAGGAACGTATAATCAAAAAGATACGCTGCCTCCAGGAGCACCTTTTCTGTCACGGGGTATTCCGCCCTGAACTGGACCTCGTGGTTCTGCACATTGAAGTCAGCAAGCCGTGTGTGGATGCTCTGATAGAAGCCATAACCTGCGGTGATCTTGACCGGTGACGTCAGGATGGTCAAATCTCCCCTCAGGGCTAGGATCGCCCGAAGATCCGATTTGTTTGATTCCTGATCAGAGGTGAAGGCATCATCAGACGCAAGAAGAGGAACATTCGTGTCATATTGAACGCCGGTAGTCAGCGCAAGAGCATAGCGCCTCTTTTTTGAAACCCTGTCGATGTCGGCAACAAAGGCATCTGCCGATGAAGTCAGTGACGCATCCCTGGACATCTGCCCTGATCGGGCAAAATACTCCCGCGATGCAGCAAAATTGCCCATCTTGTATTCGACAACGCCGAGTTCATAATAGGAACGGGCGGGGTCATATTGTCTTTCGGCCGTCTGTTTCAGGACTTCCGCTGCTTCCTGATACATGCCGTTCCTGCTCAGGCAGATACCGAGCATCAGCATGATCTTCGGGTCATCAGGATATGAACTGTGCATTTCCCGGAAGATGGTTAGCGCAGCGGCGTAATCGCTGTTGTTCATTCGCGAGACTCCCCTGGCAAGATCCACCTCATATGCGGCGTTGAAGTCGGCGGATGAGATCGAGGAGAAGGCCAGGACGGCAATGACGGAAACAACGAGAAAGGCACGATATTTTTTCATAGGGAAAATTACCAGTTTAGCAGATACGTGTCAAGAGGAAATTAAGCCCCCGCGGTGTTTTGTCGTGAATTGCTTTCTTCAGGGGCAAGGCTACTTTTGTCCCTGCATGGTGATCTTCTGAATGGCCGGGAGAGCTGCAAGGGCCGCCTTTTCTCCTTCCATGATGGCGTCGTGTCGCTTGTCAAAATCTGCTGCACCGATCCGGCCGACATTCGGGTGTACGACAACATCTGCGTGAGAAAGCTGTGCTGCCGAGATCTTGGACTGCATGATGCCTATTGCCTGAAGGATCGTGTCGATCGTTCCCTCGGGCTGCTTTGTTGCCATGTCAGCGGAGATGTCGACAGCAATGACGACATCAGCCCCCAGTCTGCGGGCTGCGTCAACGGCGACCGGACTTACCACGCCGCCGTCGACATACATGTCATTGCCTATTTTCACCGGCCGGAATATCCCGGGAATCGCGCAGCTTGCGCGCACCGCTGTGCCGGTGTTCCCGCTGCCGAAGACCACCTCCCTGCCGTTCTGGACATTCGTGGCCACTGCATAGAAAGGAATTCTCATTTTCTCGATCGGAGCGTTCTGCACAAGGTTGTTGATATACGTCTCGAGCTTTTCACCTTTCACGAAGCCGTTGTCCGGCACCGTATAGTCGATGATTTCAGCCTGGTCGATCGAAAGGGCTATTTTCTGGAGCTGGAAGGCATTGAATCCATAGGCGTACAGGCTGCCGACAAAGCTCCCAGCGCTTGTGCCGACGATCATATGAACGGGGACCCTGCTCCCTTCGAGGATTTTAAGCACTCCGATATGAGCGAAACCGCGGGAAGCCCCGCCTCCCAGTACCAGTGCCACCTTTGCCGGCCTTGTCGGCGGTGGCTGCACTTCCTGATGAGCACAGGCCGCGGTAAAAGCGAGCGTGAGCAGAAGAATGGCTCTTATGCTGCGGGCCGCAGGTGAGAAGGAATTCATGTGCCAGCTTGCTCCCGTTTCACTAAAGCTATTATAAGGATACCAAAGACGTTTATCTATCCCTGTGAGCCCTCAATGATAGAAGCGATTATATGGATAATCATAGTATCGGGAATAGGGATACGGATAAAAGGGGAAGTAAAAGGGATACCCTGAATAGGAGAAGGCTGAGTGCCTGTCGCTGTAGACAAAATCTATTGCCGGAGGATAGAACGAAATGCTGTTGTCATACGGATAATAATAGGAATCATCATAAGAGCCGGGATAATAACAGCCATTCAGGCTCAGCACGGCAACGAACACAGCCAACAGAATCGGCAAACTCGGTAAAGATATGCTGTCCGCCATTTTCTTCATGACGTTCGCTCTTTCAGTCGCTTGCATTGAACTTATACGGTCATCCTGTTTCCTTTGTATCACATATCACGACAAAGTGCAAATCAATGCGAAAGAGCGGCAACAGACTTCATATGAACACGACATAATTCCCTTATGAATAGGTAACAGGACCTGTCCTAATACGATTTCAGCAGGCCGGGGACAGGCGGGGAGACCGGAGGTGCAGGCTGATCGGTAACCGTGGGATCTTTTTCCTCCTTCCAGACAAGACCGGATGTATCCTGGACTTTGGTTATGTGCTTTGAATCTTCCATTACCACGGAAAAAACATCATCATCCCAAAAAATGGTGTCAGGAAGTATGAACTTGAATGTATGCGCGGCCCCGGGGCGCAAGGTTATATTCCGGTATTCTTTTGTCCTCGCTTTCTCCCGGCCTTCGTACAGGTCAAACAGGACAGCCGCTTCATACACTTCTTTCCCCTTATTTTCAATTGCAAAAGAGTATACCCCTTTTTCGGCGCTGGCTACTGAAAGAATAAGCCGTATCCCGGGTTCACCCAGTTCCCGCGCCTTCGTGCGAGAGATATAATGAACCTCCTCCTCCTTTTTTGCAGTATCTCTTCTGGAGGGCACCGGATACGGTTTTTTTGTAAGACGGGTAAAGACAGACGGTATCCCGCTTCCTTTCAGAAAAATTTCTACCTGTATGTCCCTGGACAGAAGCACTTCAGGCAGCGGTATTCCCTGGCGTTCCGTGGTTTCGGTCTGCTTTTCTTTTTCCTTTGCAGGAGTTGCCGGTTTCTGCTGATCTTTGCCCGTCTGCGCTGTTTCTGGTCCGGGCACGGCCAGATTGGCCGCGATATCGGCAGCTCTTGACATGCCCGGCGGAGGCATGGAAGGGAGGGATTGCTTATCCGGAGCGGGTAAGAGGTCAGGCATTTCTGATGTCGTTATAGCGGATGGTACAGCTTTTCCCTGTGCTGCTCTTGTCGCAGCATCTTCCGGTGCATTCTTGTCGCTGCTTTCGTTGCGTATATTATTTTCCTGTTTTTCCGGGGACGGTTCGGCAACAGAACCATTGTTTTTAGCCTTACTGCCTTCCCGGGCTTTATGCACTATCTTTGGTCTATCCGGAAGCGCTGATGAAGCATACGCCGCATCTGAAACGGGAACAGCTTTTTTTTCTTTGTCCGATACGGTATCGGCATCTGACCGTTGAGCCGGGAGGACCGAAGGGGTCAGCGGTTTCGCGGTGACCGCAGTCTCAGCCCGGGGTTCAGGATGAGGGACTGAAGCAGTCTTTGTTTCTGCTTCAGGTGCTGCCGGCAGAGGTAATGTCTTGCCCTGATGATCTTCAGTCCCGGGGAGTATCACTTTGGCAGCCTCCCTGTGGTCCGGTCGTGGTTTCAAAGAGGAGGCTGCTCCGTGAACATCCTGTCTTATATCAGGTTTTGGGAGCGTTTCATGTGACGGCGTGAGATCTATTGGTGTGGCCTTTTGCGGAACGGTCAGTTCGGTCATTTTCTCCGGAGAGGTATGTTGATCATGGGCATCAGACATGGTCGGTGCAGAAGACGCATTGACCGGGACAGGAACAGGGGTCTTCGGCGCAGCCTCGGGAGGCGGTGGTATCGCTTCTGTTATTCTTTCTGTCGGGGAAGAGATCATTTCCCCTGCGGTAGAAGCAGCAGGTACTGTCTCCGGTAGTCTGTTCTGCGTTGACAAAGGAGATACCGATTTTTTTTCTTCCCGGACACTATCATTGCGTGCAGTTTCCGGAGAAGGTTTGACAACTTTTTCAGCGGGTTCTTCTTTCCTGTTCTGCAGAGTTTCCTCTGTACGAAGCGGTCGTGCCCGGGTTCCCTCGACGACCGATATGCCTGTTTTATCTGCTTCGCGCGAGGCATCACGCAGTTGTGTTTTCTCCTGAATGGCCTTTTGATCTTCAGGATCACGGGAGCCCGTTTTTTTGTCCAGCGGCATTACAACGCTGCTGGTCATGGGGAAAGACTGTATTTCCGAGGGCTTCTTTGCCGGACCGGCTGGATCCAGACCGGCACTCTTGCTGAGAGAGGGCAGGACCAAAGGTGAAAGATCATGCTTATCATCTCTGTCCGCTGCTCCCATCTTTTTCAGAGGAGCATCCTGAAGAGGCTTTTCCCCTGCATCTGACTTTGGTCTTCCGCTCCTCTGTTCTGCTGTCGCTTTGTGTGTAGTTCTGTCCATGGTTGCGGTGAGAGGAGGGGTATTTTTCCCGGGGGTTTGATCGGATTCAGGTTCTGCTTTTCCCTGATCTGATGACGTCTCTGTTTCGATATTCGATCGTGAGGGGGGGGGTACTTCAAGGGTTTCGACACTGTCCGGAACCTGCTCTAACGCATCGGGCCGGGTCACTGTTGCAGTCGTTGCGGTCCGTGGTGTTTTTCCCGGCGTGAGAGTGAGCTCCCCGCTGTTCAAAGAAATGGCAAATCCATCTGCAACAGCAGAGCCGGTCCCACCGCTCCGGAGCGGAATGGAAAGCAGAATGGCAATGGCAACCATGTGAAAGAACAAAGAATAATAAAAAGTGCAAAGAATAGAAGGTTTTTGATCAAATAGTCGAATAGCCTTCATATCTCACCCCGGAAAGCATGTGGTATAAAAAACGGCATGCGGCTGTCTTCATCGGATTTGATACTCATCATACATCAAAGGAATGTCTTTTGTGCCTTATATACAGCATAATCATTATTTGTCAGGACTCTCGCCACCCCGGGCTCCTTGCAAAAATCCGGTCCGAACGGCAGTTGCCGACACAGGAGCGAACAGCACGACACTCTCATTGACAGATGAGCTATTCATGATGCGCGCTGCCCGGAATTCCTACAGGCCATATATTTTATACAGATCTTCTGCGTCGAGCTGTCCATAATCATTCTTTCTGAGCACAGTCAAGACCTTGTCAACTGATGTGCCGGAAAGACTGTGATTGCGCCCGCGCGCCCTCTCAAGATGATGCTCAGCCTCTTCGTAACGTTTCAGAAATAAGCTGACGACCGCTATCTGCAGGTCCTTTCTCCATGAACTATTCTTTCCGGAGTCCTTTTTCAGCTCTTCCAGCACATGTTCGAATGCGGCCTCTTTTCTCAAGGAATAGTGTCCTATCTGCCGATCGTTGCCGGAGTCATTCTTGAGAAAAATGAGCGCACCACTTCGTTCGCCGAGGAAGACAAGGTGCCACTCCGGGTCATCCACGAGCTTTTTTATCAGCATCGTAACCTTGCCGTCGATGACATTATAGGGAGGAATGAGCACAACTGATATGTGGTATCCCTCAAAGACATCTCTCCATGTATGCTCCGTCTTCTTTGCCGTGACATCCAGAACATCACGATATTTTGCATACAGGGAGAGAGAAAGGGCCCGTGGGTCGATAAAGACCTTCCGGTCAGGATATAGTTCGTAAATCAAATATCCTCCCCAGGTATAGGAGTTGAACATGTTCCCTTCCGGTTTTGCGGTTTTCAGGAATGAAACGGCATCGCCCGGATAGTACTTGCTGAGCAAGCCTTCAAGGAAAAAAGATTTTCTCGCTCCTGCCTGTCCCATGAAAATGGTGCAGAAAAGGATTGTCGCATAGATCGAAATGCGGAAAACCTTATTGGTTAAATCAAAAGAAGGCCGGGCAGACCAATGAAAAGCCGCCATAGGTGAAGCCATGATAAGAAAAAAAGGAAGATATCTTATTGATGTAAACGACAGAGCGAGAAGAAATGCCGCGAGGAGCATATGTTCGAGAGGAAAATGTCTGATGACTACAATCAGCAAAAGGATGATAAAGGCCAGGTATGCAACGAGATCTATGTTCGCCCCGGCATTCGTGAACGGACTGATCGTTTCTGCGATCGAATTCTTATAGAGGGCAGCGAGAGGCCCTGAAGTTTCATGCATCATCATCTGCGCTGTATGCCATGCGTCGCCCGAAAAAAGAAAAGGTGCGGCAACTGAAAGAAGAAGGACAGAGAGCTTGAAGACGTATGCTCTGCCTGTCGCATGTCCCTTTATTCCCCGAAAGAGCGTAACCATGAAATAAATCGACAATAAGACCTCTCCCAGCAGGAACCCGCCATGCATGAGAGACCAGACGAGCATCACTGCAGGCAGAAGGAACCCTTTTTTATCATCCGTGAGGATGAATTTGTCCGTAAGATAGAACAGAAGTGCCGCGAACAGATAAGACAGGGTATTCGGTCGCTCTCCGCCGTATGCGAGAACCAGAAGGAACACCGGCAGGAGAAAAAAAAGCGCTGATATCCTATTTACATTTTTCTCCCGCATCCAGGAGTACAACAGGGCAAGAAGCGCTGAATAAATGACGTACCTGAAGAGAATGATGCCATACCAACCGAGAGCGCTATGCAGCCCGTAGAGGAGCAATTGTGACAGCCAATATTGTCTGAGTATGACGGAAGGGCGGGAATAGGAAGTATAGTCGCTGTCATCAATGGTGTAGGAGAAGGGGTCTTTGTCCGGCAAAGCTTTATGCTGCCATATCCACTCGCCTGTTTTTATATGCCAAAAGACATCGGGATCTGAAACCGGATACGCAAGGACGCAAAAGAACGACACCAAAAATAAAATTGCAATGATTTTTTCGATTAATGCGGATGTATTCTTGTCATTATTCATTCAGCAGGCGCATTTTGCCGGTAGAAGACATTCCCTTCAGATATCAGTTCCCAATGCACCTGTCGCGCGAACTGCTCTTAATTGCCCATCGACGGCAGCAGTACCCTGAATATTTTTATCGCGGCGGGGCCTACGATGACGACAAAAAGGGCAGGGAAAATGAAAAGGATCAGCGGAAAAACCAGCTTGACCGGCAATTTCGCCGCCATTTCTTCGGCCCTCTGATATCTTTTTGTCCTCATGGAATCCGAATGGACGCGCAATGCCTGAGCGACGCTGGTTCCGAACTTATCCGTCTGTATCAGAAGCGTCATCAGGCTCTTCACTTCCTCCAGCCCTGTTCTGAGCCCCAGGTTCTTGAGAGCGTCCCGCCGGGTCTTGCCGGCGCGCAGCTCCAGTCCCAACAGCCTGAATTCTTCACTGAGCAGCGCATTGCTTACCTTCATCTCCTCGCCGACGCGGTTTATCGCCGCATCGAGACCCAGGCCGGCCTCAACGCATACGACCATGAGATCGAGGGCATCCGGAAAGCCTACAAGTAATTTTTCCTGCCGTACATCGGTCTTCATCTTGAGCCAGAGGTTGGGCAGATAAAAACCCAGGAGTGCAAGTAAAACTGCTACCGTAATAATAGCGACGGACTGAACAGCTGCCATCATGAACAGCTTGAAAATGATGAAGACTGCCGGTAATACGGCGGCAAAAAAGACCTTATATCCGAAGAAAAAAAGGACCGCACTGGGTTTACGGTAACCTGCCTGCGTCAGTTTCATGCGGAGTCCGGAGATCTCTTCTTCATTCGCGGGTTTCATCCGATGGCCGAGGGAACTGATGAACTGGTGAAAATAACGCCCCAGACCTCCCCGTCCCTCTTGTTTTTCCCGATCCAGAATAAGCCTCTCCTCAGCGCCTCTTATTTTGTCGACTATCTCCTGTCCGCGTCTGCGGGCCCTATAATAGGAAACTGCCCCGGCGAGAAGCAGCATGATGCTGATGAACAGTGAAACGGATACAATGAGTGCCATATTCATCGCTGACTCCTTTTACACCCTGATCTCGATCATTCTCTTCATTACGTAAACGCCGATCGCCATCATGACCGATGCCCCTGCTACCATGACAATTCCGATCGGATCCTGAAATAAAAGACTGATATATGCGGGCTGAACAAGCAAAAAATAAAGAGCCATCAGCGGCGGAAGTGCAAGCAGGACAACTGCCGAGAGTTTTCCTTCGGCCGCGAGGCTCCGGACCTTTCCGAACAGCTTGAACCGTTCACGTACGAGCGACGCGATCTTTTCAAGTATTTCGGCCAGATTTCCTCCCGTTTCCCGCTGGATGATGACCGAGACCACAAAGAAATTAAGGTCAGGGCAATCGACACGATGAGCAAGGTTCTTCATCGCCTGGTCAACGCTGACGCCAAAGTTTATCTCATCGATGGTTTTCCGGAATTCCGTTCCGATCGGATCGCCGAACTCATCTGAGACCATGTTCAGCCCGCCGGAAAAGGCATGCCCGGCTTTCAATGCCCGTGCCACAAGATCCAGGGCATCGGGGAGCTGTTCCTGAAATTTTGCCATTCTCTTCTGTTTCAGCGAAATGAGATAGAGAAATGGCAGGATCGCCAAGAAAACGGCAAGGATCACGATAATATATTTGTTTATCTCGAATATCGTGCCCGCGGTGAAGGAAAGTGCCGCAAGAAGCAGGGACAAAAGAATAAAAAATCCCAGGGGCAGCCGCGTATTGGCCTGTTCCAGCAGTCTGTCAATGTCATGAACTATGTTCATGCTCATCAGTGCCCTGTTAAACCACGGCACTTCGCTGAGTATTCTTTTCCGTTCGATATCAATATCCCCGAGGTCGCTTCCGCCGGCAGAAAGGGTCCTGAGCCTCTTCCGTATTGTCCTCGACTCGGACTCGCTGTATCTCCTTATGCCGATATAAAGCGCTTCTATGAACAAGACTACGGTGATAAATATCCCGATGCCGATCAAGATACCCATGGTCAATCTCCCCTTTCCTTACCTATATCTCCAGCACATTTTTGGGATCGAAAAGCTCCAGCGGAACGCTGATGTTCAATGCCTTGAACCGTTCGATAAACTTCGGACGTATGCCGCTGGCCCTGAACCTTCCTCTGACGGCTCCCTTGCCGTCCAGACCGGTCTGCTCAAAGGAGAATATCTCCTGCATGGTGATCACATTCCCTTCCATGCCGGTGATCTCCTGCAGGCTCACAAGCTTCCTGCTGCCGTCGACAAGGCGGGAGATATGAATGATGACATCGAGCGCGGAACTGATATATCTTCTGATCGCCTCCTGCTGGATATTGAGTCCTGAAATGGCCACCAGGGTCTCGAGCCTGAGCAATGCGTCCCGGGGAGAGTTTGCATGTATCGTGGTGAGTGATCCGTCATGGCCGGTATTCATTGCCTGTAGCATGTCGACCACTTCAGCGCCTCTGACCTCACCGACGATGATCCTGTCCGGCCTCATCCTCAGGCTGTTCTTCACCAGGTCCCTCTGGGTGATCTCGCCCTTTCCCTCTATATTTGCGGGCCGGGTCTCGAGGCGGACCACATGCTCCTGCTTCAACTGCAGTTCGGCAGAGTCTTCGATGGTGACGATACGTTCATTCGAAGGCACAAAACGTGAGAGAACATTCAGTGTTGTGGTTTTTCCTGTTCCGGTTCCACCCGAGATGAGCACGTTCAGCCGGGCAGTTACGATCCCTCTGAGGAGTTCTCCGATCTCCGGCGTCAGTGTCCTGAGCTTGATGAGGTCAGCTATTTCCAGGGGGTCAACCGCGAACCGCCTGATCGAGAGAATGGGACCGTCGATCGCAAGCGGGGGGATTATCGCATTTACCCTGGAGCCGTCTTCCAGACGGGCGTCGACCATGGGAACGGATTCATCGATTCTTCTGCCAACAGCAGAAACGATCTTGTCGATGATCTTCCGCAGATGATTATCATCCTTGAACCGGGCTTCCGTTAAAAGGAGTTTTCCGAACTTTTCAACATAGATCTGCCGGTAGGTATTCACCAGGATATCAGAAACATCGGGGTCCTGCAGCAGGGGCTCCAGAGGGCCGAGGCCGAGCACCTCGTCCTGGATCTCCGTGATAAGCCGCTCCCGTTCCGCCAGATTGAGAGGGACCACGTTCTTTTCATCGTACAGGATCCTCTCCACCATCTTGCCGATCTCCTGGCGAAGCACCTGCTTGTCAAGGGAATCGAGCAGCGTGAGATCGATGATGTCCAGCAGCCGGTCATGGATCCTGCTCTTCAGTTCGTAATATTCCTTGGTAGGTGCAAAACGGACCGTTTTTGTTTCGCTGATCCCGGCGGCAGCTGTGGCGCCGCTCCTGCTCAGGATCCTGCTCACACGTTCGTTATGTTCAAACATTTTTCCGTGACCTCCTGTTGAAGTTCCCCATATGCATCATGTCTTCGCCTCGAGGACATTCCATCCCAGAATGCCTTTTTTTTCTTTCTGCAGGGATGCCTGGCGGGTAAATTTTGATGCCAATTCCCTGATGTTCTGGGTAATGTCGGCCTTCGGCGCTATGTCGAGGAGCGTTTTGCCCTGGTTGATGGCGGATATGGTATCCTGGAAATCATTCGGGATCTGCCAGAAGACCCTCTTGCCGATACCTTTTTCAGCGTCCTTGAGCGATATCACCGAGTTCTTGTGATACCGGTTCACGATCACGTTGACATTATCATCAGGCGGATAGCCAAGCTTCTTGAAGGTATCGATAAGTCTTTTCACATTGATGAGACAGGGGAGGCTCAGGATCGAGTTAATGAGCACCGTGTCGGAAAGCTCAAGGACTTTCAGCGAGATCTCGTCCAGGGACTGCCCGCTGTCAATGACAACATAATCAAAATCCTTTTTCATGAGCCGCAGGATCTTCTCGATGATCCCGGGGGTCGCCAGGTTCACCCCGTCAAGCCGCGTGGGAGATGGCAGGATATAAAGCCCGGAAGAATGCTTGGAGAGGATGCTCATCAGATAGGTGGAATCGAGCCGGGCTATGTTCTTTGCTATTTCTCCCCAGTTGAACGCGGACTCTATATCGAGAAACAGCGGTATTTCGCCGAAAAGGAGGTTCATGTCGATCAGGGCTACCGACTTCCGGGAGTCATGAAGCCCCAGCAGGCTGGCCGCAAAATTGACCGCTATCGTGGTCGTGCCTATACCGCCCTTGCTGCCTATGATATTTATGATTTTGCCCTTTTTCTTGTTCTTTTCCGTAACGGTAACGTCCTTGTTCCTTCCCCTGAACTTCATGAGCGCGGTGATTATCTCTTCTTTCTTGACGGGCGTGGGAAAGAATTCCCGCGCACCCGACCTCATCGCGTGAAGCAGCATCTCAGGTTCGACGTGCGACGACACGAGGAAAATGTCCTTTACCGATCCTGTGCTCAGAAGCGAATTGACGATCTGGCAATCGTTCTTGAAATCGTCACCTATCTCCATGACGAGGATATCGCAATCATCCGCGTCAGGCGAATTCTGGACGTAGAACCCCTGGACAGAGGAGACGATTTCTCCGATCTCGTCGCGAACTTTCTCGTTCCGTATCTCAAGCCCCACTGAAAAAATAGCGTCAATCATAATACTCCAATCCGCAAATGAGATTTATTCGACCAGCCCGGGGATCGGCCCTTTTAGCCCGAAAGGTCCTCCTCCGCCCCGCTCGTCAGTCGGCGGGACGTAGTTGCATTCAACAATGGCCTTGATTATCTTATCCGGCGAACCGCACACATTGTCCATCATAATCCTGGCGAACCCGACAATCGGTTTGTCCTGGTTTGGATTGGTGCAGTCAGCGCTGCCATTATCGTTCTCATACACGACGACCGTTGTAGGCCACTCATGTTTGTTTCGTGCCTTGCCGTCAGGATAATACAGTCTGGTCGTATGTGTCGCATCACACGGCACAGAACAATCGTTTTCCGTGGCTCCCTGACAAAGCGTCACCTCAAGGCCTGAGCCTGTTGCGTCCTGCACCGGGACCCCATTTGCGTCGAGGATCGGATCGCCATTTGCCTTTATGTCATATCCTTTCCTCTGGAAGAGGCTCAGAAGGGCATTGAACGACTGCGTACTCAGCTTTCCCCCGATAAAGTTAAAGTCTGTGCCATACGCAAAGGTCTCGGGGCTGAGGTATTTCGCATTTTCAGCCAGGATCTTTCTCAGGATCTCGTCGTTTGAATTATAGTCCCAGCTGGTCCAGCCTGCACATGACTCCGGAGAATTCGTAGGACTGAACGCGATACGGTCGCCGCATGATTTCGTATCGAAAAAGTACCGGGAAATACCGACCGGGAGTTCAAGTTCTCCGGGGTCGGATGTGCTTTGGCCGGTCAGGGCTGCGGCAGCGCGGGCCCTCACGGTGAGGGTTTGCGTGCCGAATACCTTGGCAAAAAAGGTCGATAGTGCACCGTTGGCGAGGGTATCCCGCCGCGCCGTCACTCGTACCGCATCAGGCTGACTCAGTGTCGGCGTCAAATGGTCGGGAGATTGGGACGGATGCCACGTGCCGATGATGATATCATCACTGTTTATGGCGATGCTGGCGCCTCCGGCCTTGTTCTGGGATGCGACCTGTATGGCGGCATTCTTGATCTGCGTCTCATCACCGGACCCCACAACGTACGCCTGCTGCTGGTCATACGTCATTGACTGGTAAATGACGCCG
>VEOY01000192.1 GCA_012026685.1 Nitrospirota bacterium
GAAGACCCTTCCGCCTCTGACCAGCTCATCCGCTGAAGGGTTCAGATGTTTCTGCAGTTCCGCATTCAGGTTCGATGCGCCGACAACACCCCGGTGCATGGGTGTCAGTACCTGGATGTCGTTCATCGGATCAAAACCGAATTTTCCGGGGACCTTTTCACTGCAGAGGTTCAGGATCGTCTCAAGCACCTTCTCCGGATCTTCCTGCTGGATGAAATAGAAATCCTGATGGCCTTCCTGTTCTGCCTGTGTGACCGGGAGTTCTCCGCTGTTTATCCTGTGAGCGTTCACGATGATGAGGCTCTCACGCGATTGGCGGAATATCTCGTTCAGCATGACACAGGGGACGCGTCCGGAATCAATGATGTCTTTCAGGACATTGCCGGCGCCAACTGACGGGAGCTGATCGACGTCACCGACAAGGATGAGCGTGGATTCCTTCGGCACTGCCTTAAGCAGGTGATGCATGAGAACGGTATCGACCATGGATGTCTCGTCGATCACGATCAGGTCGGCTTCGATCGGGTTCTCCTCGTTCTTCCTGAACCCCCCGTTGTTCTTCGGGCTGAATTCAAGGAGGCGATGGATCGTCTTGGCCTCATGCCCGGTCGCCTCTGCCATGCGTTTGGCGGCCCTGCCGGTCGGAGCGGCAAGGACCACCCGCATGCCCGCGACCGTATGGAGCCTGAGGATGGCCCTGATGATCGTGGTCTTGCCTGTACCCGGTCCGCCGGTGATGACCATGACCCTGGCATCAAGAGACGCGAGCACTGCCCGGGTCTGATTATGGGCAAGGGTTATCCCGAGGTCCCGCTGAACCGTATCTATCGCAGTTGTCCTGTCCGCGGTGAAGAGCCTGCGCTGTGCCTTGCTGATGGCGGAGAGGTGTTCGGCAACGCCGTTTTCCGCAACATGAAACTCGGCGAGATAGACGCATTCTCCATCGATGACAACCCTTTTGCCTTCCGCCAATGCGGATATCGCTCCGTCTATTGTCACGGAGCCGATATCCAGGATCTTGAGGCATTCGTCAATGAGTTCTCCGTGAGGATAATAGACATGGCCTTCTGCAGAGAGCTGCTGAAGCACATACAGGACGCCCGCCTCTGCCCGCAGGGGGGAATCCTTCGGCATGCCGAGCTTTGCAGCGATGGTGTCAGCTGTCCTGAACCCGATGCCAAAGATGTCAGTTGCGAGCCGGTATGGGTTTTCCTTTACGACCGCGATGGACTCCCTGCCGTATTGCCGGTAAATCTTTGCGGCATAGGCGGAGCTGACATCATGGCTCTGGAGAAAGAGCATCACGTCGCGGACCTCTTTCTGCTGCAGCCAGGCAGCCTTGATCATCTCAATTCTTTTGTCCCCGATGCCTTCGACTTCGGTCAGGCGGCGGGTCTGATTCTCGATCACCTCAAGCGTGTCCGTGCCGAAACGCTCAACGAGGCGTTTTGCCATGACCGGACCGATACCTTTTATCAGACCTGAGCCGAGATACCGCTCGATACCGTGCAGGGTGGCGGGGACAACGGTCTCGCAGGACGTGAACTTGAACTGTTCGCCATACTTCGGATGCCGGTCCCAGGAGCCGGTGAGTTTGAGGATCTCGCCCGGGGATACCGGTATGAGATTGCCCACGACCGTGACAAGGTTCTTATGCCCTTTCACCTTTATTTTGGCGATCGTGAAGTGGTTTTCTTCGCTGCGAAAGGTTATGCGTTCGAGCTGCCCCTGTATTTCCGTCTGCATGGTCTATTGTACCTGATTCCTCATACGGGTGTTCAGATGCCGGCGGGTGTATCAATGCCGTTGACAGGCGGTCTTTTAAAAAAAGGCTGCCATACGTATTATGATATATCACATGAGGAAAAGGACTTCCCCTGAAACCATCGGCATTGAACGACCAAAAGGCTGACATCCCGCCGGCAGCGAACGAAAAAGACCGGACTGTCCTGCACTGTCTGCTGATATGCTGCATCGCCCTGACCATCTACATCCCGCTCATTCACGGCAATCCCTGGAACGGTAATGAACCAACGCGGGTGGCGGTCGCGCAGGACATGCTCAGGACCGGCAAATGGATCGTTCCCACGCTGCATGGCAAGCTGTATCTGACAAAACCTCCTCTCATGAACTGGCTCATCGCTGCAAGCGGAACGGTCTTCGGCGGGATCAACGAATGGTCGTCGCGCGTTCCGTCCGTTCTGGCCATGATGGCCACAGGTCTTGTCGTCTATTTCATGACGCGGTCGTGGCTCGGTCAGAACAGCAGGTTTTTTGCCGCTCTGGCCGTTATCAGCATGACCGGTCTGGTGAAAAAGGGCATGTCCGCCGAGATCGATGCACTGTTCATCCTGTCCGTCACCGGCATCCTGCTGGTCTGGCTGAACGGGTACAGCAAAGGGTGGAGACCGGTTGTCCTGTGGGGGACTTCGCTCTTCCTGGTGGGAGTCGCATTTCTCACCAAAGGACCGCATGCGGCGGTATTCTTTTACTTTACCGTGGCGGCCTATCTGCTGTTGCGCAGGCGACTTTCCTTTTTCTTTTCATGGGCCCATGGCATCGGCCTTCTTGCCGGTGTTGCCGTTCTGCTTGTATATCTGAGCGCGCTCCTGCGGGAGATGCCGTTCAGCGCTTATCTGGAAATGTGGAAGACGCAGATTGCATCCCGGGGAGAAAGCAGCCGTGCACATGGTCTGCTGAAGCATCTTGCCGAGTTCCCCCTGGAGGCCGCTCTGTCCTTCATGCCGTGGATACTCCTCGCCCTTCCGGCCCTGCATCGTGATGTCCGGCAGCATATGCGCAAAGTCCTGGACAATGAACTGGTTGTCTTTTCTCTGGTCATGATGACGGCGAACTTCCCGCTTTACTGGCTTCTGCCCAATGCCTATGTGCGCTACTTTCTTCCCGCAGGACCGTTCATCGCCATAGTACTTGCAGCGCTCGCCGGTTCTTATGGTCCTGTGTTCAGTCAGCAGCCACAGAGAAAAGTTCTCATCATGAAAGGGGTGAGGGTTGTTGCCGTGCTGGTGTGCATTGCAGCACCGGCCATTGTCGTGGTTGCCCTGTCGACAGGTCTGCGGCTTTCACTTCCCCTTGCAGCATCGGCCATTCTGATCGTCCTGAGTTCAGTCATCATGGCGCTGAAGCCCGCAGGCATCAGCTTCCGAAACCTTGTCATCCCCATTACTCTGTGGGTGGGGTTATTCACGCTTCTTTTTACTGACATCAACATGCAGAAGATGGTCGTGCGGGGGGAATCGCCGAAACAGGCGGCACAAAATATCGAACGCCTGATGCCTGCAGGCATGGTGAAAGTGTATGAGATAGGCTACCGGAGAATACTGGCAGTGACGTGCTACCTGAACAAAGAGGTCATTGAACTGTATGAGTTCGGACAGCTGAAGGACATCGCACCGGATGAGCAGGTCTATTTTCTTTTTGATACAGACCTTCTCAAGAACCTGAACGATGAGCAAAAGGCTTTTTATGACAGCATGCAGTGGGAGAAGCTGGGTTCGGCTATGTTCGAACGGGGGGATAATGAGATCGTGCTTGGACGCCTGAAATTTCCATGACGGATAAGGGAAACGCGATCATCCTCAATAAGAGCCCGAAATTCCAGGTACACCCTCATGTAAAGGTATGGTAATGGTTACGGTTGTACCTTTGTCTCTGACACCCTTGAACGTTACCCTCCCGCCTAACTCATGGACCCTTTCCCGTATCCCGATGATGCCGAAAGAGTCTTTGCCGGAGATCCGGTGTGCCGGAATTCCCTTCCCGTCGTCGTGTATTTCAAGCATCATAGAGGAACCTTCGATTCCCAGACGAATCCGCACATTGGAGGCCTTTGCATGTCGCACAATATTGGTGAGCGCCTCCTGGAAAATACGGAATACCGAAGTTGCCACGGAAGAAGGCAGAGATATCTGGCCGTCCGGCAGATCCAGGAAGCAGCTGAGCCCTCCCAATTCCGTAAATTTCTTGGCCTGCCACTCGATCGCCGCCTTCAGTCCGAGATGATCAAGGATCCGCGGTCTCAATTCCGAGCAGATCCTCTGGACATCCTCAATCGAGTTGTCGATAAGTTCCAATATGGCCGGTATCTTTTGTTTGACAGCCGCCCCCTTGTCCCAGACTTTTTTTAGCATGGCGAGTTCCATCCTGGCAGCAGTCAATGTCTGGCCGAGCTCATCATGGATTTCCCGCGCCACGCGCAGCCGTTCTTCCTCCCTTGCCGTGACCAGGTAGCGCGAGAGATTGCGCAGCCGTTCACGGGAACTGACCAGCGCTTCTTTAATGCCGAAGCGGTAAAGCGCTTCCCCGATAAGCGGGGTAGCGGCCTCGATAAACTCCACGATTGGGCGGGAGAACTTTCCCCGGCTCCTGTCCGCGAGGTGGATCACCCCGAGCACCTTGTCGCGGTAACGGATGGCTATGACCGCTACAGATCCGAAGCCTTGCTGCATGCATGCGCTGCGATATTTTGCGGAGCGGCTTCCTTTCGAAGGGTTCTGCAGGCGCGACGTGTCATTACAGATAAAGGAGCCTGCCAGAGTTATGAGGGCGGCTTCGGCCCTGCTGGGCTTCTCCCGGGCGATCCGCGTGCAGGCGCAAGCGTCTTTGCAGAGTGAAAGGCAGTCTTCCTTCTCCAGGAAATCCCCGCTCAATCCTGAGGAGGCGCTGTACGGGATGTTGCCGCATGCGTCGATCAGCCGAATGCCGATGCATTCGCATTCACATTGGGTCTTCAGCAGTTCGACGACTGCGTCGAGATATCCCTTCTGCCGGAAAGTCCTGCAAAAGAGCTTCAGCAGGCTGTTTGTTGCGGTGAGTTGTTTCCCTGCCTCGATCCGCTCGGCAATCTCATTTTCCAGTACCCTATTGGCATTTCGCAGCTCTGCGGTTTTTTCTGCTACGAGAACCTGCAGACCGTTCTTTGTCCGGCGTAGCTCTTCCTCTATGAGCCTCTTTTTAGTGATGTCCTGGGTTATGCCGAAGCCTCCCAGCAAAGAACCATTCTTGTCGAATTCAAGATACGCCTTTTCGCGTAACCACTTGGTTTTCCCGTTTACGAGAATTCTGTGCTCTATATCATACGGTTTGCCCTGAAGGCCTGCCTTCCATTCCGTATCCACATATGCACAGTCATCGGGGTGCACGGCTGAGAGAAATGTCTCGTAGGTCAGCGGCGTCCCTTTGGGCAAACCGAAGATGCGGTAGGACTGGTCAGACCATGTGAGCACATTTTTCCGGATGTCCAGTCGCCACCATCCAATCTGTGCGACATCCTGGGCGCGGCCCATATCCAGCCTGCTTTGGCGCAACGCCTCCTGGACCTGCTTGCGCTCGGTCACGTCACGGTAGACTACGCTGACGGCGAACACCCGGCCCGAGGCGTCCCGGATGGGCGAAATCTGAGACTCACTGTGTACTACCCGCCCACCTACGGGTATAGAGTCTTCAACCCGAAATGGTTCTCCCGTGGCGAAGGCTTGCTCTAACCTGGCCAGCCACAGATGCATGAAATCGGGGATATGGCCCAACCCGTCGCGTATGTTCCTGCCGATGACTTTGTCGCGCGTTGTGCCGACATGATCAATGGCAGCCTGGTTGGCAAACAGGTAGTTGCCCTGGCGGTCCCAGACCAGAATGCAGTCAGAGCTCGACTCGAAAACCGCGCGAAACCGCTCTTCGCTCTCGCGAAGAGCCTCCTCGACCTGCTTGCGCTCGGTGATGTCAATGTTCACGCCGATCAGACGCATCGACCTGTCGGCGTCGTCCCTGAAGAGTTGGAATCTCCCCTGAATCCAATGCATGCTGCCGTCGCGCCATGTCACCCGCCATTCGCCGCTGATCGGCTCACCCGTTTCGAAGGCCCGATTGACCAAAGCCACGGCGGCGGCGCGGTCTTCCGGGTGGACCAGTTGCTCCCAAGAGGACTGGGTCTCGCCAAACTCGCCGGGTGCAAGGCCGTACATCGCCTCCAACGCTGGTGTCCAGATATTCATGCCGGTCTGGACGTTCCACTCAAACGCGCCGATCTTGGCCGCCTGCTGCGTCATCCGCAGTCGCTGCTCGCTCTCCCGAAGCGCTCTCTCCGCAAGTTTGCGCTCCGATATATTGCGGGCGATGCCCTGGATGCCGACAATGGTTTCGTTCCTCACAATCGGGGTTGCGCTGAGTTCAATATCAGTGGTTGAACCGTCGGCCTTCAGTACTCTAACTTCAAAGAGGCTGAGGCGCTCGCCGAGAGTTACCCTTTGGAAGGCGTCAGCCGCTTTGGAAAGATCATCTTGAACTATGAATTCCGAGAACGATTTGTCGAGTACCATATCAGGACTATAGCCGTACGATCGTACGGCTGGCGAACAATAGGCTACCCTGCCGTTCACATCCAGCTGAAAGATGACGTCCGCGCTTGTCTCGGCGATAAGGCGGAACCGTTCCTCGCTCTGCTGCAGCGCCTCCCGCGCCAGCTTGTGGTCGGTTATGTCACGGGCATATATGCGGGCAACGCCGAGTTGCGGCACCAGGTTGATCGTCTCCCCGATGGTTCTGCCGCGTATGACAACCTCACGGGAGAAAGACAGGTCGGATTTCCTCTGAATGGCCTTGAGGATATCTCCAATGTCCACAGGCAGAAAAAGGCCTATATCGTGTTTGCTCAATCCGAGCTTTTTCAGCCCTGTATATGCCGCCTTGTTTGCGAATACGACATTGCCCGCGGTATCGAGTTCTATGACCGGGTTCGGATTCATTTCCGGAAAAGTGGCAAGATGTCGTGTCCGTTCCTCTGCCTCCTTCCTTGCAATGATCTCATGCTGAGGGTCCTCATTTGCCCTCTGCAAGTCTGCGGTGCGCTTACGGACAAGTTCTTCCAGATGCTCGCGGTATTTTTTCAGTTCATCTTCGGCCTTCCGGCGCCGGGTAATGTCGCTTATGGTTGTCCGCAATCCGGTGATGCTCCTGACATTTTTCAAGCCGGCATATCGCTGCTTTCCGGCGGGCAATGCGGCGGTCGTTTCAATCCCCTTTTTTTTGCGTTTTTTCGATGCTTCTTTAACGGGATCTCTTTTTGCTCCTGCCATACTCCCCCTTACTTGCCGATATCCTTGGTTCGCGGCATGTATATCTTATCATGAAACCCTGCAGGTCGAAGCGCAGGATGAGAAGCAAGGGTCTGTAGGAATGTGCTGACACCGAGAGCCTCTTTGCTCATCGTTTAAGGTAAGAAGTTCTGCATCAAATAAAACATAGACCGGGTTTTCCAGTTAAAAGTTGCTTTCTGCAAGAACAAATGCAGCAGCCGGGCCCCCTGTATCGGGCAAGGAATGAGGGCTTTGACAGAGCGGAAAAAATTGTTATGATGGGGATATACTGAGCACTGCTCATTGAGGAGGATATGTCGAGAGAGAAGTTTGAGCGATGCATCCGGGGGATCCTTTCACCTGCCGACGTTATGATAAACGGTGATGATCCATGGGACATCCGGGTCAGGAACACGAGGTTTTATCAGCGTGTCGTGCGCGAAGGCAGTCTCGGGCTGGGCGAATCCTACATGGACGGCTGGTGGGACTGTGACTGCCTGGATGAATTTTTCGCCCGCGTAATGCCTGTTGGAGCAGAAGAGCGGATCAAAAAGAACTGGAAGCTTCTTCTTGAGATCGTCGAGGCCTCGGTAGTGAACTCTGGCAGGAAATCCCGGGCGTTCCGCGTCGGCGAACGGCATTATGACACAGGGAACGAACTGTTCCGGCGCATGCTCGACAAACGGATGATCTACAGCTGCGCCTATTGGAGAGGTGCCGAAGACCTGGACGCGGCGCTGGAAGCGAAGCTCGACATGATCTGCAGAAAGCTGGCCCTGAAGCCCGGCGATCGCATTCTGGACATCGGCTGCGGATGGGGCGGTTTCGGGAAGTTTGCCGCAGAGCGTTATGGCGCGGAGGTCGTCGGCGTTACCATATCAAAGGCACAGGCTGAATTCGGGAGGGAGATCTGCCGCGGACTGCCGGTGGAGATCCGGCTGCAGGACTACCGCAATGTCACGGAGCGGTTCGATCACGTCGTATCCGTCGGCATGTTCGAACATGTCGGCCGTCGTAATTATCGCTGCTACATGGAGAAGGTCCGCTCATGTCTGAAGGACGACGGCCTGTTCCTGCTGCATACCATAGGAAGCGACATTTCCCTGCTCACGCTGGACCCGTGGTTTCGGAAGTATATCTTTCCCAACTCGCATCTTCCCTCGCTGCAGCAGATCAGCGATTCCGCAGAGGGCATCTTCATTATTGAGGACGTTCATAATATCGGCTGCAATTACGACGCGACCCTGATGGCATGGTTCCGGAACTTCGACAGCAGCTGGGACCTGCTGCAGCATCTCTATGACGGAAGGTTCTACCGCATGTGGAAATACTACCTGCTGAGCTGCGCCGGCACGTTCCGTTCCCGCTGCCTGCAGGTCTGGCAGTTCGTCTTCTCAAAGAGAGGTATTCCCGGGGGATACGACTCCATCTGCCGGTCATTCGATCCTGCCGACACCGCATAGCCGGCAGGAAAGGGGACCACGGTCCGGGCCGGCCCCTGCCGGGTTTTTTGTCATGCCCAGGAAGTCCCTCCGTCCGCAAAGCTCTGTTCGTTCCACATATGCCAACTGACCGGGTCGGTGAGGAAGATATAGCTGTTCTCGAATGTCGTGTGGCGCTGCTGTTCCTTCCTGAGCAGTCTGCCTATGATATCTTTCTGCACGGGGCCGACTGTCTCGCGCAGGAGTTTTCCATAGAGCCTGATACCTTCCTTTTCCATATCCATGGCGATCTTCAGCGCTTCCACCTCGTCCGTCTTTGCCCCGACCATGGCCAGAAGACTGTCTTCCCTCTTTTTCAGCGCAGAGATCATTTTCCTTGCAGAACCAGCGGAACGGATATCTGCAGAGGACCTCCCCCGAAAGGCCCTGATGGCTTCGATCTGCTCCTGCTCGTCTTCGGCAAGCGACAGGAACATGGTCCTGACCTCAGGGGCCTGTGCCTTCTCTGCCGCCTCCCGGTAAAAATTCGTCATCGAGCCGATCACATCTCTTATGAGGGATGTGTTCGTACATGCCCTACCTGATCTTGTCTTTGCATGATGCTTATGGGTCCTCGACATAGTCATAGCGTGCCTCCTTCAGTGTTATTGCAGTCTGCCGGATACTCTGCAAGTCCTGTACCCGAAGCGATCTTTGCTGATATTTCATGAGCTTCAACGTCAGGAGACCCCGCAGGATACTGAAAATAATTTCACGCGACGCAGCAGATTGCATGCAAGACAGTTCACTACAACCCTCCAGACACCGATACCGGCGTATGCGGCGGGTGTGGTATAATGCGGATATTCACCGGCCTCTTCCGGACCTTTTTCGAATCTGAAAGGATGGAGGGATAGAAGACCTCTTGCATTGGGATCAAAGACGGTCGGTCATAAAAACCAGAGGGGTGCGTTGTTGTCAAAGCCTTTTTCTCATGAGCGCCGGGTAGTCTATAGGATCGTTGCACTGTATGCCCTGTTCAGCGGGGTATGGATCTATACCTCTGACACGTTGCTGTCATACTTCATTCATTCCCAGACCCTGATCACCCGCTTGTCGATCTACAAGGGGATGTTGTTCATCATCATCACCGCCGCACTCCTGTATAAGCTCATCAGCCGTAATTTTTTCCATATTGCAGACATGAACCGGCAGCTCAGGGAGAGCGAGCAGCGGTTCGAACAGATATTCGACAATGTTACGGACGCGATCTTCATTCACGATGCAGCTACCGGAAAGATCGTCGATGTCAACCAGACCATGTGCAGACTCTTCGGGTTTACGCGGGAGGAAGCGCTTGCCCTCGATGTCGGAGGTGCGAGCCTCGGCACGCCCCCGTATTCAGAAGCAGAGGCCATGGAATGGATGAAGCGGGCAGCACAGGGCACTCCGCAGATCTTTGAGTGGCGCGCGAAGAAGAAGGACGGCACCCTCTTCTGGGTGGAAGTGAGCATGCGTCATGCCGTCATCGGGAGTGATGCACGCATCATTGTCCTGGTGCGTGACATCACCGAGCGCAGGCAGAAGGACGAATCGCTTCGGCAAAGCCGGGAACTGCTGCAGCTTCAGTTTTCGCGTATGCCGGTGGCCTGCATATTCTGGGGAAGCGATTATCGTGCCCGGAGCTGGAACCCTGCTGCGGAAAAGATATTCGGGTATTCGGAGCAGGAGGTGCTGGGGAAGACCGCGAACGAACTGATCATTGCCAAAGAAGTACAGGCCGGGACCGATGCTGTATGGGCACGGCTGATGGCTGGAGAGCCTGTCTCCAACAGCGTGAACGAGAATGTCACGAAGAGCGGCCGCTCTATCCTTTGCGAGTGGACCAACACACCGCTCAGGGACCGGGACAATACGATCATGGGCGTAATCTCTATGGTCCAGGATATCACGGAGCGGAGGGAGCGGGAGCAGGAGCAGCTCAAGATGCAGAAGCTGGAATCCCTTGGCATTCTTGCCGGCGGCATTGCCCATGACTTCAATAATATCCTCACCGCCATTCTTGGAAACATCTCCCTTGTGCGCATGAAGATGTCGACGCAGGACCCCTGGTACCGGCAGCTGGAGGAAGCAGAGAGTGCTTCATACCGTGCAAAGGACCTGACGCAGCAATTGCTGACCTTTTCAAAAGGCGGTGTCCCGCAGAAAAAGACCATGGCATTGGAGCAGTTGGTGCGGGATTCGGCGGGCTTTGCCATGAGAGGGATGAACGTGAGGTGCGACTTCTCGTTCGAAAAGGATCTCCTGCCGGTCGATATCGATGAGGGACAGATCGGGCAGGTCGTCAGTAATCTTGTTATCAACGCATGCCAGGCAATGCCCTCAGGGGGCGAACTCCGGATCAATGCCTGGAATACTGATATCACGGGTGACAGCGGCATACCGGTCAGGGAAGGACGGTATGTGGCGATCAGCATACAGGATCAGGGTCTCGGCATACCCGAGGAGAATCTGACGAGGATCTTTGATCCCTATTTTACGACCAAGCAAAAGGGAAGCGGTCTGGGGCTGGCTATCACCTATTCCATCATCAAGAACCATGACGGCCATATTGGGGTGAGGTCCCGGCTGGGCGCCGGCACGACCTTTACTATCTATCTCCCCGCGTCCGACAAACTGTTGATTGGCGATATCAGTCGTTCCGGGGACCAGGTGAAGGGACACGGCAGGATCCTTCTTATGGATGACGAGGAGATCGTCAGGACCGTCACCGGCGAAATGCTGAAGGTGCTCGGATACGAGGTCGCAATTGCCGTGGACGGGGCTGAGGCGATACGGCTTTACTCTGAAGCGAAAGAGTCCGGCACGCCATTCGATGCAGTGATCATGGACCTGACTGTTCCCGGCGGCATGGGCGGCAAGGAAGCGATACTGAAGCTGCGTGAACTTGATCCCGAGATCAGGGCGATCGTCTCCAGCGGATATTCGCAGGACCCGATCATGGCGGATTTCAAGCAGTACGGCTTCAGTGCGGTTCTGGCCAAGCCGTTCAGCGGCAGCATACTGTCTGCGGTACTCCATAAGGTGCTGACCGGGCAGGAACGTTCCTGAAACCAGACGTTTGTCTTTCCCCGCCGTGATCCAGCCCTGATAATCTTTGATCTTCGTTCCGGACCCTGCTGCAGGCGTGATATACTGGCATATGTGCGGCAGGTTCGCGAGAAGCAGCAAGCCCGATGTCATCATCCGGGAGTTCGGTGTCAGGAAAGCCCTGGCGGGGCCTGAACCCAACTACAATATCTCTCCCGGCCAGGACATCGTCATCATCACTGATCGGGGGGAAAAACAGCTCGTTGCCTGCAGGTGGGGGTTCATCCCTGCATGGACCAAGGACCGATCTTCAGGATACAAGATGATCAACGCACGTGCCGAGACCATTGTTGAGAAGCCCGCATTCAAGGAAGCATTCCTGAGGCGCCGGTGTCTGGTGATCGCGGACGGGTTCTTCGAGTGGGAAAAAGGAAGGAAAGGGAAGCTGCCGTACTATATACGCTTCAGGTCCGGCACGCCGTTTGGTTTTGCGGGGCTGTACAATATCCGGACCTCTCCTGAAGGTACGGATATCTGCACCTGCACGGTTATCACGACCGAGGCCAATGAACTTTGTTCGCAGGTCCACGACCGCATGCCTGCGATCATCCCGAAGAATAAGGAAGACCTCTGGCTTGATCCCACGGTCCGCGACCCGGACGTGCTGCTCGGACTGCTCAGGCCGTATCCTGCTGAGGAGATGGAAATGCACCCGGTATCTCCGAATGTCAACTCGCCGGAATTCGATTCGCCGGATGCGATACGGCCGGTGATCAGATGACGGGGAGACTTGTGCATGAGAGTGTTTTGGGGAAACGATCGCTGACTTCTTTAAGGGTAAGTAAATTTTGTAGCCGAGGGCTTATATTTTCAGGGAGAAGAATATTTCCTCATACTGTCTGAGACTCTCCTGCCACTTCCCGAGCGCATCAAAATCATTAAACCAGGAAACAAAATCGTTGTTATGCGTGTCTATCTTCGCCGCCTTGAAGTCTTTTACAAACTCTCCGGTCGATATATTGAACTTCTTTTCCATGCAGGAAAGTTTTTTCTGCAGTGCTTTCACTTTTTTTCTGCAGACATCCAATTCCCGTGAAAGAGAGATCTCATATTCGTCTGTATGCATTGCGCCTTCCTTATTTCTGCCGGGAAAATATCATGGAGAGGCCCGGTTCTCTGTCACGAACCAGGCCTCCTGGTCGATCCTCAAAATCCTAGTGCCCGCTCGGGAAAAACGTTGAACTCACCCAGTAGAGAAAAATGAGCAGGGCGAGTCCCAATCCCACGCTCCACGCTACCAGCTTCTTCTCAACCGGGAGAAGCGGTTCATATTCCATTTTTTTCATTTCTTCAGCTAATTTCGGCTGCTCTGCCATATCTGCCTCCTTACAGTAAATATATTTCACAAAAAAGTATTGCGGTCAGCCCGCGACGGGCGGTTTTACCCCATGGAAGAAAAGCCACGAGATGAAAAGGCCGATCCAGATTATGAACCCGAACAGGCAGAGGATATAGACCGCTGCCAGTTTCCCGATGCCCTCTTCCCAAAGTTTCTTAAAGTTCGAGACGATACCTATGGTGAAGAAGGTGAAAACAAAGAACATCACCCTGAAGACGTTGCTCTCAGCGGTCGCGGTATTCGCTGATGCCATGGTCGCCCTCTGGCTTGTGACCTGATCATTCAATCCTTTTATCCTGTCCCTGGCAGCCTTGATCTTCTCGTTGAGAGCAGGCAATGCCGCAGGATCTGCTATTGACGCCACCTGTTTCTCTACAGAGGTGATTTCTTTTTTCAGGCCCTTGATCTCTTCATCAACGGGAGCAACCGCACGCGCCGCAGGCCAGCAGACGATAAGGAGAATGACGAATGTCAGTACATATCCGATGACGAATTTGGGGAACCTGTTCCATATCTCGATCGGCTGGGCTTTCTGGCCGGGCTTGCATTCGATCCTGGTGCACCATAACACTGCAAGGATAAAGGCCCATATGCCGATAAAGATATCGATGAAGAGCTTGACCGTTGTTGCTGTCATGGTTATCCAGCCGGACTCATAGGCGACGCCTGTCATCTCGAGGTTCTTCGCCCTGATCAGGGCATCTGTCATGGCGCCGCTGGCAACTGCGCCCCCGTCCGTCTTGACCGCCAGACCCATCCACGCGCCCGCAACCAGGGGCTCGCTCCAGAGGCCGCTCTGCGCAACAAAGGGGAGAATCACCATCTCGACGACGGCAAAAACGACAACGAGTGAAGAGACCATGATCGGCACTACGGGCCGTGCCCTGATCGCCCCGCCGGTGGCTATGGCTGCTGATACGCCGCAGATCGATATGCCGGATGCCAGAGGCGCAGCCCACTCACGGCTGAACTTGAAGTACTTGCGGGCGACATAGTAGACGACGGCCCAATAGATCAGGTATGCCTCGATGATCGCACAAAGTCCCCTGAACATGATATTGCTCGCGAGGCTGAAAGACTGTGCGGCCTTCAGGCCGAGCAGGGCGCCCATGATAACAATGGCAGTCTTTATGTACAGTTCAGGGCGTGAGGCCTCTTTCAGTTTTTCTGCAAGCTTGGGGAAGAAATTCCCGATGATGAGCCCGACCAGGAGGGCAATGATGAAGCCTGACTCACCGGTGAGGCTCAATGACCAGGGTATCTTGAAGGCCTCAAGCTTGTCCTTGGTGGCTGCTATATATGCATAGTGGCCTGCAAACCAGCAAAGATAGCTGAGCCAGAATATGACCGTAAAGCCCACGGCAAATTTGCCGATATTGGCATTCAGGAATTGTGCTCCCACACACATGATCATGAGCATGGCCAGATACGTCAGTGCGAGGGAGGCAAATCCTGAGATGCCCTTTTTGTCATACCGGCCACCGACCTGAAGTGATGCGGTGTCCTCTTTTACACTGACCGTTTCATCCTTGCCGTCAGCCTTTTTTATCGTAATCTTCTGTCCGTCTATCTTTATGATTTCGCCCTTTACTCCCTGGAATGTCTTTGACACCGGGGCCATGGCCTTGGACGAATCCGTCCATTCCTTTGTGCTGATGCCCCACCCGAGGATATCAGCACCGCCGAAGACCCCGAGGGAAAGGACGAAAATAAAAAGACCAAGCCACAATGCAAGCCAGTCTTCGCTGATCCCTTTTTTCTTTTCCACTGCGCATGTCTCAGGGCTGTTGCATTGACCTTCAGTCAGTTTGTCTTCGTCAATACGTTTGACCTCATCCATAAACTCGACCCTCCTTGCATGTTAAATGTTCGTAAGACCGACCACCTATATGAAACAAATTGATAAGCCAAGTAGCCATCCCCATCCTTTATTTAAAGTATAGGAGCATAAAACCGGCTTTTCAAGAAGCAACCTGCAAAATATCGCCTTTTTGAATGCCGCTCCGGGTCCATGTACTGCAGGGAGCAGTTAACGTCTGGGCTGTCCTCTGAAAAACGGTTGCTTGGAAGGAAAAGTCGGAGGTGTCAATAACCGAAACCGCCGAAGATTCCTGTGAGAAACGACCGGAAGTTGAAGCGATAGAGCGACGTTAATCTCGGGTGTGTGAACATCCCGGCGGGCAAGACCTATCGCCGTGTGGTCACAAGACCTGAATGGTTCGGTAAAGCCCTTCGATGAGCAGGGCGAGACGGCCATAATCCAGCGTGTCGGCAGTATCTCCCGAGTCATGATAATTGGGGTTGCGATAGAAGGCGGTGTCGGTGATCATGAATGCCGGATATCCGAACTTCCAGTAGTTCCGGTGGTCGGAAAAATCAACGCCGGGGATGATCGAAAAGCCGTTCAGGGATTCTACCGGGATCGTCGAGGCGGATGAAAAAGAGGCTTTCACCCTGTTGGAAAAATGGCGTGATGCGAAGTTGCCGACAAACGCGATGAATTGGCCCGTGTTCGGGTAGGCAAGCTTGAAGAACGAGGACGGGTAGTACTGACATCCCTTCTTGTCGCAGTAATATCCGAGCATCTCGAGAGAGATCATGCCATGGACCTTTACGCTCCGGTCGTGCAGGCTCTGCGCGTGGATATAGCTGCCCATATGCTTCGTCATATACGCAGGCGGCTCTTCGAGGCAATAAGCCACGAATTGGAGCGTCCGCTTCGCCGGGTTCCCGGAGGTGAGCCGGGCGAGTTCAAGAAGGCCCGCCACGCCGCTGGCATTGTCGTCGGCGCCGGGGGTCCCTTCCGCGCTGTCATAATGCGCGCCGATGACCAGGATATCATCGAGGGACGGGTCCGTTCCCTTCACCTCAGTGATGATGTTGCAGTAGGTATTGCCCCGGTACTCAAAACCCTGCCGTTCAGCTCCGCATCCTCGGGAAACAAGGCGCTGCTCGATATAGTCAGCCGCTTTGCCGAGCTGTTCACGGTCTTTATAGCACCGCTGTCCGATCTGTTCCGCCAGGACATTGACGGTCGCGATGACGTTCTTCTTTATGTCATCCATGGATCAGCTTTTTCCGGAGCGTAAGCCTGCTGATGCCGAGCAGGCGCGCCGCTTCTGACTGGTTTTCCCGGGCATGCGTCAGAACGAATGAGAAAAGGGCCTTGTCGACTTCCTGGTGGACCTTGTCATAGATGTTCCGCTCCCTGTTTTCGAGGGCATGCTTCACATACGAGATGACCGAAGGCGCAAGATGTTCCGTCTCCCCAACCCGTTCCGCAGCAACAGCATGGCTGCCGAGCTCCCTCAGTTCGTGCGTTGTCAGATACGGTGTCTTTGCGAGGGCGAGCGCGGACCGGACCGTGTTCTCAAGCTCGCGGATATTGCCGGGCCAGTCATGGCCGACAAGCCGTTTCAGGAACTGCCTGGTAAACCCCCTGATCTGATGCCGGGCAGTATGCTTGTACCGGTTCAGGAAGAACTGGACGAGCGGAAGGATGTCCTTTCTTCGTTCCCTGAGCGGCGGGATGTGGATCGTCGTTACGCTGAGGCGGTGGTAGAGGTCCTCCCTGAACGCGCCCTGCCGTACCATCGTTCCGAGATTCCGGTTCGTGGCGGAAAGCACGCGGACATTCACCTGCAGTTCCCGGGTGCTGCCGATCGGGTAGAAGGTCTGGGTCTGAAGGAACCGCAGAAGCTTTGCCTGGAGCGGAAGAGGAAGCTCGCCCACTTCGTCGAAGAATACACACCCTTCATCGGCGATCTTCAGCATGCCTTCCTTTGACGCAACCGCACCGGTGAACGACCCTTTCTCGAATCCGAAGAGTTCGGACTCGAGAAGGTTTTCCGGCACTGCCGCGCAATTGACGACCACAAACGGTTTCCCGAACCGGGACGACAGCTGGGCGATGGACTCGGCGATCAGCTCCTTTCCCGTGCCCGTTTCGCCGGTAATGAGCACAGGGGCGTCGACCTGCGCGAGCCGTGCCAGCTTTTTGCAGACATCCATAATGATGGGGGAATGGCCGACGATGGCGCAGGGCGGTGGCGGGGGGAGAGGAGCCAGAGGCAGGTTGCCCCTGATCTCCGCGCTGAATTCGTTGAGCTCCTGCAACAGATAAGAGACAGCGTCCCGGACGAGCGGCCGCTGCATTACTTCATAGGCGCCGAAAGTGGCAGCTTCCATGACCGGTCCGGTGCGCTTCTGCTTCGTGACGGCAATGACATATTGCCTGTCGCCAAAGTCCCTGATGGCGCCGGGTCGCATGGTATCGATATCAAAGAAGACGCAGGCGACTTCCTTTTCCGGCACGTGTTCGAGGATCCTGGTGCCTTTGGGCAGCGCATCCGTCAGCTCTTTCTTCAGGGACGCGTCCTTTGTCTGAAGTGCGATCTTTTCCATGAAAAGCCTCCTGTATAAATTATATACAAGATGATAATGATATAATCAAGAGGTTTTTGCATCCGGCCAGCTAACTCACTGTTATATAACTATTTCGTGTGTGGCATGTCCATTGCACATATGACCATGACCATAAGGCGCTGCGTATCACGGTGAGGAGAAGGATCATGGATGAGGCAAAAATTTACAACGTATGCCTGCAGAGAGTGAAGTTCCAGGTTGGCAATGCAAAACTGAAGTCGCACGGCGGCTCATCAGGGAAGGCCAAAACGATCCTGGAATCTTACAATACCGGGGACGTAGAGGAGATCATCGATATCCTTGAGATCTATGATATCGACGTCCGCGACAGGAACGGCCTGCATGAAAAGCTCGATGACCTTGCCTATACCGTGTCGCTCCTGGTCGGCGATGAGGTATCGTTCGATTATGACGAGAAGGGGAACCTGGGGCTGTATCTGAACCTGAACACGCGCTCAGGGGAGGAATATCACGCGGCAGATGCGTCTCTGGCAGTACCGGCCCGGCAACCTTCAGAACAGCCACATCCGGCTGATCTTGCGGGTTTCGATGCCGGTGTATCTGCCTTCTTTCAGGAGGCCGATAAAGTTGTCATAGGTGACCCGGTCGCGGAACTCCGTATAGCACGAACCGATTTCCCCGGCAGCATGGGCATCTGAGCCTCCGGTAAAAGGGAGGCTCAGGGCTCGTGCTGTGTCTATCGCCTTTGTGTTGAAGGGATGCATGTTGCAGCCATTGTATCCCTCGAGCGCGCACAACCCTTCAAGATCTTTCACCCTGTCCCCGATGCTGTTGAGCCCCCGGTAGGGATGTGAGGGTATCACGACGCCCCCGTGTTCGGTGACGATCCGGACCAGGTCCGCAACAGGAGCATATTTGATCGAAAGTCCGTCGGTGTCCACGCCGAAGACCAGGCAATGCCCTTCGTCTGCGGAGAATTCGACCCCTCTGAGGATCATGATCTCATCCCCGTACTTTTCCCTCAGGATCTCCACCCCTTCGGATGCCCCGTAGAAATAATGCTCTGTAAACGCAATGCCGTCAAGGCCCCGCTCGATAGCAGCGATTATCGCCTCCTCGGGATCGGTCGGATTATCGCCGCTGTTGGCAGAATGTACGTGCAGGTCTATCTTCATAAGCATATAGTTTACTATATCCGAAATCACAGCACGGCTGCCAGAAAACAGGCTGGAGAATCGGTCCTGCATTTGATATACTTTTTCCAGCAAGTTAATGTCCGGAGGGGTGCGCCATGAAATCGTTCAGGGACGTCAAGCGGCATTATGATTTTACCGAAGAAGATGAACGGCGGCTCAGTTCGTTGCGCTCCGTTATGGAGGATTACACCGACTGCGCCATGGACTCGCTCGAGTCCTGGATGCTGAAGACGAAGGAGACAGCGCAGTTCTTCGGTGATGAAAACAGGAAGAAGAGGGTCTTTGCTGCGCACCGCAGCTGGTTCGTGGACCTTTTCTCCGGCACCTATGACGTCCGTTATTACGAACGGCTCATCCGCATCGGCCAGGTGCATGTGAGAGCGCAGGTAGAGGCTCACCTGATGATCCGGGCGATCAACATCCTGAGGACCTACTGTATCGGCATCGTAAACACAAATATTCAGGACGCGGAAGAGCGGACAGCGATGCTTGTCTCTCTCGAGAAGCTGCTTGACATCAACCTCGATGTCATTACCTCGTCATACATGGAAGAGGGCCTGAAGACCTATTCCGGTGCGTACCGCGTGAAGAACGCCCTTGTCACCTTTGCCCAGGGGTTTTCCCAGACCATGAACCTTGTTCTGATACTCTCGCTCATGGGACTTACGATCGGGGTGGTCGTCCTCTTTGTGGGAGATATCAGCAAGTTTCTGACAGGACAGCCGGAGCACGGTATTGTCACGGCCCTTGGCTCCCTGATCTTTCTTTGGGTGATGATCGAACTCATGAACACGGAGATAGCGCATCTCAAGGGCGGTAAATTCTATATCAGCGTGTTTATCGGCGTCGCCCTTGTTGCCTTTATCAGGGAGTCCCTCATCATGACCCTGAGCCATGGAAGCATGGATAAACAGTATGTGTTCATTGCCATCATCTTTGTGCTCGGTGTCGTCTTCTGGCTGGTGACGCGGGCTGAAAATATGCCGAAAGGATAAACTCGTTTAGAACAGTCTTGCAAGAAGCGCCGGGACAACTGTCTCGACCCGGAGCGGGCGCCTTCCCATGCTTATCTGTCTGAACCCCAGTGAAACGAATTTCTCGATCTCATAGGGGATGAACCCCCCTTCGGGGCCGATCGCAAGCGTAACGTGACGGTCCACCTCTCGCGGGCAGTTCTCTTCTTCGGCCGGATGCGCGACGAGGGCAAGCGTATTTGTTATTATCGCCGGTAACTCATCTTCAACAAATGGCTTGAACAGGGGCCTGAGAAGGACCTCAGGCATGAGCGTATCCTCTGCCTGTTCCAGGCCGGGCAGAAGCTGCTCCTGCAGACGTTCTTTGCCAAGGAGGGGGCTTTTCCAGAAGCTTTTCTCCACTCGAGCCGCGTTTATCAAACAGATCTTCTTGACACCCATGGATGCGGACGAAAGGAGAACGCGCCGCAGCATTTTCGGACGGGGCAGGGCAAGGATGAGGGTAAGCGGTAAAGGGGAAGGAGCTTCACGGTCGAGGACTACCGCCATTTCCAGCGCATCAGGAGAGATCGACGTTATGGTCCCGCGTCCTACAGGCCCGTTCAGCAGACCGACGGTCAAGCCATCTCCTGCTGCCGGTCTGAGGACATCGATCGCGTGTTTCAGTCTTCTGCCTTGCAGCCTTACCGTATTCGGGCCTGCAAAGTCCTCTTCGTAAAGGAGGATCAGGTTCATGTCAGACTGCCCGCGGTGAGGAGTTAATCATTCCTCCACTGTTCATAGGAGACGATCTCGCTGAGCGGCTTTCGGGGGGTCCCTCCTGCTTTTTCCTCAAACGGGTAGCCGACGGGAAAGAGCCCCACAATCCGGATATGGGACGGGACGCCGAGCAGTTCCCTGAGTTTTGCCTCGTCAAACACGCCGACAAAGACCGTGCCGAGGCCGAGGCCGCGCGCTGCAAGCCAGAGGTTCTGGCAGGCGATGCCGATATCGGTCATATAATAGGCCTGGTCCCACAGTACACCGGATTTGCCGGGGTCTGCGCAGGCGATGATCACCACCGGTGCTTCAGCGAGGGCCTTCTTTGCGGGATTGACCTTATAGCCTTTCGGAGCGAAGAACGACTCTACATATGACAATTCGCTGATCGTCTCTTTTTTTGCCCTGTCCTTCACGACAATGAAGTGCCAGCACTGCATATTGGCCCATGACGGCGCCATGCGCACGGCCTCGAGCACCTGATGGAGCTTATCTTCTTCAACGGGGTTATCCAGAAATTTTCGTACGCTTCTCCTCGTCGCGATCGCATCGAACAGTTCCATGATCGTGCCTCCTTTTTTTATACTGCAGGCGCTGCCGGCCTATTGCTCATTCTATGACGACAGGCAATACCGCCTTGTCTGTCAGTGCCTTCATCGCTTCTTCCCTGATACGGTCTTTGCCCAGGTCCTCTTTGCCCGTCATCTCCTCGATATCTATCCTGACCACGCCGGTGACCTTCAGTTTCTCACCAGGAAAATCACCATATCCGCCCTCCGGCTGATATTTCTGCATGAGACATTTCAGACCGAATATCTGTTCGTCCGTGTCCCGGACAATATGCGCCCTGCCTTTGATGATGACGCTCCGGTAAAGATATTCAGCCCTGCAGGGATTATCCCCCCCTTTGACGAACGCTATCGGCAGGTCAGCTTCGAAGCAGACCCTGCTGTCCCGGGCAATATGTTCTATCTTCTCTCCCTCTTTTGCCGTATGGAAATAGATCTTCCCTGCGGCATAGGCAAAATTCAGAGGCTTAACCATGGGATATCCGTCCTTGCCGATGGTGCCCAGCCGCCCGACGTGACAGGTGTTCAGCAGGTCGAAAATGACCGAGGGGTCTTTTATTTCCTTGTTGCTCTTTCTCAAGGGTTTTCCGCGCTCTGTGATATACTCAAAACTATACCACACTTCAGTGCGCAGCGAGGAGGAGCCATGAGCATCTGGATCGTAGACCCGGATCATTCTGTCGCAGCATTCGCCGTCAAACATCTGAAGATAGCCTATGTGCGCGGACAGTTCAACGGGATCAGCGGGACAATAATCTTCGATCCTTCGGACGTCACCAGGACCACTGTCGAGGCGACGATCGAAGCATCCGGCCTGATCACGGGGATCAGGAAGCGGGATGATCATGTTATGAGTGCTGATTTCATAGAGGCAGCGACATACCCCTTCATAACGTTCCGCAGTACAAAGGTCGAGGGCGCCGGAGAGAACAGGGCGAAGATGACCGGAGACCTGACGATCCGCGGGATCACGAAGCCGGTCACTCTGGATGTTGAGTATTCCGGTCCGGTGAAAAGCCCTTTCGGCGGCGAGATCACCATGGGCTTCAGTGCAACTGCTGTGATTGACCGTTTCGCCTACGGTGTCAGCTGGAACGAGATCATGGAAGACGGCGGTTTTATGATAGACAGGGATGTGAAGATAACGATCGACATAGAGGCTGACCTGAGGGAATAATCGCCCGTCTTCCTGCTTTGAAAAAACGCTGAGGCCAACGCGGCCTCAGGACAACTCCTTTACTTTCGGGTCCTGCACCTTCGAAGTACTACAACTTTGTAGTACTTCACAAAAATGTCGCAGCCACAAATAACAATATCCTTAAAAATCAACATGTTTTGAGCTGGCACGCTTTTCGCGATATATCAGCCATTATGACGGATTGGTCCATAGACATCGTCACTGACAGTGAGAGGAGGGTACGGCATGATGCAGGATATCCAGCAAGGCAGACGGTCAGCGGTACGGCAATGCACAATATATCAGGTAAGGGAACAACAAGGAGGTTTACCATGAAACGGTTCGTTAGTCTCGCAATTCTTCTCGGTTTTTTGATTGCAGCAGGAATGGTATGTGCGGAGGAGGTCAAACCGGCGGAAGTGCCGGCGGCAGCAGCTGTTGCCGAGACCGCCGCGGCGGCCCCTGCCCCTGCGGCAGTACCGAAGATCGACACCGGCGATACCGCCTGGATGATCGTGGCAACAGCATTCGTCATGCTCATGACCATCCCGGGGCTTGCGCTCTTTTACGGCGGGCTCTCCAAACGCAAGGATTCGCTGAATACCATGGCAATGTCCTTCGTTGCGTTCTGCATTGTAAGCCTGCTGTGGGTGATCTACGGCTTCAGCTTCTCCTTTAACGGAGACATCGCCGGGTTCATCGGAGACGGTGCGAAGACGTTCCTCAGCAGCGTTGCTCCGGGCAGCATCAATGATCTGGCAAAGACCATTCCCGAGTACATATTCATTGTCTACCAGATGACCTTTGCCGCCATCACGGTTGCCCTGGCAAGCGGCGCATACATCGAGCGGATGAAATTCTCGGCATGGATCATCTTTACGATCCTGTGGTTCACGATCGTCTACATCCCGGTGGCCCACTGGGTATGGGGCGGAGGCTTTCTGAGCAAAATGGGGGCGCTTGACTTTGCAGGCGGGACCGTCGTTCATATCAATGCGGGAGCAGCAGCCCTTGTTGGAGCGCTGGTCCTCGGCAAGCGGAGGGACAAGTCCCTGATGCCCGGCAACCTTACCCTCGTGGTGACCGGTGCGGGGCTTCTCTGGTTCGGGTGGTTCGGTTTTAATGCCGGCTCAGCGCTTGCAGCCAACGGACTTGCCGGCGCCGCTTTCATCAACACTAACACGGCCGCGGCAGTCGCAGCCCTGTCATGGATGGTCGTTGAATGGCTGCATTCAAAGAAGCCGACGGTCCTTGGTCTGGCATCGGGTGCCGTGGGCGGACTGGTCGCGATCACGCCTGCAGCGGGATTTGTCAACATAAGCGGGGCTATCTTTATCGGCATCGCAGCCGGCATCATACCGTTCTTTGCCGTTGCCTTCCTCAAGCCGTTGTTTGGCTATGATGACACGCTGGACGCATTCGGCATCCATGGCATAGGCGGTACGATCGGAGCTGTCCTGACCGGTCTCTTTGCGGATCCCTCGATCAATGAGCTCGGCAAGGGCCTTCTCTACGGGAACGCCGGCCAGCTCTGGACCCAGGTCCTCGCATCTTTGATAACATTTGTCTACAGCGGCATTGCGACAGCGGTCATCTTCCTGATCATCAAGTACACGGTAGGACTGCGCGTAGACGAAGAAGATGAGGTCATGGGACTTGATGAGAGTGAGCACGGCGAGAGGGCATATAACCTGTAGCCAGCTAACGGTGTCCGTGATCAGTGTCAGGGAAAACTGCCTGACACGGGCACCGGATACTGACAATAAACGAAGGAGGAATACATGAAGAAGATAGAAGCGATCATAAAGCCGTTCAAACTCGATGAGGTGAAGGATGCTCTCAACGCGATGGGTGTCCAGGGTATGACCGTGACGGAAGTAAAGGGCTTCGGCAGACAGAAGGGGCATGTGGAGCTGTACCGGGGTGCCGAGTACGACATCTCCTTCATCCCCAAGGTAAAAGTGGAGATCGTGGTGGGC
>VEOY01000104.1 GCA_012026685.1 Nitrospirota bacterium
CACCGGCTGATGAGGGCGGCTCAGGGCCCGGCAAAGAATAAGCAGACCGTCAGGAGGGAAAAAAAGAGGGGATGTTCCGAAAGGGACACCCCCTCTTTTTATTGCTTTTTCGGGGAATCTGTGGTGACCATTGGCTGTTGGGTCGCAGAGCTGAGCTTTCCGAAGGGGACCCTATTCTGCTTTCATCCCGATCTGCCAACACTACCTAAAAAATCCCGCAAGAGCCGGATTATCGGATCATGTATTTAATATCTGTCACGGCCGCGGTCCCAGTCGCGATCGCCGCCCCTGTCATGGTGTTCGTAGCCACCACGACCTCCCGGATAGCCATGATGATAATATGGCCAGCAGCAGCTGCTCAGGAAGAGCATCATAACTAAAGCAAAAATTATTCCGACCCGCTTTTTCATGTCAACCTCCGTGTTCTGCGTTTGACTCTATATTCGCAAAACAGGATGAAGAAGCTGCGAAGGAATTGTGATCTATTATGAAGGGCGCGGATGGTAAGGTTATCGCACAATTAAGAGACCTGACACACGCCCGCAGCGTGTCCCGACAGGTTGACCGGGAATGCTGCTATTTTGCTGCGGCCTCTATTTTGTAAATGTTCCCTTTGCCGTAGTCAGCGACATAGATCTCGCCGGCTTCGTCCTCGCCAAAGGTCGAAATGGAAAGACCGGAGTCTTTGAGCATCTTGTTCATCCATTCCGTGCCTGACTGCCGTAAGCCCCAGATCCTGCCCGAGCAATAGTCCCCGTAGAAATAGGTCCCCTGCAGCTGAGGGAACCTGCTTCCGCGGTAGACCACGCCGCCGGTCACTGAGCAGCCCTTGTCATGGCCGTATTCGGCAACAGGGAGCGCGAGCCCTTTCCGGTCGCAGTGTTCCGACCGGTAGCAGTGAAGGCCTTCCATGATGTTCCAGCCATAGTTTTTTCCGCCTTTGCCGCCTTTCGGCTCGAAGTCGATCTCTTCATGCTTGTCCTGGCCGACATCTGCTATATAGAGATCCCCTGTCCTTCTGTCGAAAGAGAATCTCCAGGGGTTCCTGAGACCGGATGCCCAGATCTCGGGCTTAAAGTCCTTATTGTTCACAAAGGGATTGTCTGCCGGGACCGCGTAAGGCTTCCTGCCGGATTCGACATCGATCCTGAGCATCTTGCCAAGGAGCGAAGACGGGTTCTGGGCATAATTATGCGGATCTCCGGCAGAGCCGCCGTCTCCCATGCCGATATAGAGATATCCGTCCGGGCCGAACGCAAGCTGCCCCCCGTTATGGTTCGCATATGGCTGTTTCACCGTGAGGACTACCTCTTCGCTCCCGGGGTCAGCGATGTCAGGGTCCTGTGAGAGCCGGTAACGGCCGACAACCGTATCTCCGGAGGTATCCGTATAGTTCACATAGAAATGTCTTCTTTCTCTGTAGCCGGGAGGGAATACGACGCTGAGCAGGCCGCGTTCTCCGCAGCAGCCCACCCTGTCCGTAATATCAAGGAAGGGCTTCCTGCTTATCCGGCCTCCCCGGACCAGCAGGATGCGGCCCCGCTGTTCCGTAATGAAGAGTCTCCTGCTGCCATCATTGGCATGGGTGATATGGGTCGGCTGTCTCAGCCCGCTGAAGGCAAGCGCGATCGATATGTCGGGCCAGGCAGGATTCGTCATCGCTTCCTGCGGCCCGTTCCATGCGGCGTAATAGCCGATATTGAGAAGGACCAGGATCGCGATCAGAAAGATAATGAACCGGATCGTTCCCTGTCCTGATGCTACTGCTTTTTCCACGGTTTTCGCTTCAGGCGGCCTTCAAGGCTGTCCATGAACTGCCGCGCCGTCCTGCCGGAAAAACTGCCGTGGGAGATCGACCATTCCATGGCAAGTCTTCTCAGTTCGTCCCGGCCGATCCTGAGCTTTCTGAGCCGCGCGTAATTCTCCGCTATCCTGAGGTAGGTGTCAGCATCGAAATGCTGGAACCCCAGCCTCAACCCGAATCTGTCGCTCAGGGATATCTTCTCTTCAAGCGCGTCCTCCGGATGCAGTTCGTCCTGCGGGTCAGGCAGATTTTCAGAGATCTTCTCGGGCATGAGATGGCGCCGGTTCGATGTTGCGTAAATGAGCATGTTCGCAGGCCTTGTCTCAAGCCCTCCCTCAAGCACGGTCTTGATGTGGCGGTAAGACCGGTCGTCCTCTTCAAAGGTGAGGTCATCGCAGAAGACGATGAATTTCTCTTTCCTCTCCCGGATGATGTCCGCGGCGTCAAGGATATGGGCAAGTGAGTCCCTCGGCATCTCTATCATGCGAAGGCCCTGCTCCGCATAGGCGTTGAGCAGGGCCTTCACGGCAGAAGATTTCCCCGTGCCCCGCGGCCCGAAGAGAAGGACATTATTGCAGGGAAGACCCTCGAGAAACTGCTCCGTGTTCACCCGGAGATCCCCGACGAGATCATCTATGCCGATGATCTCCCCGAAATGAACAGGGTCGGGGAAATCGATGCCCCTTATGATAAGGCGGTCGTTCCTCGACGTGCACTTGAATGCCATGTATCTGTCGAATACCGATGCGTCGAAAGCCGGAGAAAGAGCATCGGCGATCCTTGCGAGGCTCCCGGACAGCGAAGCGAGCTGCTTATGCATGTCATTCATGATTAAGTGTAATACAAACTGATCGTTAGGGCAACGTCGGTATTTTAAAGAACGGAGCTGGCGACAGGCTATACCAGCAGCCTGCTTCATGATATAGTTATAGCCGGATGAGCAGGATGCATGTTTTGATAGTCGATCAGTTTTCATCAGGGTGTTACATCAATCGTGATATCCGTATCTGTAACTCCGGCTTGTCCGGAGTCTCTCCGAAGGATTCCCGACAAGCGGGAATGACAAGTGCTCATGGACCGGCCGGGGGATGAGGCTCTCCTGGCCGACAGTCGGGCTTCCGGCAGATATGATCGGAGAGGAGAAATGAACAGAGAGCTCGTGTTTGTCGGCGGCGGCCATGCCCATCTGACAGCCCTCCTTGATCTGGATGATCTGCAGAGAGCCGGCGCGCAGGTGACCCTGATAAGCCCGTCTGCCTATCACTACTATTCCGGCATGGGGCCCGGAATGCTGTCCGGACGCTACCGGCCTCAGGAAGTGCGCTTCCACGTTAAAAAGATGGTGGAGGCAAGAGGGGCAGCATTCATCGAAGATGCCGTCACCCGTATCGAGCCTGAAGCAAAGAGCTTGCTGCTGAGATCAGGGAAACGCGTGCGGTACGATATCGTCTCGTTCAACACAGGGAGCGAGATACCGTTCCCGGGAGTGGTACCGGCGCTGGATAATATCTTTACGGTCAAGCCGATCATCAATCTGCTGAAGGCCAGGGAGTATATCCTGCAGCGCATCGCACAGAAACACCTGCATGTCTGCATAGTCGGAGGGGGGCCTGCAGGGGTCGAGCTGGCGGGCAATGTCTGGAGGATCGCTGAGGATGCCGGAGGAAAGATCAGGATAACGCTTCTGGCAGGCGAGAGACTTCTCAAACATCTGCCCTGCAAGGTGCGCTCACATGCATATCAATCTCTGGCCGGAAGAGACATATCCATCATGGAAGGACGGCACGTGAAGAGGATCTCGGATGGTGCCATCGTGCTTGAGGATGATTCTGTCGTACCCTTTGACATGACGCTGCTGGCAACGGGAGTAACCCCTCCCTCCCTGTTCAGGATGTCCGGGATCCCTGTCGGCGCTGACGGAGGGCTGCTGGTGAATTCTTTCCTGCAAAGCGTCCGTTATCCTGAAATATTCGGCGGCGGTGATTGCATCAGCCTCGAGGGTTCACGGCTTCAGAGGGTGGGTGTTTATGCCGTCAGGCAGAATCCGGTCCTGTACCATAACCTCATGGCGTCCCTGAAAGGTGCTGGATTAAGGACATTCGTTCCCCAGAAACAGTATCTTCTCATCTTCAACATGGGGGATGACCGCGGTATATTCTGGAGGGGGAATATGGTATGGGAAGGAAGGCTGGCCTTCAGACTGAAGGATTATATTGACAGGAAATTCATGCGGAAGTTCCAGGTGTCCGGCGAGCCCACCGAGGCGTTATAGGTGATCTCTTTCAGCCCGCAGGAGAGGACTGCGGGCCTGTCACGGAATGAAATATAGCCTTCCTGTCCTTATGATGAGATGCTCCTTCAGCAGTGACCCCAGAATTTGATCACTTTTCTCAGGGGCTGTGCGCATCTTTTTCCTGAGAGCAGCCTTTGTCATCCCGGGTGTTTTCAGAAGCTCCTTCAGGACCAGGCCGCGCGCCTGACGGGTAGAGCCGTGAAATGCGGACTGTTTCTGATAATGGGCGCTGCGCCTGTTCGGGTTTTTCACCTCTTTTTTCAGTTTCACACCGTAGTCCATCAGCGCATAGTACCATTCCCTGGGGGCTTTCCTGTCCAGTGTCCTTTCGATGAGAGGCATGATCTCGGCATCCCTGACATCTCCCCTGTCGTGGAAGAAGAAATGGATATATACCCTCCGGATGTTCGTCTCGATCAACAGAGACGGCCTGTTATGAACAAAGGTGCAGACCGCAGAGGCCGAATACGGGCCGATGCCCGGCAGCTTGACCAGTTCTTCAGGGGCATCCGGCAGTTTGCCGGCATATTCCCGCATAACAGTCTCTGCAAGCCTTTTCAGCGAAAGTGCGCGTCGGTTATATCCCATCCCCTGCCAGACCTTCAGGACTCTTGACAGGGGCGCTCGTGCAAGAGCGCCGAGATCAGGGAACGCGCCGATGAACTCCTCATATTTGTGCAGAACACGCTCTACCTGCGTCTGCTGGAGCATGATCTCAGACACAAGGACCCGGTAGGGATCTCCTGACCTGCGCCATGGCATCTCCCGATAGTTTTCGCGGTAGTAGTCGCGGATGATCCTTCTGAAGAGCCGTATGGCCGCTGCTGAAATACCCCCGGTTCCGAGCGCGGCCCTGAACCTTGATTCCGCAGTCTGATGTTTCGTCATGCAGTTTAGAGTAAAATTACTGTCATGGAAAAGCAACCGCTGGTCAGGGTCGTTGCAGCAGTCGTGGAAAAGGACGGCAAGGTGCTTATCGCGCGAAGACGGAAAGGAGACAAGTTGGCAGGCAAATGGGAATTCCCCGGAGGAAAGATCGAGCCCGGAGAGTCGCCGGAAGCCGCCCTCAGGAGGGAACTCCTTGAGGAACTGGGCATCGAGACCGGGATCGGCAGCTTCATTTGTGAGAGCAGCTATCAGTACAGCCACCTCTCGGTCAGGCTGCTTGCCTATCGCGCGGCCTGGATATCAGGTGACATTACGCCTGCCGTGCATGACCGGGTGATATGGGTGACACCCGAGGAACTTTCAGAATACGATTTCCCCGAGGCGAACCTCCCGGTGATCAAGAGGATACTTGATGACGATTAGCCGGCCCGCGTGGACGGAACATATTGTCATAGTACAGCCCCAAACGCTGTATCCGGGCAAGGCATCGGCCTTCAAAGCCTTTCAATGCGATAGTATGTAACTGAGCATGGTATCGGGTGGCAGAGCATGATTTATTGGCGTGTCCCGTGTTGTCGCGGGAGGGTGGCTTCCGATGCGCTTCGGAATCGCTGCGAAATGCTTTTCCGGCCGTCAACCTTGTCCGGAGCACCCACTTTTTGTATCGTGCGGATATCCATGAGATGATAGAGCAGAGGAAGAGAACGCCATGACCGGGAGGGTTTATGACTGAAAGATCGGGGCTGATCCGGTGCCGTTCATGCAGAACGATAAATCGGATTCCTGCCCAGAGAATATGGGACCGGCCGAAATGCGGCAAGTGCAAGTCCTTTCTCAGCTTTCCCGCAGGACCTGTGGAGATCACGAATGCGAACTTTCCTGCTGAGATAGCTGACTGGCCCGGCAATGCCCTTGTCTTCTTCTGGGCTCCCTGGTGCGGTCACTGCCCGGGAGTCATGATCCAGGTGAAAGACATTGCAAGGGAGAGGGCCGGCATGCTGAAGGTCGGCCTGATAAATGTCGAACAGGAGAGGATGCTTGCAGGGAGGTTCGGGGTGCTCTCGGTGCCGAAACTCATCCTGTTCCGCGGCGGGGCGATTGTGGATGAGATCAACGGCGCTGTCGGAAAGGGTGACCTCGATGCATGGCTCGGTCATTTTTGAAAGAGCGGTTCATCCGGGGTTTGACAACAGGGTGAATAGTTCTCATGTCTGACAAGAGGTTCACATGATCCGATGGATAGTCCTCGCCCTAAGTATGATGATCAGCTCTTTCTGTTTTTTGACCTTTGCCTATCATGCATGGCTGACCGCGACCCCGATTTACGATCCGGATCTGCATAGGGTTTTTTCCCTGATCTGGCTTTGTGCAGGCTTGGTAAGCATGGGAGTTGGCAGCATGCTGTTCGTCCGATTGAAAAATAAGTAGCACGCATCAGCCCATTCTTTTTTGGGGAATTTTTAAGGCCCGGTACTTTGGCAGTTGAGCGGCAAGCGCTGACTTATTATGCCGGAAAGCATGATCTTCGTCATGGAAAAGCTTTCCTGTTCATGCTAAAAAAGAGTATGAAATCTCTATGGGTATTTTGGCTGATTTCGGCCTTTCTTGTGTTCAATGTCCCGACAGGGGCCTTTTCCGCATGCACGGTGTGCCACAGCAAGAATCCAAAGATGGTCAAAATGCATGAAGCGCTCGGGTTCAAGGATTGCTTCACCTGTCATGGCCCCGGAAGCAAGCGGGTTCCCGGGACGCAAAAGGAACAAATGCAGGATGATCCTCTCTGCATGAACTGCCACAGGTAATAAGACTGTCCGCCTTTTAATCATATCTTCAGGGGTTCGTCGGAAGGACCCGACAGAGGAACACGGTATCGTTTCGCCATTTCTCTGCATTTGTGGAGATGTTTCCTGCAGCCGACGCTGAGATTGTCGATAAGGTCCGAAACCTCAGGGTTCGCCCGTTTGATGACTGACGAAACGTAGTACTCGGCAACGCTGGTTTCCAGTTCCAGCACGACCCGGAGTGCGTCTTCAATCGTTGGGGCTGTCTGCCGGGAGAACTTCCGGATCTTTTCCCTCAGGTTTTCGATGCAGGAGATGTCGACATCTACGTCTGCAAACGGCTCACGGCTGTTCCTGACCAGCCTGATCTGATACCGTGCGAGATCACGGTGAGATGTTTCTTCCTCACCCAGTGATCTGAAAAAATCATGCATCTCCTCATTGTCTGTAAAGACACTGCTCAGCTGCCGATAGAGACCGGCAAGTCCCTCCTCCAGCTCTTCGATACGGTTCAGGACCTTCAGTATTTTTTCCATGATCACCTCGTGATGTAGTCACCTGTATTATTTACTCTTACGTCTTGCGAGCTCTTCCCATAGAGGCCCTCGTATGCCGTGTTCCCGCAGTTTCCTCTGAAGGCGGGGATGGATATTGATCTCAAAACCGGGCATGATCCACGACCTCTTTTGTGAAACCTCTTCCGTGATGTCATCATAGCTCCTGACATCAGGAGACAGATAGAAAACGGGTTCGAGGCCGGGGCCTGCTATACCGAGGTCCTGCCGTGCGACATCGGCAAGGACGGTCCCGGGGAATATGCGTATCCCTGCCATGACGACCGCTGCATCAGGCCGGAGCTCTTCAAGCCTTTCGATCGTAATTCTTACCGTCCCGTCCGTATCTCCGGGAGCGCCGGCAAAAACGAAATGACAGTGCCGGAGCCCGCTCCTTCTGCAGACATCTGACGCCTTTACCACCTTTTTCCAGGTAAAGTTCTTGCCGAGTTTCTTCAGTACGGTATCCTCGAGCGAATCCGTACCGAACTCAACTCCCGTGCAGCCGGCGCGCACCATGACCTCGGCGAGTTCTTCGCTCATATATGCGGGATTGGCGTAGCAGGACCACTGAATATCCAGTTTGCGGCTGATGATTTCGCTGCATACCGCAGCTGCGTGAGCCGCAGGAAAGTTGAATATGCTGTCGACAATGAAAAAATGACGGGCCCCGGTCTTCTCCACGACACCTTCGAGTTCATCGGCAACGTCAACGGGGTCCCGCATTCTCACCTTCCTGCCCTCGACCTTCGGATATGTGCAGTAGATGCACCTGAAGGGGCAGCCGCGTTTCGTCTGGATATTCAGCATGCCGCCGAGATCATAGTAAGACGATGTATCGAACAGGCCTCTGTCCGGCGTGATCTCGTCGAGCTCCGTGATCCTCGGACGGGAAGTGATAATGCAGCCTTCAGCTGTCTTTTTCCCCGATGAGATGTCCTTCAGCAGCCGCGGAAAGGCCCGCTCTCCCTCGCCGGTTATACCGAAGTCGGCGCCGAGCGCATCCATGAACTGCTCCGGCATGATCGTAAAGCCTGAACCGCCCAGCACGAGCGGTGCGGTGGTGTGTCTCCTTACGGCTGCTACGGTTTCACGGTAGCCCCTGAGATACGAGTGCTGTTTCGGATAGGCAACGTCGTCGATGTTCCTGAGCGACATGCCGATCACCTCGGGCCTGAATCCGGCGATAGCCGATGCAATGGCGGCTTCGGCATCATCGGCAAAACAGAGGTCGAGCACCCGCACATTATGACCATGCCGCATGAGCGCTGAGGCAATATAGGCGAGCCCGAGCGGAAACGCCGGGTCAGGAACCTGCTCGCGGTTGGGGGAGATGAGAAGGACTTTCATGGGTGAGCTCCGACAGGGGATATCGTCATTCGCGCGCGGGTGCCGCTTTTCGACAGCTCTAGGCTCACTTCTCTACAGTCGCTAAACTCGCCCCGGTCAGACCGGGACTCAAACAGTACCGGCTGTTTACCGCTCCATTTCGCAAAGAGCTGTGGCCGAAAAACAGCACGATCGTCTATGCCAATATCCCCTGTCACGCTTTACAGTCCCCTGAATATCCTGAGGATGGAGCTGAGCTTGATGCCCTTGCCCCTGACGCCGCTCAGAAGTCCGGCGAGTATCTTGTTCGGAGAGAGATAGAAGGAGAGGTAGGCTTTTTTCAGAAGTCCTTCGAGCTCCCGCTGTCCGAGATGGTCCGTCCTGATCACCGAGTGCAGGCAGTCGTAGAGGTCCCAGTCGCGGCTGACGATGCGGTCCTTCACATCCTCATAGAGCTGCGTGCCGGGATAGGGCGTGAGGATCGTGAACTGCACGGCCTGGGGATCTACCTCTTTTGCATACCGTATCGTGTCCATGACCATTTCCCGGGTCTCGTCGATGTTGCCGATGATGAAACTGCCATGCACAGAGATCCCGTATTTTTTCAGGAGGGCGGTCACGTCCTTGGCCATGGTATCGGTCGTTTTTTTGTTGTAGCTGTCGAGGGTCTTCTGGTGGCGGGACTCGAATCCGATGAAGATGTATCTGCAGCCTGCTGCCGCCATTTTCTTTACCATATGTTCATTCTTCAGGAGCGTGTCTGCCCGCGAGAAGCACCACCAATAGATATCGATCCGCCTATCCATGATCCCGTCACAGATGTGGACCACGCGGTCAGGATCGAGCGTGAAGTTGTCATCAAGGAATGCTATGCCATCAAAACCGTAATGCGCGACGACCCCGGCGATCTCGTCGACCACTTTTTCCGGGCTTCGCGCGCGCCATTTCCTGCCGCTGAACTCCGTAGAGCAGCAGAAGGAACAGCCGAACGGGCAGCCCCTGCTGGTGAGTATGGAGGTCATCTTGCGGCCTCCCATCTCAAGGTGGCGGTACGCGTTCATGTCGAGGAGGTCGCGCGCAGGGAGAAGGTCATCGATATGTTCTGAGAAGCCCCGTGACGGATTTCGCTGAAGGCTGCCGTCCTTCAGATAGCTGATCCCTTTTATGTCGCTTATCCGCTGCGTGCCGATAGCGTCCGCAACCTCCGCCATGGTCTTTTCACCCTCTTCCCGCACAACGAAATCGCAGAGGCCGGTCATGAGGACCTCCTCGTCCATAAAGCTTGCGTGCGGGCCTCCCATCACGACCGTACAGCCTGCATCCCTGGCTTCCCGCGCAAGCCGCAGGCTGCTTTTGTACCTGCTGGTGTCGACCGAGATGCCGACCACGTCGTATTTGCCGAGGTCCGTCCTCTCATCGGTCACGTTGTAATCGATGATCCTGACATCGTGCCCGTTGTCCCTGAGCGCTGCCGCGATGTACGCGATGCCGAGCGGGGGAAGAATGAAGCCGACCTTGCGGTATGTGTCTTCCCTGTAAGGGTAGGCCAGCAGTATCTTCATGCCCTGAACCGCCGGGCGACCGCGAGCGTAAGAACGTAGGACAGCGCGCCGACCGCGAGTCCGAACACAACACATCCGATCATCGTCGGCACGATATAGCTCTTCAGCACCGCGAGGTCGGTCGTGAACTCCAGGTCCAGCAGCCTGCCTTTCAGCATCAGGTTGCCTATCTGGGCGCTGATGAAAAGGATGAAGGGGAAGGAGAGGGGATTCGATATCTGGGTGCCGAGAAACACGATAACGATGTTCAGCCTGAGGAGATAGGCAAGGCCGATCGCGATCACGGTGTGAAGTCCGAGAAAAGGGAGGATGCCGACAAAGTTTCCGAGCGCTACGGCGAAGGCGATCTCGGACGGAAGCAGACCCTTCCGCAGGAAGCTCGTGACCGTCTCCCGGTATTTGTTGAACATCAGTACGAAAAATCCTGCCAGGCCCTCTTGAATCCCCAGTTCATGGGTCCGAAGACCATGAGGCTTCTCCTCCACGCCGGCAACCTTTTGAACATTGAGCCCCAGGAATAGAACTGACGGTTTGCCTGAAGATATCCCTCCTGCAGTTCTTCGGGCGTCATGTTCAGGGGCTTGTAAACGACATGCGCCATGTCGTACTTTGACCAGTCCGTGGTCAGGATCCTCCCCTGCTCCATCATCCGCGCGAATACCCGGGTACCGGGATAGGGGGTCAGCACCGTGAAAAGGGTGCTGTCGAGACGGGTCCTTTCGGCAAAGCTGACCACGGTCTCAAAAGAGTCCTTCGTGTCCCAGTCGTAGCCGAATATGAACGAGCCCTGTATGCCGATGCCGTGGTCGTGGATGCGTTTGATCGCATCGGCATACTTATCAGCTTTGTTGAAGGTCTTGTTCAGATTGTTGAGCCCTTCCTGGGTGAGGGTCTCGAAACCAATGAACATGCCGTAACAGCCGCTTTCCTGGGCAAGCTTCAGCAGTTCCGGATTCTCCGCAAAGGTTATGGACGTCTGGCTGAGCCATTTGAACGGGTACTGTTTCAGGAGCTCGAACAGTTTCCTGGCATGGCCCGGGTTGCCCGTGATGTTGTCATCAACGATGAAAAGGAAATTCGCACCGCCCGATATGGTCTTCAGTTCCCGCTCTATGTCTTCCAGCGGCCGGTAGCGGTACGTATTCCCGTAAAAAGCGGTCACAGAGCAGAAATCGCAGTCGAACGGGCATCCGCGCGTTGTCTGGATCGTGTTGGTGAAGAAGTACCCGTTCTTTTTCAGCAGGTCCCTGCGGGCCGGCGGAAGGCCTGCCAGGGCGGAGGTCGTCAGAGGAGAATAGCGCTTTCCGAGTTTTCCGGCCTTCGCATCGCTGATGATGGTGTGCCATACCGCATCCGCTTCACCGATCATAACGGCGTCCGCGTGTCCTCCGGCCTCGTCGGGCAGCCACGTTGCATGGAACCCGCCCATGACGACCTTTGTGTTGTTCTGTCTGAAGCGGTCGGCAAGTTCATAGCCGCGGACAGCAAGAGGTGTCATGATCGAGATGGCGGCAAGGTCAAAGCCTTCGAACGTGACATCCTGAACATTCTCGTCCTGGATCACCACCTCGACATCAGGAGGGGTCAGTGCCGCAAGCGTGGTGATGCTGAGATATGGGAACCTGAAGACCATGTTCGCCCAGATTGACCCGTCCGGCCATTTCGGTATGACAAAGGTTATTTTCATCGTTCTTTCTTCAGGACAATGCCGGCAGCGCTTCCACCGGCGGAGAATGAGGTAATCATAGCAGAAGCCGCATTCAGCTTTCTTGCACTGCCGGTCACCAGATCGAGAGCGCATCCTTCAAGGGACTGTTCCAGACCCGCAATGGCCGGGAGCATTCCCCGCTCCAGGCAGAGGGCTGCCGATGCGATGCGCAGAAGGCCGTCTCCCGGGAAATATCCGTTATATGACCGGTACGCCGTAACCGGCACGGCCGTGCCCATAGTCTCCTGAAGCGTCCCGGCTTCCAGCCTGTCGAGGTCAGGTGTTCCGTTCGCGCATGCGGATATGAAGCCCGGCGATGCGATGCCTGCCGAGGCGAGAGCTGTCTCTACCGCTTTCCGCATGGAACAGCGGGTCGTGTCATATGATATGTTCGGCGACGGATATGATGCGATCTCGACAGCACCGAGCGTACAGTAGATATGCGCATTTCTTTTTGCCGCGTCTTCCCGCCGCTCCAGAATGACAGATGCAGCGCCTTCCCCGAGCACAAAACCGTTCCTTCTCCGGTCAAACGGCATCATGGAGTTCGACAGAACGCCGAAGGCCGTATAGCCGGTGACCGCTGAGATGCTCAGTTCGTCGGCGCCGGAAACGATCACGGCATCCGCCTGCCGGTCCCTGAGAAGCCCGGCGCCGTAAAAGAGCGCGAGTTCCGAGGATATATCAGCATGGCTGAACGTGATGTTCTGCCCGCGCGTCACGAAATGCATCGCTATGTGGCTTGCCGCTATGTTCTGGACGGTCTCGGGGAATACCATGGGGTTGGTCCCCTCCGGGCCCTCCCTGAGAAGACCTCCGTAAAAAAGGTCAGTGCTGTCCGTGCTCGCGAGCCCTGTGCCTGCGGCTATTGCGATGCGGTAGCGGTTTTCGTCGCTGACCTCGATGCCGGAATCCTTCGCCGCTTCGATCGCGGAAGCGAGGCACAGCTGGGAAAAGCGTGACATGCGGCGTGCCTTCATGGCGGGGATATAATCCTTTGCAGTGAAATTCCTTACCATGCCGGCACTGTGTATACCGTTGCAGGGGAAGCCGGACCCTGCCGGCTCGGTTATGCCTGAGCGGGATTCCGAGAAAGCTCGCAGCAGGGCTTCTTTGCCGACGCCGGCCGGTGATATGATGCCGATACCGGTGACCGCTATCACGAAGGCCTCTTCAGAATGAGCGCCGTATTGTTCCCGCCGAAGGCGACCGATGTCGAAAGCACCGCGCCTATGCTCCCCGTTCTTCTCGGATGAGGGACATAATCGAGATCGCACTCGGGGTCAGGGTTGCGATAGCGCAGGGTAGGGGGGACTACTCCCCGCACAAAAGGCAGCAGGGCAGCAGCCGCTTCCTTTGCCCCTGCAGCGCCGAGGCAGTGGCCGATCATCGATTTTGTCGAACTCACCGGTATCCGGTGCGCGGTCTCACCCAGGGCGAGCTTGAAGGCCCGGGTCTCAGCAGCGTCATTTGCCAGCGTGCCGGTGCCGTGCGCATTGATATAGCCGATCTCCGCGGCGTTTGTCCCTGAGCTCTGCAGCGCCAGATATATCGCGTGACTGATGCCTGTGCCGTCAGGATCCGGCGCGGTTGCATGGTAAGCATCGCACGAAAGTCCGTAGCCCGCGATCTCGGCGTACGCCTTTTTGCCGCGCGCTGCAGCGTATTCCGCTGTTTCCACGATACAGATCGCAGCGCCTTCTCCGAGGGAGATGCCTTTCCGGTCCCTGTCGAAAGGCCTGCAGGGGCCCTCGTCCACTGCCCGCAGGGAGTTGAATCCGGCAAACGTCGTTTCGGGCAGGGACTCGCTCCCCCCGGTGATCACCACGTCCGCGATCCCTTTTCTTATGATCTCTCCTGCCATGCCGATGGCAGTGCTGCTTGAGGAACAGGCAGTGGCGATCGTTGCGCGGAACCCGCATGCGCCGGTTGCGAGCCCGATATGGTCCGTGAATGAAGATGACGTAAAGGATGCAAGGAGTCCTGGTTTCGGCCTCTGGCCATGGTAGAGCCTTTTTTTGAACTGCTCGCCGGAAAGAAGACCGCCGGACCCGCTGCCGATCACGATGGCGAGCCTTGTCCTGTCAATACGCCGGAGGTCTATCCCTGAATCTCGCAGCGCTTCCTGCAGGGCAACTGTCCCCAGCATGTCGCACCGCGACAGTCTCCGGGATTCCTTCCTGTCAAAATGGTCATCAGGAGAAAAGTCTTTCACCTGGGCGCCGAGTCTGCCCTTGTACCCCGAGGTGTCGAACAGTGATATTTCCCCGATGCCGCAGACCCCGGAGCTCAGCGCGTCCCAGTATGCTTCCCGTCCCCTGCCGATGGATGAGACAATGCCTATGCCGGTGATGACCGGGACCCTCATGGTATTGACCGGTCCCGTATCACGACATCTTTCCCGGGCAGGAACGTAAAGCTGCTGTCAGGGATGCCCTGGTTCAGTTTAATATTGCTGAACGTAATGGTTGTCGGTTCGCTGTTCCGGTCGAGAAGCCTCACCATGCGGGGGAAGGCCGCCCCTTCCTGCAGGTCCATTTCTATCAGACTGATGGGCCCCTTGCTCTTCGGTGTCATGCTGAGCCGGACAAGACCCTTTTCCTTCGCTGCGGTAATGGCATAGTCGCGCGACATGGTGGCAATGTCGAAATGCATCATGGAGCCATACTGGCCCACACCGCTGAGCTTGTCAGCCTCCTTGAGATCAAGGTAGTAGATCCAGAGGTCTTTTCCGTTGAAGATCACCTGCATGTTCGTGCTGCCGGTGTATTCCCACCGGATACTTCCGGGCTGCTGGTAGAGGAATCTTCCCGACGCCCTTATCGGTTTGGCGAGGAGCCGGGTCTTCTTCTCCTGGACAAATGCCGCGCTTACGCTCCGGATCCCCGCCTGCCGGGCCTTCAGGTCGTCAAGGATGTCGGCGCGTGAAGCAGGCGCCGCGAGAAATACGATGACGGCCGGCAGGATGACAAGTCTGCGGGCTGAAAGACCGGGTTGTTTCACTCCTCCAGTTTTCCCCACTTGCCGCAGGAGTCGCCCCAGCGGGCGATGACGCGGTCGCTGTCATTGATCTCTATCACGCCGCAGCTGTTCGGGCAATCAGAGCAATAGAAGCTCGAGGTCGAAAGCTCCTGCTCCGCGACCGACCATCCCTTGAAACGCGTCTTACCGGTATTCCGCGCGAGAAGGGCTGCCCCGATAGCGCCCATGACCGGATAGCGCTCCGGGACGATGAACTCCAGGCCGAGTTCACGCTCGAACGCTGCCTTGATCCCGGGGTTTGCCGCTACCCCGCCCTGGAAGATGACCGGTCCGATGATCTCTTTTCCCCGCGCCAGATTATTGAGATAATTGCGCACCAGCGCGTCGCAGAGTCCGGCAACGATGTCTTCAAGATTGTGCCCCATCTGCTGTTTATGGATCATGTCGGATTCGGCAAAGACCGTGCATCTGCCTGCTATGCGCGCAGGAGACGATGCTGAGAGGGCAAGGCCGCCGAGTTCTCCGATGCCGATACCGAGGCGCGCGGCCTGGTGCTCAAGGAAGGAGCCTGTCCCGGCCGCGCAGACCGTGTTCATGGAAAAGTCCGTAACAACCCGGTTGCGGATCAGGATGAGCTTCGAGTCCTGTCCGCCGATCTCGACGATGGTCCTGACGTTCGGGATGAAATGGATCGCGGAAACGGCGTGGGCGGTGATCTCGTTCTTTACCTGGTCGGCGCCGGCAATATGGTCAGCCAGTTTCCTGCCGCTGCCGGTTGTGCCGACACCCTTTATCTCCACGTCCCCCATGTCTCTCCGCAGAGCAGCGAAGGCAGACTGGAGCGCCCGGATAGGCTGCCCCTGGGTTTTCTTGTAAGAACTCCAGAGCACAGCGCCCTCATGGTCTATGAGAACGACCTTGGTCGTCACCGAGCCTACATCAATGCCGAGAAATACTTCCATTCCTTCTCCTCTCAAGAAGATCCGAGAACGCCTCAAGCCTTGTTATTATATTCGCCTCGGACACATGCTCGTCAAATGTCATGGAGAGCACGGGGTAGCCCCTGTCCCTGCTGATCCTGTTGATGATGGTTGATGCGACGAGCTCCGGCATGCAGGTGAACGGCATGATGTGGAGCACGCCGTCCACGCCCTTTTTCTGGAAGAGCAGGGTCTTGCCCACGGTCTCTATGCTTTCGCCGCCTGCGGGATAGTTAAGGTAGCCTCGGGCGAGCTTTTTCGCATATGCTGTCTGGTTCCTCCTGAACGGCCTGAACCTGAAGCGGTCATTCAGCCAGTCGCTGAGCCAGACCCCGCGTCTGACCTCGACGCGCATCTCGCCGAGCTTCTTTTCGATCTCAAGGTTCGCAAACGGTTCGATCACCACAAAGATCTCGCCGAGTATGCCGACCGTGACAGGCCTGAACCCCTTGTCGATCGGCACGGACCGGAACATCTTCTTTACCGAAGGCATGGTCCTGAAGAGCTTCGCGTAGGAATCGGCACGGTCGATCACCCGGACCGCTTCTTTCAGCACGGCATCGGTCTCGCCCCGGTCGATCTCCCGGGGTTTGTAATAGTGGTAGAGAGCGGTCGCCCGGTCAAGGGCGGCCATCCTCATGAGGATGAGAAAGAAGACGCGGTACCCGTCAGACCTGTTCTTGATCCGGCTGATGTCCCGAATCGTGTCGATCATGTCGGAAAGCCGGTCGGGGTTGTCTGTTGTGGACATCCTGAACTGGTAACCCAGCTCGCGCAGGATCTGTTCCTGAATGATACCGTAATAGCCGAACCTGCAAGGGCCGTATCCCCCGGGCATGAGTATGGCATCAGCGCCGTTGTCGAGCGCTTCCATCATATTCCCGAGGTTTATCTTGAACGGCAGGCAGGCAAACTCCGGGGAATGCTTCACGCCGAGGTTCAGGGTCCTGACCGTTGCCGCGGGCGGCGGCTGCATGTCAACGCCGTACTGTCGGAGCACGCGGGTATACGCGGTCGAGAGAAGGCCCATATGGGGCACGGTGAGCCTCATGCCGTCACCTTCGCGATCATGTCGATGAACGCCTCCAGCCGCGTCTGGATGCCGACGTCGGATGTATGTTCATCAAGGCTCAGGGACATATACGGCTTGTTCCTCTGGTTCAGTCTCTTCCTGATAAGGTCTCCGGTGAAGGAGTCGGGGCCGCAGGTCGCGCTGCAGACATTGACAACGCCGTCAATGCGTTCGTCCTTGAAGGACATATGAGCAGCAGCCACAACCTCCTTGCCCATGTCCCAGTATACCCATTTGGGGATGACGGCCATGGCCTCCCGTATCTCGGCCCTGTCAGGGTTCAGGTAAACGGGATTGGCGCCGAGTTTTTTTATGAAATGAAAGAGGTTCTTCGACAGGTGCCTGTCGAACAGGAGGTACGGACGGCCGATGACGGAAATATTCATCCTCCCCGGAACGGCTGAACGGCCCACGCCCTCATTCAGCGGATGCTCCGCCTGCCGGTGCTGTCCGGCAGGGGCCTCCTCATGGCGGTTCAGATGCCGTTCACATGCGGCGGACACTGCGGCGGGTGACAGGGAAAGGAACTTTGCGACCGGCTTCACGAATTCGCGGACCGTCTGTTCCTTGTTCAGCTTGACATGGAACATGGGATCAAGGACCGGAGGAAGGTTCACCATGCAGGCCCTTGTCACATCAGGAAGCCCGATCATCTTCGGGCACATATAGCTTTCCTGCTCCACGCTCACATACCGCGGTATGAACAGGACGTCAATGTTGTCCTTCAGAACAGCGGCATGGCCGAGGAATGTCTTGACCGGCAGGCAGAGGTCGCCGACGGTATGCCGGATGCCTTCCTTCAGGATGTCAGCGTTCGTTTCAGGCGATACCGTGACCTCGCATCCGAGTTCTCTGAAGAAGAGCTTCCATGCTTCACCGTAACTGTGGAACAACAGGCCTCTGGGTATGCCGATGTTGAGATGTCTCATGCGAGAAAATTATTCATAACTTGCCGATACAACAATGTTTTTCAGTATTCTCATTGTAGATCATTTTGCCCGCTTTCTGCAAAGGAAGGGCCGGCGAAAATAGTTCTTATGTTTTGGGGGGAAATGTGGTAATCTTTAAAGGCCGAAGCCTGCTGGCGCTGCCCTATGTCCGAGCATATGAAAGAAATAAAAGAGATCATAGAAATTGGGATAAAGCTTGATGAACTCACCTGCGAGGTCTACAGCAATTTTGCGAAAAGGGATGATTTTGACCCCCAGCTTGTCGCCATGTGGGCACGGATGGCCGAATGGAAGAAAGTACATATAAAGCACTGGAAAAAGATCTCCAAGACCTTTGTATACAAGAATATCCTCAAGAGAAAACCCGCAGAGCTTGCAACGATCGTCAAACAGCTGAAGAACATCCAGGCCGAGCTTGTTGAATTTCTCCGGAGACTGAGAAAGAAGAAGGTCTCGCAGTCAGAGGCCGTTTCCCAGACCGTGCTGAACGAGTTCTGCCTGATATCGGACATTTTCCTCGAGATCTTCTACTCCTACGGCAAGACGCTCGAAGACCCTTCGGCAGATGTTGTCACGGACTGCAAGGCCCACATGGAATACATGGCCGGGACCCTGCAGCCTTATCTCAGGCTGAACCCCCTTTTTTCCGCTCTCAAGAAGTCCATGGGAGAAATGGAGCATACGCATAATTTCCTGGTCCTCAATTACGGCAAGAAGAAAAAGGCAGCAGGATAACCGGTCCGTTTTCCGTGGAAGCGAAGCTCAACATTGCCGGCATATTTTCGTCAGAAGACGAGCTTGTCGAAACCATTCGCAACCGCAGAGTCTGCTACGATACCGAGCCGTATTACGTAACACATAAAGGCCAGCTCGTCCAGATAGGATACCAGATCAACATCTACGGGACATTCCCGAAGTCTGACAAGAAACCCTCACCCGATGATCCTGAGTTCAGAAGCGTCCTGAAGGATGTGCAGAAGATCGCGACGACGCTGTCCAATACCTGCGATCCGCTGCATATGTGCGAATCAACCATCGAGGACTCCAACGAGATCAGCTACTCCCATGACCGGAAGATGCGGCCGGATGTGACCGTACACATCCCGGTGTTCGACCAGGAGAATTTCGGCCACCCTGTGGACGGGCGCATCGAAGAGACGGTCAGTATGGCAGGGAAGATGCTGGAAGCAGCAGGGGTGCGGCGGAAGCACTGGGAGGATTAGCGATTCGGTTTTCTGGCCCTGATATAGGCTGACACGACCATCTTTTCGACACCTTCTCCGAACTTCCAGCTCTTTATCACTTCGTCGCTGTTCTGCTTGTCCGTGATCTGGATATCCGTGAACCCTGTCTTTATGAGGATGTTCTTCAGTTCCTCCACGGGAACCGACCCGGTAATTCAGCCGCTGTAGGCATGCTCGTTGGCGAGGATCTCCTGACTGAACTCCGCCCGCTTAAGGATGTCCGAGATGGCGATCCTGCCGCCCGGCTTCAGGACCCTGAAGGCATCATTGAACACAGCCTGCTTGTCGGGGGAGAGGTTGATCACGCAGTTGGATATGATCACGTCCACAGAGTTGTCAGGGAGAGGAAGGTGCTCGATCTCCCCGTGCCTGAACTCAACATTCGTTGCATTGAGCTTCGCTGCATTCTTCTGTGCCTTTGTCACCATATCAGGGGTCATGTCAATGCCGATGACGCGGCCGGCACTTCCCACCTTCATGGAGCAGAGAATGGCGTCGAACCCCGCGCCGCTCCCCAGATCAAGCACGGTCTCGCCTTCCCTGATGTCGGCGATGGCCTGGGGGTTGCCGCAGCCGAGGCCAAGGTTTGCCTCGCCGAGCCCTATTTTCAGCTCTTCGTCAGAGTATCCCAGACGCCTGCCGGCATCGAGCAGGCTGACACTATCTTGCCCCGGTGCGCAGCAGGCCGAAGGCGCGAGGAAGGAAAGACTGCCTTTTGCCACATCAGTGTAGCTTTTCATCACGATCTGTTTAAGTTTCGACCGTTCACTATCCATATAATCATTTTACTATAAAAGAAAGGACTTCCTCATTAGTATTGAGCAACGTTGAATAGTCGTTGAAAATCAGGGGATAAAACGATATAATTTCGCAAGTTCCGGCCTGGGGAGGGGAAATGAACTGTCCTTCATGTAACAAACCGATCATTGTTTCTTCCGATGCGTGTGATTTCTGCGGGTATCGGTATGATGCTCAGATGCACGCAAAGATTATTCTCTATTTCGAGCTGCGGGATGATATCAATCGATTGAAGTTCAAGATCAAGGATGAGGTCTGGGAAGGGATAAAAGAGGTCTCGAACAAACTGCAAAGGTACGAAACGATCCTTGACGCCGAGCTTCGTGAATTGGCTTCACCGTCCCTTCAGGAACAGGCTGGCCGGCGAGACAGGCAGGAAGCTCCTTCTGCTGGAGGAGCAGCTTCGGTCGGGGAGGGGCCTGTGGTTCAACCTGCCGTGAAAGAAACGAAAAGGGTTCGGCAGGTTGCGGCTGGTATCCGCAGGCAGGAGGCGGGCAGGGAGAAATCAGGCAGTTCTCATTTTGAGGTGAATTTTGGCCAGAAATGGCTTCTTATCATCGGCATAGTCACTATGGTATTCGGCGTTGGTTATTTTCTCAAATATTCGTTCGAACAGGGATGGATCGGGCCGGCAGGCCGCGTATCCATGGCATATGTGTGGGGGATTGTCTTCCTCGCGGCTGGCAACCTGTTCAGGAAAAAAGGCTATGAGATCTTTGGCCTCTATCTTGCGGGAGGCGGTATTGCCACTCTGTATTTTTCGACCTTTGCTGCATTCCAGCTCTATCACCTTATCGGACAGCTGCCTTCGTTCGCGATCATGGTCCTCATAACCACGCTCGCGGCAACTCTCGCCATCGTATATGACACAAAATGGCTGGCTGTACTTGGCCTCATCGGCGGCTTTCTCACTCCCGTGCTGCTCAGCACAGGCCAGGATAACCAGATAGCGCTGATGTCCTACATGACCCTGCTCAACCTGGGCCTGCTGGGTATCGCATTTTACAAGAAATGGGACCTCCTGAATGTTTTCGGGTTCATCTTTACATATCTTCTCTATGCAGCCTGGTTCAACAGCCACTATGACAAGATGAGATTCTGGCCGAGCATTATCTTTCTGAACGTGTTTTATGTCATCTACAGCATCATCCCGTTCGCGTATCAGTTCTTCAGGAAAGAGAGCGAAAAGATGGAGGGGTTCATTATTATCTTGCCGAACTCGCTCCTTGCCTTTGGCGGCAGTTACTATATGATCAGGAATTATGCAGCGCTTGAATGGGTGAGCGTTGTCACGATTTCCTACTCCGTACTGTTTCTGGCCATGGCGTCGTATCTTGCCAGGGCGTGGAAGCAGGACCAGGAATCTTTTGTCGTGCTCATTGCCAAGGCAGCACTTTTCCTGGTGATCACCATTCCGGTCATTTTTTCGAAGCACTGGATCACCATCTTCTGGGCCGCACAGGCCGCGGTCCTTCTCTGGGCAGGTATCCGGCTCGGCCGGAACGCGGTCATCTACTGCGCGTATGGCCTTCTCGTCCTTGCCGCGGGGAAGTTCCTCGCTTACGATTATGCCGCGGTCTTTGAAGTTTCTTTTTTCTACGGATACCGGCCATGGGCGTACACCCACATGCTTACCGAGAGGCTTCTCACTTCGGTGCTTGTCCTGGCAGCACTCGGCCATTTTGCTTATCTGACGCAACGTGACTCTCTGGCCCTTGTCTCCGGATCTGCAGGAAAGGATTCGGGTGCATTTTTTGCTTTATTGGGGATCGTACTCTTCATTGTCCTTAATATGGAAACATCACTCTTCTTCGGCGACTATTTGCCCGCGGCCCGCTTTGCAGCGATTTCTGTGCTCTGGACCATGTTCTCGGTCGTTCTTATGATGCTGGGTTTCAGGGAAAAGAGTTCATTGCTTCGCAAGATTTCGCTCTGCCTCTTTGCCGTTACCCTCGGCAAGGTTTTTCTCTTTGATATGGAGAACATCAGCACGCCGTACCGGATCATCTCGTTCATCATCCTGGGCCTGGTACTTGTGGGCACATCCTATCTCTACTATAAGTTCAAAGACAGGATCCAGAGCGCGATGTCCGCGGAGAAGTCGTGAGAGGCGGCATGTTGAGAGCGCTGCAGGTAACGCCCCTGGTCCTCTGTGTCGCATGCACCTGTGCCTCAGGCTCAGCATTGCCGTCCTTAACAGAAGATAATTTCCAATATGCAGGTACGATCAGGGGTCCGCTCAGAAACGGGGTGCTCTACCAGGTCCGTCTCGAAACGCCGGTCCTCGAAAAATGCGCGGCAGGCTGCCGTGATCTGCGAGTTTTCCATAATGAAAAAGAGATTCCCTATGTGATTATTGAAAACAGAAATGACGGCAGGACCCCCTCGATCTACCCG
>VEOY01000062.1 GCA_012026685.1 Nitrospirota bacterium
AACTCGAGATAACCGATGCTATCCAGGAACTCATCGTCACCGGCCACAAGGTCAAGAGCTTCGTGCTCACGGACTGGTGGCTCGACACCGGGAAGAAGGACGATCTTCTCACTGCCAACGCGATCGTACTCGATGAGTGGGTACAAAAGAAGATCCTCGGGTCCGTCGACAAGGCGACCCGGCTGCTCGGCAGAGTATCTCTCGGCAGGAACTCGGCGATCAAGGCAAGCACCGTCCGCGGGCCTGTCGTGATCGGGGATGATACGGTCATCGAAAATTCCTTTGTAGGACCTCATACCAGCATCGGCGATAACTGCCGGGTGGTCAACTCGTCGGTTGAGCACTCGGTCATCCTGAACGGCAGCGAGGTGATCGACGTCGAGAGGATGGAAGAGAGCCTCATCGGCAGACGCGTCAGGATCTTCAGGAACCATCGTCACAAAGCGCTCCGTCTCCTGATCGGCGACGATTCGACTATAGAAGTGTAATGCCACGGGCTCCGCTTTTCTGTCCGGGGCCTTTCGGTCAATGATGCGTAAAGGCATCGAATTTTTCAGCCGTCTGCCTCAGGCGGTTATCCTGGCGAGTGCGACCGGCATGCTCGTCGTTCTCGGCGCCCTGGATTTCTACACGGGCTACGAAATATCTTTTTCGATTTTATCTTGTGCCGATCCTCTTCGTTGCCTGGTTTGGCGTAGCATGGTACGCCATACCGATATCCTTTCTGTCCGCAGGAATCTGGCTTTTGGCAGATCTGACCTCCGGCCATACGTATGCCAATTCTGCAATCCCCGCATGGAATTCAGCAATGAGGCTCGGATTCTTTCTGATCATTACTTTTTTGATCATTAAGATCCGGAAATTGCTCGAATATGAACAGGCAACATCACGTACCGACTTTCTCACCGGCGCGTCGAACAGCAGATCTTTTTATGAGTCTCTGAAGGTGGAAGCCGGTCGCTCAGCTCGGAGTGGAAGGCCCTATTCCGTGGCCTACATCGATGTCGATAATTTCAAAACGGTGAACGACACCCGCGGCCACAGCATAGGTGACGAACTGCTCCTTGCGGTCTCCTCCACCGTCAGGCAAACAACCCGTTCGCAGGACATTGTCGCCCGGCTTGGCGGTGACGAGTTCGCCGTTCTTTTGCCCGAGACCTCCGGGGCGCAAGTTCGCCCGGCCGCAGACAAGATCCGGGAACAATTGCTGGGGCTGGCAAGACAGCATCAGTGGCCGGTCACCTTCAGCATCGGAGTTGTCACATGCAACGGTCTTTGCGACCCCGACGAAATCGTCCGGCAGGCAGACTATCTCATGTGCGAGGTGAAACGGACAGGAAAGAACAGCATTGCGTACGGGACATACACGAAAGAAATATCGGGACCCTAACCGGACGAAGATTATCCGTTCAAACGTGGCCGCCGTTACATCTCCAGCAGCTGTTTTTTGATATCCAGTGCAGCGATAGCGCCCTCGCCTGCGGCGATAACGACCTGATCGTGGCCGCAGAGGGGGCCGACGATATAGAGCCCGCGCAGTGACGACTCAAAGTCACGGTTCACCTGGTAGGTGCGGCCGTCCGACTCTTTCTTCAAATTCAGGCCGCTGAGGAATTGATCGTTGAGCTTGAAACCGAAATGGGACATGACCATTTCGCAGGGTATCATCGTGCCGTCCTCCATCTCGACGGCCTCGCCCGCATCTGCGCCGTGAAACCGCTTCGGCCTGCCGATGACAAGACGTATCCCCTCGTCCTTCAGTTCTTCCTTGTAATCCGGGGGAAGTTTGTCCGTGCAGAGTATAAGGGTCATATCCTTTGAATACATCTCCCGCATGCCCATCGCCAGGTCTGCGCTCTTGATGGAATTGCCGATGACAACGGTCTTCCTGCCCGTAAAATGATAGCCGTCGCAGTCTATGCAGGTAACAACGGTCCGTGCGAAGAACTTATGGATGTTTTCGATCTCGGGGATGTTCTCTTTCCCCCCGGTCGAGACGACGATGTATCTGCCGGCATATGTATCCGTGGCCGTAGAGACCGTAAAAATATCCTTGTCCTTCAGCACCGAGACAACTTCACCCTTGATGACATCGACACCGAAGCTCCTTGCCTGCTCCATCCCGATACGTATGATGTCGGTTCCTGATATACCCTTCTGGGCAAGATAGTTCTCGATATGCCTCGCATGCGTCGTCCTGCCGGCACCCCGGTCGATCACGAGAACGCGCCGGTTGAAACGGCCCAGGTAGATCGCGGCCTGAAGACCGCCGGGACCGGCGCCTATGATGATGCAGTCATAGATCGGTTTTTCTGTCATGGTTACCTCTTTCAATCAACTGCCGGTCGTATCACACTGCGACGACATTTGACCTACGCCGCTGCCCAAACAGGACTCAGATGTCCCTCGAGGGGCAAACATTGGCTAGTACACATCTATCATGCATCGGCTTGCGGGCCTGGCACACTGCTCTGCCATGCGCGATCAGGAGGTGGGTGAGATCTCCCCACTCTTTCCGGGGGGTAATGGCCATAAGGTCCTTTTCGATCTTGACAGGATCTTCGTACGCGGTGAGTCCCAGCCTGTTCGCGAGGCGCTTCACATGCGTATCGATCGCTATTCCTTCGGTGATGCCAAACGCGTTGTACAAAATGATATTGGCCGTTTTCCGCGCAACCCCCGGGAGAGATACCAGTTCCTCCATGGTCCGAGGCACCCGGCCTCCGAAATTGTCCCTGACCATCCTGGCAGTGGCCAGAATATTTTTCGCCTTATTATTAAAGAAATTCACGGAGCTGATATCCCGCGCAAACTCTGCAGGCAATGCCTTCAGGTAGTCATCCAGTTTCCGGTATTTTCTGAACAGGCTCTCCGTTACCTTGTTCACATGGGCATCGGTCGTCTGGGCGGACAGCATGGTCGCGACCAGAAGTTCAAAGGGGTTCCTGAAGTTCAGCGCCGACCTGAGGACCGGGTATTCCTTCCTCAATCTGCTTATGATCAGAGACATCCCTGCTTTTCTATTCATAACGGCCCCCGCATCTCCTTCTTATTCTTAATTTTTTCTCATTATAGCAGACAATAAACAGCATTGACATTTGGACGTGGTTTGGTAGGATGAAACTACAGATTCTCCCATATGAACATCACTTTATTACTGCAGGATCAAGGAGGTCCGAAATGAAGAAACGCCCTGCTGATGTATCAAAAAATCTGCTGAAAATACTCAGGGACTGGCAGAAGCTCGAAGATGAAACGATCAAACACTCCGAGGCCACCATCAGGAAGACAAAAAACAGGCTGGTGAAGATGACCATGGAGATGATCAAGAACGATTCGCAAAAGCACCGGGCCATGCAGCAGATGCTTATCGACAGCATCACGAAGGAGCCCTTTGTCCTGACCCCTGACGACCTGGCATCGCTCTCCGACGGCCTGAACAAACATCTAGCTGCCGAGGCAAAGTCTCTTGAACTTGCCGACGAGGCCCTGCAGAACAGCGAGCTTTTCGTCACACGCTACATCCTTTCCTACCTCATCGCTGATGAGCAGAAACACCATGCCCTTCTGTCCAAGCTGAACGAGCTGAAACGGGCAACGGTATTCGTGACGTAAAGGAGGACAGGGAACCGTGCAGACACTGAAAATTCTTCTTCTTTTTCTGGCCATCTTCAGTACCGCAGCAGCGGAAGAGCCCGGGAAGAAGGTATTTACGGCCGCTGCAGGACCGGACGGCGTCCAGCAAGTAAGCATGACCGGCGGCGAATACTTTTTCGATCCCAACTACATTATCGTGAAAGTCAATGTGCCGGTGGCGCTTGCGGTCAGGAAAGAAGGAGGGGTCGTGCCTCATGACATTGTCATGAACTCTCCCGAAGCCGGGATGAACTTCAAGGAACCCCTTGGCAAGGATACGAAGATCATCAGGTTCACACCGACCAAGACCGGCAAATACCCCTTCACCTGCACGCAGAAGTTCCTCTTTTTCAGAAGCCATGAGGCAAGGGGTATGAAGGGCACGATCGAAGTTGTTGAATAATATTACCCAAGAAAGGAATATGCCATGAAACCATTTACGTTATTGATCTCAGCGATCTGTTTATTCGCACTTTCATCGCTGGCCGTTGCCATCCATGAGACCCAGCCTGCAGAGACACAGGTGGTGCTTCCCGGGGCGAATGCGGCAAAGCTGTACGACTATATCACCAAACAGAAACCCTATACATCATGGGAAATGTGGCCGGGAAAAGGAAAGATGTACAAGGGGACCCAGCCGCACGGTGATTTCCTGACAACCTATGTGAATGACGCCGCAATGTCCGGCATCAAAGCCAAAAAGGGCAGTATGCCCGACGGCTCGATCATAGCAAAAGAGAACTACGGGGCTGACAAGAAGTTCGCCGCCCTGACGGTCATGTATAAGATCAAGGGGTATAATCCCGCGGCCGCAGACTGGTTCTGGGCAAAATACGACGGCGGCGGCAAGATCGTTGCGTCAGGCAAGGCAGAGGCATGCATCAGGTGCCACGAGATGAACAAGGGCAACGATTATATTTACTCCGGCCAGCTGAAAAAGTAGCGAAAACAGCTTTTTGTCAGAGACAGCCGGAAGGAGAAGACCATGGCAAAGGTTCTGAAATGCAAGGATGTCGGAATTGACTGCGCGTTCGAAGCACAGGGAAAGACGATCGATGAGGTGTTAAAACAGGCAGCTGCGCATGCACGGAAAGAACACGGCGCAAAAAGGGTGACGCAGGATTATCTGAAAAGCTGGAAAAAACTGATAAGGACGGTCTGAGGAGCACGGAAACCGCTCTGCCCTGCGTTGAGAGCCGTTGGCAGTCCCGGCCGGAAATATGATCCGCGTCATGCAGCAATGTGACGAGAGAGAGTATACTGAGACATATGCCGGAATCGATACAAGGAGGAGACATGTTAGAAAAAGTGCAGGCAGTCATGGAGGAGATCCGTCCCATGCTCCAGAGGGACGGAGGAGATGCCCAGCTCATCGAGGTAACGCCGGATGGCGTGGTCAAACTGAAACTTGTCGGCGCATGCGGGCACTGTCCGATGTCGCAGATGACGCTCAAGATGGGCATCGAAAAAAGACTGAAGGAGAGGATTCCCGAGGTCAAGGAAGTCATTTCCGTTTAGTTGTACAATTCATAACAGGCTCAAGGAGGCTCAGATGATCAAGGTCAGGACATTTGGCATGGAACTGAAGCCGCTGCAGACCATGCACGAACTTGCTGAACTGGATGAGATGGTGAACACCTTCATAGCGGCCAACAATATCAAGGATGTCATCTCTGTTTCTGACGCGCCGACCACGGATGACAAGGGAGAGACCATCGGTCTTGTCCGCGTGCTCTGTTACGAAATATAGCGTCATCCCATTCCCCGTTCAGGACACGTTGACAGTGCCTGAGCGGGGAATGTCATTCCATCAGCCGCCTCGCGCATAGATACTCCTTGACAATTCTTCCCGCCGCGATAGGATTAATCTATGGAAGAAGCGAAAGGAGGTGACCCAGGTGAAAAAGACGGTGAGCAGCAAGGCACTTGTCAAGGAGGCAGCCTTCTGGACGGTCTTCAGAAAGGCGGCTGCTGAAAATCCCGGCAAGATATGCCACAAGTGAAAGGGTTGAAAGAGCTGAAGCTGCCGGGCGGCAGCGAAACGTACCAAAGGTCCGGGGAATCCGTGCGGAAAGAACACGCCTTGTTCGCAGCCGGAACCCCGGGCCTGATCCCCTATAAAATTCACCTCCTGCCTGATACAATACCAACATGCCCATAAGCGAGGCTCATGATTTCTTCATCCAGTGGCATCTGACCGAACGGTGCAACCTCAGGTGCACGCACTGCTATCAGACCGGTGTCCAAAATAATGAGCTCTCCCTTGATGAGGTCCTGTCCGTCATAGATGAGGTCGACGACACGATAAAGGCATGGGCTGATAACTATTCCATGGACTTTTCACCGAGTTTCAACGTCACCGGCGGTGAACCGTTCCTCAGGACCGACCTTTTCGATATTCTTTCAGCGATGCGCGGCAGAGGTTTCAATATCTACCTGCTGACAAACGGCACCATGATAGACAGGAACAGGGCGCGAAAACTCTCTGACCTTGGCGTGAACGGTATCCAGATAAGCATTGAAGGACCGGAACATATCCACGATGCCATTCGTGGCAAAGGGAGCTTTGCCCGTTCAAAAGAGGGGGTCAGGCATCTCGTTGACCATGGTCATACGGTAACCCTCAATGCAACGCTTTCCGAGGTCAATGCCGACAGCTTTACCGATGTAATAGATATTGCATGTGCAATGGGCGTCCAGAGGCTCGGGTTTTCACGGCTTGTCCCCTCCGGCAGGGGAAAACAGATGATAAACCAATCTCTCAGCACCGACAGGGTCAAACACCTCTACGAAAAGATCTTTTCCCTGCAGCCCGCTGGACTTGAGATCGTGACCGGAGACCCTGTCGCGTCCCAGATGGCCTGCGTCCCTGACGATGCCGATACCGCGGCAGCTGTCGCGTCAGGAGGATGTGCCGCTGGTATTTCCGGGCTCACCTTCCTTGCCGACGGCACCATAACCCCTTGCAGGAGGCTGCCTGTGCCGATCGGCAATATCCGGACCGACTCCCTGCGCGAGGTTTGGGCGACCTCGGAAATACTCGAAATGTTGAGGGACAGAACGCGCTACGGTAACAGGTGCGGCTCCTGCAAACGGTGGAGCACCTGCCGCGGATGCAGGGCCATCGCTTATGCCCGATCCCAGGCTGAGGGTGAAGGGGACATCCTTGCCGACGACCCCCAATGTTTCATCGGGGACTGACATTGAACGATATCCTAGCGATCATCACACTCATGTTCTGGGGGCTGGTACCCCTCTTCTGGATACCGGTCCATGGTTTTTCGGCATTTTTCAAGAAACTCGGCATCTTCACGTATATCACGCCCGTCGTCACCTGGATCCCCTTTGCCTGGCTGATCTATGCCAACAGGGAATTTCTCCTCAGGTATCAGGTCAGCTTCCCGTTGGCGGCAATAAGCGCGGGGTGGATCGTACTCGCCCTCGGCACGCTGCTCCAGCTCTGGACACTCAAGCTGCTCAGGGGCTGGGGTCTCATAGGGCTGCCCGAGGTGACCAGGCTCGTACAGGGAAGGATCATCACCACAGGACCGTTCTCGGTGATCAGGCACCCTACCTATCTTTCTCATACCATAATGTACGCCGGGGTATTCCTCATCACCGGGTTCGTTGTCATAGGGACCATAACCCTGCTCGATATTATCGTGATCAACACCCTGGTGATACCGCTCGAGGACAGGGAGCTCGTCGAACGGTTCGGCGAAGAGTATCGGAGATATAAGGACCGGGTGCCTGCGTTCTTTCCCGTCATATCAAAAAAATGATAACGTTGAAAGACATACAGGACGCGGCTCGAACCATCTCGTCATTTGTTCATGAAACGCCTCTGGTCCATTCAAACTCCTTCAGCTCAATGACCGGGGCGGAGGTCCATATCAAGGCGGAAAACTTTCAGAAGACCGGGTCGTTCAAAGTCCGCGGGGCCTTCAACAAGATCCGTTCCTTCAGGGACAAGAAGGTCATGGCTGCTTCCATGGGCAACCACGCGCAGGGAGTTGCCTATGCCGCGTCCAGTATCGGCATACCGGCAAAGATCATCATGCCGTTCAATGCGCCCATCGTTAAGCAGGAGGCGACAAAAGGTTACGGCGCTGAAGTGGAACTCCATGGCGATACATTCCAGGAAGCGCTCGAATATGCTCTGGAACAGAGGGATTACACGTTCGTCCATGCGTTCGATGACGAAAGGGTCATCGCAGGCCAGGGGACCATCGGGATCGAGGTGCTGGGTGCCCTGAGTCCCGTGGATGCTGTCCTTGTCCCTGTGGGCGGGGGCGGACTCATTTCGGGAATTGCGGTTGCGGGCAAGTCCCTTTCTCCGGGGACTGAAGTGATCGGCATACAGACGGCATCCGCCACATCCGCCTGCGCATCGTTCCGCGGAGGTTCTATCGAGGAGCGCGTGCCTTCCGGCACCCTTGCTGACGGCATTGCCGTCGGAAAGGTCGGCCGCATGCCGTTTGAGATCATGCGGGCATACGTCGACGACATGCTGACGGTGCATGAGGATTCGATCGCCATGGCGATCCTCCTGTTCATGGAGCGGAAAAAGATGGTGGTCGAAGGCGCAGGCGCCGTGCCGCTTGCCGCCCTGATCGACAACGCAGACAGGTTCAGGGGAAAGAGGGTCGTCCTCGTCGTAAGCGGCGGCAACATAGACTTCACCCTGATCGACAGGAGCATTCACAAGGGATTGGAAAAGAGCGGACGCGTCGGCACATTCGGGGTGACGGTGGACGATGTCCCGGGCAGGCTCCATGTCCTTACGGGCATCATCGCCCGGCAGCGCGGCAACATCCTCTCCATCGAGCACGACCGTCTCTCCGCTGATCTCACTGTAAGCCAGACCCGCGTCATGATAACGGTCGAGGTGCGGGACAGGGAGCATCTCAGGATGATCACGGATGAAATGAAACAGAAAGGCTTCGCGGTCAGGGACATGAATGAGGGCAAATAAAAAAGGCCCTCTCCGGAGAGAGGGCCTTCAGCAGGTCGATTACAGTTTTACGACATTTACGGCTTTCGGGCCTTTCGGGCCCTTTTCAACATCAAAGCTGACTTTGTCGCCTTCAGCAAGACTCTTGAAGCCATTGCCCTGGATCGATGTGTGGTGTACGAACACATCGCTGCCGTCTTCGCTGGTGATAAAGCCATAACCTTTGCTGTCGTTAAACCACTTCACGGTTCCTTGTGCCATTTCTTTTACCTCCTTCTCTCTGAACTTAAATCTTAGAAGGACTCAGGAAAGAAGGCCTCAAGGTCAAAACTCTTTACAGCCTCTGTAACCGCAACATCTTCTAAAATTCGTTATAAAGATACCACGCCGGCGGCCATTCGTCAAGGTCTGTCAAACCGGATGCTTTTCACCCGCCCGAGCGTTTCGGCTTATAGCCCATCGCTTCAAGGAGCGCCATGACCGCCTCACGATGATCACCCTGGACCTCAAGGGCGTAATCCCTCAGCGTGCCTCCGGTTCCGAGCCCGGATTTCAACCGCTTCAGAAGCGCCTCCTGCTGCCTTTCAGGGAGTTGAATACCCTCGACCACGGTCACTGACTTCCCTCCCCTGCCCTTCCGGTCAAGCCGCACCGTCACCTTTTGCTGAGCGCAAGGAAGGACCGGGCCGCGCTGCTGTCCGCCCGGTCCTTCCTTGCGCGGGATCACGGTATTTGTAGAGTAGACCAGTCTCGTATTCTTATCAGCCATGGTTAATGGTAGCACACGCCTGCGACTGTTATCTGCCGGTGATCTGCCGCGGGCAAATCCTTTTCCTTGACAGATCGTCTCCTCTGCTGGTAGTGTTAACCATTACAAGAACTGCAGTACCCGGATGAAAACTACGTCATTGTACGTCCCTCAAAAGATCCAAGACTTTTTTCCCCCGATTGCAGAAAAAGGAGTTTTATGGAATTTCAGAGATTCAATCTTCACCCTCATGTAGCTGCCGGCGTCAAGGCAGCAGGCTACACCAAACCCACACCGATCCAGAAGCAGGCAATACCGCCTGTCCTTCAGGGACAGGATGTCCTCGGTCTTGCACAGACCGGTACCGGTAAGACAGCGGCCTTCGTGCTGCCTATTCTGGAGCGTCTGCTGCAGGGGCCTCGCGGCCGTGTTCGGGCACTTATCGTAGCGCCCACCCGTGAACTCGCAGAGCAGATCCACGAATCGATCACATTGCTCGGACGGCAGACGCGTCTCAAAAGCGTAACGGTCTATGGCGGCGTAGGCTTCGGACCCCAGGCGGACAAACTGAAGCGCGGGGCCGAGATCGTTGTGGCCTGCCCCGGCCGACTGCTCGACCATATCGACCAGAAAACCATCAATCTGTCACACCTCGAAACGCTCGTGCTCGACGAGGCTGACCGGATGTTCGATATGGGCTTTTTGCCGGACATCAGGAAGATCATCAGGCATATACCGTCGAAGCGCCAGACGCTCTTCTTTTCCGCGACCATGCCGGACGATATCAGGAGGCTGGCACACGACGTGCTCCGCGAGCCGGTAACGGTCCAGGTCGACCATGCGGCACCGGCCAACACCGTAAGCCATGCGCTCTATCCGGTCGAGCAGCATCTCAAGACAGCCCTGCTTATGGAACTGCTCCGTCATACAGACACGGAGTCGGTCCTGATCTTCACCCGCACCAAGCACCGCGCCAAGCGCATCGGCCAGCAGCTGGAAAAGGCGGGATACCGGGCCGCATCGCTGCAGGGGAACCTGTCCCAGAACCGCCGCCAGGAAGCGCTCGACGGATTCCGGAGCGGCCGGTACCAGGTCCTTGTCGCAACCGATATTGCAGCTCGCGGGATAGATGTATCGACCATATCCCACGTGATCAACTACGACATCCCTGACACGGTCGACGCATACACCCACCGCATCGGCAGGACCGGCAGGGCCGCAAAGACCGGGGACGCCTTTACGTTCATAACACGCGAAGACGGTGATACCGTGCGCGGCATCGAGCGCGTCCTCGGCTATGCGATAGAGCGCCGCACACTGAAGGACTTCGATTACAAAAAGGCCGCCCCGGCGCGTGACGCTGAATTCGCACGGCCGCCCCGGCAGCATATGCAGCGCCGCACAACAGAGACGGGGGCAAGGAAGCCCTTCACCCCGGCAGCGGGAAAGACGGGAAGCCGCAGGGCAAGCACAAACCGAAGCAGGAAAACCGTCTAAGCACGCAAAATCACTCTCACGCACTGACATGAGCACTATTTGCACTTCCGACAGTGCTCATGTCAGACAGCATAAATTTCCCTCTGCTGGTGTATAATGTGTCATGCGCGTATGGGGGTTTTTCATCGGTCCGATCTCACTTCTTCGTTGGTTTCCCGTTTTTCTGATCATGCTCCTGACCGGGGTGATAACGTCTGTTTCAGAAGGTGCAGACTGGGTCGCGGTCCGCGAGGACGACAGCGGCACGTATTTGGGGGACAGGGAGTCGCTGGCCAAGATCAGCGGCACAGTGAAAGAAGCACGTGAACTGAGCGTCATGAAGAACCACCCGGAGATCAGCAGGACGCTTGAGGTTGCCGAATACGACTGCAGCGCAGCTAAGAGACGGACCATCCAGAAATTAACATATTTAAAGACCGGAGAAGTCAGTCTCATACCTACGATCAATGCACCCTGGGAACCCGTTAAACAGGATCAGACGGCTCAAACCTTCTTCAAGTTCGCCTGCAAAAAATAGTCCTACCGCCTGCCTGCCCTGCTCAAGATTTTCCAATATCTATACCCCGGGCATACCACCGTTATGAGGGATTTATTGAATGCAGAGCACACCTGCAAGTCCACAAAATCGACAGACATCGAAAAGTGAGGAATACCAAAGGAAAGGTTTAACATTGCTTTCGGGCGCGGGGGTGAATTTAAAAAGTGATAAAATATAGGTAAAGGAGGTTCTTAATTCTTGCCATGATGATAATACTTGCATCTTCCAGCTGTTCCTGGACGGTGATCGTTGCGGGTATTGTGATCATGATCAAGGCGAGATCGGACAGGGCCATTTCCGGATTAATCTGAACTATGGAGGCAGCAAAATGAAAAAGTTACTTTTACTATCGCTATTTTTTGCGTTGGCAATTGTCGTTCCAATGCCAACAATGGCGGGGGGAGATATGCATGCCGGAATTTCTCTGCCGCCACACATTGCATTTGAGGCACCTCCGGAGGTTATGACGCCTGATACAAGCGGTGCATACGTTGTTGCTGACGCAGCTGCAGATACGCCAAAGGACAGTCCGACTGGCAGGGATGAGAAGCAGCAGGACCAGTCCTTAGAAAAGGGGAAAAGCTCCGGATCTGAAGGCAAATCCGATTGGAAAATAAATGTGTGGCCGGTTCAGCCCCCAGACAATGTGAAAAGCCTCCCTCAAATGAAAGACGAGAATAAGCATACCCCACCTGACCGACTATAGAAGCGGAATTCCGTTCCCATCATCAACAGGAATTGGCCCAGAGGGTATCGCGCAGAGGCCGGTTGAGACAGTTGAACGGTCCGGGATAGCGAGCAGGGCCGATCAGATACAGCAGGTTACTTAGTCTGGCCTAAGTGATCTCGCTCATGTGCGGATAATGACATGGAGTCCTCAGTTATCGATTATTGAAGCCGGCGTTGCTTTCAGGAAGCTATTCAGACTCTTCCTCTGTCCTCGAGCCGTCATTTGCAGTGATAGCCATAATTGATAATTTGGCATCCTTCAGAATCTCTTTCGCTTTTTCCACCTGATCAGAGATGACCATCAGTCGTGCAGGCAGAGCAAGTGGTCTGATGGAATTAAAATGCTCGCCATGGAAGTAATAGGTTATTCCTTCGGCATCCAGAAGTGACTTTATGAACGCTATATCCGCCGGATTAAAACTGAACAGCATCTCCTCAAAACCACGATGCGCTTCCGTCCCAGAATGATCTTCCTTTAGTTCTGTTGGCAGTTCCTGAACGAGCCCGATATGACAATCGCTGCACATGGTAAAGCCAGGCCTATATTCGGCTTTGCAGTCAGGACAAAACATTCAAATCAACCTCCCCCGGGGTAAGCAACTGAAGAATATAGGGACGCCTACTCCGATCGGTTTTGAATATTCGTGATTTTATCAGGCCCTCCCTGCTTGCAACCATCTCCTTTGGCCTGATAGCCGATAATTATGCCGCCTTCATTTATTTCCCAGTGAACAGTACAATTGGCCCCAACTGGTTCAACAAAGACAAAATTCCGATTGGCAAGCGGATAGGTAGTCTCTTTCCACCCAATCCTTGAAGCATACGAATCAGGACTTTTCATTTCCTGTTTAAGCTCGGACAAAGGTCTGGCTATCCACTCCCGGCTCAGATCTTCAAGAGATATTTGAGATGCACAGCCGTAAAGAAAAATCATACAAAGCAGTAAACAAACTGCGTTAGCAGACAAATGTTTCACCATATTATCCTCATTGTTAAGACCAGCAATTTAAGATGAGTTAACACTGCCAATATCATAATCAGCACTCTCCTGCACGTCAAGACGGAGGACAACAGACGGCGGATAACGACATGTGGTCTTCAATTATCAAGTATTGAAACTGGCATTATTGATTCCTGCATAACGAATGACCTATGCAATTTTTCCCTAATCTGTCACTCCCGCTTGTCGGGAGTCCTTCTGAAAGATTCAAGGCCGGAATGACAAGAAATAGGACATTACTTTTACATCTTCCCATAGTTCAGGAAATAAGCAATAATGACAAGCCCCCGTTCGCCAGTCGCCAATATCCATATGCAACGCCCTTATGAGAGGTACCCGCTATTCCACGGATTTCATGTCCAGGAAGGGCACGGCGCCGGTGGTGACCTTCGGCATGTGGCCGTCCCACTTCTCGATCGCCTTGATCGAGGCCTCGATCTTTCTGAGCTGAATGAGTTGGGGCGTGACGTTTTCCTTCTGGAGCCTCAGGGATTCTGCCTCTGCCTTGGCGCTCGCGATCTTCTGGTCAGCCTCGATCTTTATCC
>VEOY01000098.1 GCA_012026685.1 Nitrospirota bacterium
ACGTTGTCAGGAAGATGACCATGGAGAGCAGAATGACGCTCTGCAATATGGCGATCGAGGCAGGAGGCACGTCGGGCATCTGCATGCCGGACAGGGTCACGGTCAATTACCTCTGGCCGTTCATATCGTCCGGGTACGCGGACAAGAAGGCGGCACTGAATGACTTCAAAAAATGGTGGTCTGACAAGGGCTGTTCGTATGTCAAAGTGATCGATATCGATGTGACCGGCATGGAACCCCAGGTCACAAGCGGGTATAAACCGGATGAGGTGAAAGGGGTTTCCGAGATGGCGGGCACGCGGGTCGATCAGATCTACATCGGGTCCTGTACGAACGGACGCCTCGAGGATCTGAAGATCGCAGCGCAGTACCTGAAGGGAAGGACCATAGATCCGTCGGTCCGGGGAATTGTCTCTCCCGCCACGCCGAAGATCTTCAGGGAAGCTGACAAGCTCGGGATCATCAGGATCTTCATGGATGCGGGCTTTTGCGTCACGAACCCGACCTGCGGCGCGTGTCTGGGCATGAGTTCGGGCGTGCTTGCGCCCGGAGAGGTCTGCGCTTCGACAACGAACAGAAACTTCAACGGCAGGATGGGCAGGGGCGGCATGGTCCACCTGATGAGCCCCGCGGTCGCTGCAGTGACAGCGCTTGAGGGAAAGATAGCAGACCCGCGGAACTTTCGGAAGGAGAAACTGAAATGAAATCATTCGGGGGCAAGGTCCTTTTTCTTGACAGGTCGGATATCAATACTGACGAGATCATACCGGCGAAATATCTGACGGAGATATCCAAAGAGGCATTGAAGCCGCATATGCTGGAGGACCTGAAGGGCTTCGACCCACAGTCGCCAGAGGCACGTAATGTCCGCGTGATCGTTACGCGTTCGAACTTCGGGTGCGGGTCTTCGCGTGAGCACGCTCCGTGGGTGTTCGAGGTGAACGACATCAATATGGTCATTGCGTCGGGCTTCGCCCGCATCTTCCGACAGAACATGTTCAATTGCGGGATGCTTGCCATAGAACTTCCCGAAGATGTGATCGATCGTCTTTTCGGGCATAATGACGGTTCTGCGGAGATCAGCGTTGATTTCGGCAGCAATACCCTTACCATCAGTTCCGGGAAGGGGAAAGAGACGGTGTCATATCAGATATCGGGTTTTGACAAGGCGCTTGTAGAGGCCGGCGGATGGGTTGAGTTTGCAGATGCGAAATATTAGTTCAGGAGTCCACATAGGGAAATGAGGCCCGAAGAGAAATTGCAGGAAATGGGGATCACGCTGCCTGATCTGCCGAAACCTCTCGGCTCGTATGTCCCCTATGTCCGGACCGGCAATCTGTTATTCATAAGCGGCATGCTGCCTCTTGTCAATGGCAAGCTCGTTGCCGCGGGCAGGGTGGGGGAGAAGGTCATGCTCGACGAGGCTGTACGGGCTGCCCGCACCTCCGCAGTAAATGCCCTTGCGGTCCTGAGATCCGCGGTCGGGAGCCTTGATAAGGTGGACCGGTGTGTCAAGATCACCGGTTATGTTGCATCCGCCGGGAATTTCACGGATCAGCCAAAGGTCATCAACGGGGCTTCTGACCTGATGTTCGAAGTGTTCGGGGAAGCCGGCAGACACGCCCGTGCAGCTGTCGGCGTGCACGTCCTGCCCATGGACTCGCCTGTCGAAATAGCATTCATTTTTGAGGTCCGGTAGGGATCGCGCGCTTCTTTCGTCCGCATCCGGTATAATGCCCTATAATGAAAACACCGATGCGTCACATCTCCATGGATTTCTGCTTCCTAGGGGTGCTGTTCGTTCCGACGTCCGCGAACGGCAGCACGGATACAACCGAAGAAAAACTGCGCCGCCCCGCACGATGTCCTGAGACACCCTGATGGTGAAACCGTACGAAATAGGCGTCTCTCCCCTTGGTCCCTCGCGGTCCGTGAAGGCTGCGATACGCAAGGCTGTAAGGGAGATCAATCACAGTTCCCGTGATGCTCAGAATCGCTTTGACCGGTTACTGTTCTCACAGTATGGGATCGGTCCGGGCAATATTCTGCTTGGCAATTCGTTGAAGGAACTCGCGTACGCGGTTGCCCAGGCCCTGCGGCCCGGAAAGGCGCTCATCATCGGTCCCGCAATAGAACTGTACCGGGATGCCGCCGTTTCGGCGGGTGTCGAGGTTGAAGTCCTCCTGGGAGGCGAAGAAGATGGCTACATGCCAGGTCTCTCGGCCGTTGAGCGCAAACTCGGCAATGCCGAAGTGGTGTTTATCGCCAATCCGAACAGAATTACCGGCAAGGCTGTTGATGAAGGGTATCTGTCCCGGATGTGCGACAGCTGCTCTGATAGTCAGCACTTCGTGATCGTTGACGAGACGCTTATCGAATTTACCCGGAAAAGAAGTTTTCTTGAGCGGGTGGGCGCAGCGGGCAATATCATCGTATTGCGGACAACGGCCAGCTATTATGGCCTTGCGGGGCTCGAACTCGCCTTCGTCGCGTCTTCGGAGGCGGTCATATCGGCAGTGCGGAAGCGAATCCCGGGGGAACCGGACATCCTCTCCCTGGCTGCGGCGCGGACAGCCATGAAAGACAAGACATTCAGACGGCTGACCGACACGTTCATGGAACACGAGAAGAGGCTCCTGCAGAGATCAGCAGGACGACTGAAGGATGTCAGCATGTACGATTCGGACTCTAATGTGATCCTTTTCAGGGGTAGCGCATGTATGCGCGATGTGGCCCGGATCTCGGGAAAGGCCGGGCTCGCAGCGGAAATGTATGAGGGACCCGGGGGCTCGGAGCGGCCGCTCCTCAGGGTCTCTGTCATGCGGCATGAACATAATCTGAAGCTGCTCAGGATCATGAAGCAGATATGCGGAGAAGAACACGGCTCATGACGGCAAAGGCCTGATGCGGAGCGATCAGGAAACGGCGTGTACTTTTACGTATCCGGCAGTGGTCAGCAATGATTCTCCCTTGAGGGTGAGCAGTTCGATGAAGGATTCCACTACGTAGGGGTCGAACTGCGTGCCCGCATTCACTTTCAGTTCTTCCTTGATGTCGTAAAGCGAAAGCGCCTTGCGGTACGGCCTTGCCGACATCATGGCATCAAACGTATCTGCAACGGACAATATCCTTGCCTTGAATGACAGTTCCTCCCCCCGCAATCCGTAGGGATATCCTTTGCCGTCATAGCGTTCATGGTGCTGAAGGATGGTCTGACGTACCCCTTCAAGCGTATCGATCGGACCAAGGATCTCCTCGCCGATAAGAGGATGAGATTTGATCATGCCGTATTCCTTTTCTGTCAGCTTGCCCTGCTTCTGAAGGATGAAGCTTTCGATCCCGATCTTCCCGATATCGTGAAGGATCGCGGCGTGCTCAAGCAGCTCAAGTTCCCTGAAATCGAGCCCGATATAGCGGCCGAGTTCAAGTGCGAGAAGTTTGACGCGCTCGGAATGACCGCGGGTATAGACGTCGCTCGCTTCGAGCGCATTGACGAGCGACTGAATGGTCGAAAAATAGTTCCTTTTGACGCTCTCATAGAGCGACGCATTCTCTATGGCGACAATGGCCTGGTTCGACAGGGTTGTCAGCAGCTCCATGTCATCATTCGTGAATCCTGCCCCATTGGTCCGGGAGTCCAGAAGCATGGCGCCGATGACATGCCCTTTGATTCTGAGGGGAAGGCCGATAAGCGAGATCGATGAATCATCCTGGTGCATGACCAGCGGTTTTTCCTGCTGAGTGACGCTGGCATAACGGGATTCAAATGAGAGAGGCAATTCCGGAAGGCTCTCCGTGCCGATACCGCGCCGGTACTGGATAATAAGGGGCGCTTTCCCTGCGTTCTTGATGTGGAGAATGGCTGTGTCCGTATCGAAGAGGTCAGCGGTCGTTCGGACGATGACCTTCATGATCTCTTCCGTCTCGATGATGGACGTAAGAAGGCGGCCGATATCATTCGTCTTCTTGAGCCGTTCGACGGCTTTTTCAAGGTCCTTGTTCTTGCCTTTTACCTCACGGGAAAGTGAAGAGATGGCCCTGTTTGCGGTCTCAAGCTCTTTCAGCCTGAACTCCAGTTGGGAATTCAGCTCCTCCACCTTGCCCTTATGTTCAAGGTCTATCCTGATCTTCGAGAGCTCCCGCTCCTTCGTCAGGTTCTTCTTGTACATCTTGTTCATCTCATCGATCATGGTATTGAAGGCTGAACCGATCATGCCCAATTCGTCTTTGGTGATATCCCTGACAGAAGCGGTCCAGTTCCCTGACTCGACCTCGCGGATGGCGGACAGAAGACCCTGCAGGGGATTCATGACCAGCCGGGAAAAGAGCAGGCTGAGGATGCTCGAAACGGCCAGTACGATGAGCATATTTGACAGAACGAGGGTCCTTTTGACAGCCGTCATGGCAGATATGCTGCGGGATATGTCCAGTCTGACCTGTATAATGCCATTGACCGATTCCTTGCTGCTGTGGCAACCGTAGCATTCTTTGCGGTTTGCGATGTTCTTGAAATAGTTGATCGAGGTATCGCTGATAGTAGGCTTCTGATTTGGATCTATTGTCTGAAGCCGAAGATAATCCGGCGACTTCACGCCGATCTCCGCAATATTTGTGGATTTCAGGATCTTCCCATTCTGTGAAAGTATCCTGACATGGACGACCTCAGGGTTCTTGCCTATGTTCTGCAGGATCTTCTGGACATCCTCTGTCCTGCCCTCTCCCATGGCATTATCGATCGTTCGCTCGATGATGTCGGCAAGGAACAGGGTATCCCCGATCTTGGCTTCCAGCATCTTCTGGTTCTGGATCTTGAGCACGATCGCCGTAGTGAGCCCGACCGTGATGATGATCGTCAGCGCAATGACCGTGATGATTTTTGTTTTAATTATCATTTGATTAACAATATCATAGCAAAAAATATGCCCGGTATTGCATATGATACCCGTAAAATAAGCAAAATCAGGAGAAGTGCCCCTGCGGACGGTTTTTTATAGTACAATGAATGCCTTATGCAAAAACCCTTGGTTGTGATCATAGGAAGACCGAATGTGGGCAAATCGACGCTGTTCAACCGCATGACCGGTACCCATGCAGCGATTGTCGAGGATATTCCGGGCGTAACCCGCGACAGGAATTATCTTGACGCTGAATGGGAAGGGAAGACGTTCATGCTTGTCGATACGGGTGGGTTCTATCTCGATCCTCCTGAGGATATCTTTGCCCAGGCCAAGGAACAGGCGCTTTTTGCCATAGAAGAAGGGGATATCATCATTCATCTGCTCGACGGCAGGGAAGGTCTTACGCCTGCGGATATGGAACTTGCGCGGCTTCTCCGTGCTTCAGGCAAGATGGTCCTCTGGGCGGTGAACAAGATCGATGCCCAGTCCCGGGAAAGCAGGGTCTATGAGTTCTATGACATCGGCACGGAGAACATATTCCCGGTTTCGGCAGCGACCGGCTATGGATATGAGGAATTCATGGAAAAGTTGGGGCTGCTGCTGCCTGACTATCATGAAGAGAAGGTCGAGTACCCCAAAATAGCAGTGGTTGGCAGACCAAATGTGGGAAAATCCACACTTGTCAATGCACTTACGGGGAAAAGGCGCATGGTCGTGAGCCCTATAGCGGGAACGACACGTGATGCGATTGACAGCATCTGTACATACCACGGGAAACCCTATCTTATCATCGATACTGCCGGGCTGAGGAAGAAAGGAAAGATCGGATATTCAGTCGAGCGATTTTCCATGGTTCGGGCCATCCGGAGCATTGAGCGGTGTGATGTCGCGCTTGTCGTACTCGACATGTCCGATGGCATCACCGAGCAGGACCAGAAGATCGCCGGCATGGTAAAGGAATATGGCAAGGGGGTCATCTTCCTCCTCAACAAGTGGGACCTGGTAGCTGAACCGGAAGAGGCGTTCAAACGGGTCATGCCGGAACTCTACAGAAAGATATGGTTCGCCGAATACGCGCCGGCGTTGACGATTTCCGGGACCTCCCGCAAGCGGATCACGAAGGTATTCCCGGTCATTGACAATGTTATTAGTGAGCGGAGAAAGAGGATCCCGACAGGAGAGCTGAACCGTTTTTTCAGGGATGTCATCTCCCGTCTCTCTCTCCCCCTGTACCGGGGCAAGGCGGTGAAGATGTACTACATGACCCAGGTCAGCCAGGAGCCACCCACGTTTGTCATCTTTTCCAATTTCAAGAACGCGATCAGGGAATCCCATCTCAGGTTCCTTGAGAGAAAACTGAGGGAGTTCTTCGGGTTTACGGGGACGCCGGTGAGGATCCATGTCCGGCCCAAGCGAAGGGATGCCTGACATTGAAGGTCGTCCGGCTCATCCTGAGGAGCTGTATCGATTTCTATCGGGACAATGGTCTGACGCTTGCGGGGTCGATGTCCTACTTTACCATGATGGCAATAGTTCCTCTCTGCATCTTCCTGATCACCGTGTTCGGACATTTGCTCGGCGAGTATCCGGGCTTCTACAGATTTTTTCTCTCCAAGGTAACCAATTTTTTCCCGGCAGCAACCCAGCAGGTCACTGATGATCTCGCCACGATAATCTCATACCACGGGCTGGGAAAGGTAAGCCTCGCATTGTATGGCATGATGTCCTATCAGGTATTTGCTTCTATCGAGTCTTCCCTGAACGCCATATTCAAGATAAAGAAGCAGCGGCACGTTATCTTGTCCCTGTTGGTCTCCCTTATTGTCGTGGCATTGGTCTTCGCGCTCCTGACAACGACATTTGCCGTCGCGTCTCTCATTCCGCTCCTGAAGACCCTCGGCTCTGCCGTGCCGATGATCAAGGTGGGCGCGATAACGAAATTTTTCCTGCGCTTCGTGCTGCCGTTTGTGCTGGTCATGTTCCTGATCATGCTTCTGTATGTTCTGGTACCGCGGACGCGGGTATCGGCACTGAATGCCCTGAAAGGTGCTTTTTTTGCGACACTGCTGCTTGAGGTCGCAAAGCATGCGTTCACCTGGTATGTGAGTTCGGTCGCACATTTCGGAAAAATATACGGGTCTTTGACGGCCTTCGTGATGTTCCTTCTCTGGATGTTCTATTCATCAAGCATCTTTTTAATCGGCGCGGAAATAGTGCATAATCTACAGGGCCAGAAGTCAACGCGGGGTGAGAAATGATAGAACTGATCGGCACGATGGTTGAAGTCGGAACCGTCGAGATGGTTTATGAAGGCAGACTTGTCGAGGTGAATGAGTACGAGATCCATCTGGAGTCGGATTCCGGATGGGTCGTCATTCCGATGGACCGCGTGGCGTATGTCAGGCAGAAAGGCGAGGACTGATCACATGATGAAACCCGTGAAGATGCTGTCGGCACTTCTCCTGCTGTTGCTGCTACCGGCGATGGCCTTTGCCGGAGAAGAGTGTTCTATGATGGGAGGTATTTGCAAGGATGCCTGCGCGGATGACGAGGAAGCTGAAGTCGGGGCATTTCTTGACTGCACGGACAAGCAGGAGTGCTGTGTGAAGAAAGTGCAACCCCCCGCAAAGGATGCTTCGGATGCCGGCCCCTCCGTCGACACAGACCGGAATTAGTGACAGATCCGTGTCAGAAGCCATAACCGTTTCTCCACAGGGAGCCTTCCTTCCCTGACCGTATGCAAAAGCATTCCCTGAGCATGCCCTTCACCTGCATTATCTCTCATGTCTGACCGTGACATGACCATCACATTCACCACGGGGAGCCTGTGGGAGAACATCTGGAGGATGTCGTGGCCCATGCTCCTGGTCATGCTGCTCAATTTTTTTGTCGGTTTCACGGACGTCTACGTTGCCGGCTATCTTGGTCCTGAGATCCAGGCGGTTGTCGGCTTTGTGGGACAACTCTATTTCTTTATCATCATCGTCGCCAACGCGATCGGGATCGGCACCGTAGCCATCGTATCCCGTGCCGTCGGATCACGTGATGAATCTGAGGCGCTGCAGGCGGTGCGTCAGTCAATACTCTTCGGCACGATCTGCTCTATAATCCTCATGCTTGCAGGACTCGTTTTCCGGGACTGGCTTCTTGCCCCGGCCCGGTTCACGGGCAGAACATTGATCATCGCGCGTGAGTTCCTGATGATCTTTGCCTGTGCTCTGATGCCGAACTATCTTGTCATCATTGTGAACGCTATCTTCAGGGCCGGAGGCGAGGTGAAGCTTTCTCTCGCTGCAATGTGCCTTGTCAGCGTGGTGAACATTGTCATGAACTTTGTGCTGGTTTTTGGCATCGGAGTCGTTCCCGGGATCGGATACCGCGGGATCGCTCTTGCGACGGCCCTTTCCATGGCGTGCGGGACGGTTGCCTGTGTGTATCTGATCATGAGGAGCAGGTGGCGCGGAATTGTTCATGGTCCATGGATGATGTCCGGAGGTTTTATCAGACGGATTGCCGCTGTCAGCTGGCCGTCTGCGCTTATACAGATATCGTGGAACGCGGGAAATATTTTCCTCTATTCGGTACTCGCTGCGCTGGCCTCCGACAGCATTACGGCGATGGCCGCCCTGACGAACGGTCTACGGATAGAGGCTGCCATATATCTGCCGGCTTTTGCCCTGCATATGGCTGCTGCGGTACTTACAGGGCAGAATTTGGGCGCTGCACATCCTGAACGGGCAGAGCGCCTGGGATGGAAGATATCGCTGGCAGGTATCCTTTTTGTGTCGGCCATGTCCGTGCCGGTATTTATCTGGTCTGACATGTTTTCCGCGATGGTGTCAAAAGATTCCCCGGTCATCGGAGAAACCTCGAGATATCTGAGAATAACCATGCTGGTTGAACCGTTCATGGCGATAAGCGTGGTACTGGGAGGGTGTCTTCAGGGAGCGGGTGATACCCGCGGGGCAATGGCGGTCATCGTTGCTACCCTGTGGGGAATACGTCTGCCGCTCGCCTTTGTCCTTGCTGTGGTCTTGGGATACGGTGCGCCGGGGGTCTGGGTTGCCATGGCCGTATCCATGTTTTTTCAGAGCATCGGCATGATCATGAGGTTCAGGAGCGGGAGGTGGAAGGAACTGAGGCCATGAGCAACGGAAAGGCCTTTCGTATTGCGGTCCGCAGGGTACTACGCAGGCGGTGAACAGCGAGTGGCGGAGGGGGAGGGATTCGAACCCTCGATGGAGTTGCCCCCATAACGATTTTCGAGACCGTCCCATTCAACCGCTCTGGCACCCCTCCGGAACGCTTATTATAAACAAATAGAACTGCTGCGACAAGCAGTTGCTTAATATGTGTCCCGGCTCACAGTAATTATAGCAAACGTGCTGCTAAAATCTGTAAACGGGGCTTACCGAAAGATCCTTTCGGACATGTACCTGTCATGTTTTCGTGCCGGGGCAGCGGTTTTTGCAACTACGTGATTAAAATTGAATTTATAGCCGGTAAACTGGTAAAGTTGACTGAGTTTTATGATATCCGTCTTTTCCAAAAATAGTGAACAAAAGTTGCGACGGACCATTCTTCGGGGGGTCTATGAGGAAAACCTTGTCATCCTCGGCAGGAGGCGCAGCAGACTTGCCAATCAGAACCACTACATCCGCAAGAGATTCTTTTTCATCCTTCTGATGTCAATCACCGCGCTTCTTTTAAATCGTAATTATATGGCGAATACATTTACCCCGCAGGATGAGGTCATCGCGCATGCCACTACCCGGAGTTTGCCGGATCAAAGAGCGGCTGCTTCCTTTATGGCCGCGTCCGGACCCTCCCTGTACGGAGAATTGCTCGGCAATCAGGACATCCCGCTCAGAAGCGTGTTCGGTCTTGGTGTCCAGACGATCATGATCGATGCAGGCCACGGCGGTTCAGACTCGGGTACCATAGGTAAAATGGGAACGATGGAAAAGGACATAACGCTCGACATCGCGCAAAGACTGAAAACCCGCCTCCTGCGGACGGGCAAATACCGCGTGGTCATGACCCGGGACAACGACAGCAGGATCTCGCTCAGCAGGCGCGTGGAGATGGCCCGGAATGCCCGGGCAGACCTCTTTATCTCGGTCCACCTCAATTATCTCCCGCATAAACCCATCAACATCGTCGAGACATATTATTTCGGTACGCCTTCCGATGACACGACGGTCAGTCTGGCCCAAAAGGAAAACGCGGAATCGGAATACCGGATGAGCGATTTCAAGGATATCGTCGAAAAGATCGGTAAGACCTTGAAACTCCAGGAATCCAGGGATCTGGCTACGGCGATCCAGAAAAACCTTTTTTTGAACAGCAGACAGCATAACGGGGCCATACAGGATTTCGGCGTCAAAAGGGCCCCGTTTGTCGTCCTGCTCGGGGTCGACGTACCGGCCGTGCTTGCCGAGGTCTCATGCCTCAGCAACAGGGAAGAGGAGATCGAACTTGCATCTGACGCCCACAGGGAAAATATTGCCAGATACCTTGAAGCTGGAATTCTCGACTACTTAGGTAAAGGAGACATCACGCATGAAGCAAAAAGATGAGCAGAAGCAGGACGATATTCTGTTTGTCGGCATCGATCTCGGGACATCCAGAAGTTCTATCTCCGCGAGCAACGGGACGAGAGAATGGATCGAGAGCATTGTCGGCTGGCAGAAGGATTTTATCGCGCAACAGGTTATCGGGAAGCCCGTCCTTTTCGGTGCCGAGGCGCTGGACCACCGGCTCTCACTCGACTTCTGCAGGCCTCTTGAGCGCGGTATCATAAGGGAAGGCATTGAACGGAGCGACGAAGCGGTCAAGGAGATCATCAGACATCTCATCGACCTGGCAAATCCGCACCCCGGCCAGAAGATACACGCCGTCGTGGGGGTCCCCGCAGATTCGCTCAAGGTGAACAAGCTGGCGATCAGGAAGGCTGTTGCAGAGTATGTGCAGTCGCTGATGGTCGTGTCGGAACCCTTTGCCGTGGCATATGGCATGAATCTCCTGAATAATGCCCTGGTCATCGATATCGGTGCCGGGACAACCGATTTCTGCATCATGCATGGCGCCATCCCCTCGGAAGAGGACCAGAAGACGATCCTTACCGCGGGTGACTACATCGATGAACAGCTCTTCAGCTATCTGAGCGAAAAGTATCCGAATTCGAAGTTCAACAGGAACATGGTCCGTCAATTCAAGGAACGTTTCAGTTTCGTCAGGGAGACTCCCGATGACATCCAGGTGGAGATACCGGTCGATGGAAAACCGGTCATGCATGACATCAAGAACGAGGTGCGGCGGGCATGCGAGAGCATACTGCCGGCTCTCACCGAGGCAACGACGGAGATGATCGCCCGGTTCGATCCCGAGTTCCAGATAAAGATCAAGAACAACATTGTTCTGGCGGGAGGCGGGAGTCTCATCAGGGGGATCGCCGAGTACCTGCAGGATGCGCTGAAGGAATACGGCCCCTGCAAGGTGACCCGGGTCTCGGATGCTCTCTTCGCGGGATCTGACGGGGCGGTGAAACTCGCCCAGGACATGCCGGCAAAGTATTGGGAGACGCTCTGAAATCGTGCGGAGCGCATTTGCGGGAGAGGAATGAGGAATCAGCATGATGACCGGTGACACCATACTTCTGATAGACGCGGACATGAAGACGGAAGACAGGATCGTATCCATACTGGAGGCAGAGGGGTACATGGTTTTTGCTTCTTCCGGCAGCAAGGTCAGCGGTGACATGGTGAAGAAATTCAGTCCCGCCCTCATATACCTCAAACCTCTCGCTCCCAGCGCTGCAGGCTTCGAGGTCTGCAGAACGATCCACACCATGGAAGCGCTCAAAGATGTTCCCATTGTGATCCTCGCCTCCCTGAAGGGGCCTATTGACGCCCGCTACACCGCTTATTACGGGATCGTGGATTATCTCAAGCTGACCTTTACCGATGAGGAGCTGATAGGGAAAACATCCGCCATTATCAATCAGCGGCAGGCGGTGAATGCCTCTTCAGATGACGAGGCCGTTCCAGCTGAAACACCGGGCAAGGCTGCAGAGGAAGTGCCGCACGCCGCAGCGGGGCCTGAGGATGATCTGCAGGCAGCCGGGAGTTCTGAAGCGGAGCAGCGTCAGGTGCAGCCGGTTGTCAAAGAGGAATGGCATGATGACGAAATTGCGCAACCGGCGGCGGAATGGCCCGACAGGACAGAAATACGGCATGCCGCACCGCGGCACAGCAGAAGGCCTTCCGGGCAAGGCGGCCTCAAGGTCGTTCTGTTGGGGATAGCAGCGGTCATTACGCTCGTTGTCGCGGGATTTGTGTTGTACCGGTTGTATCTGGCACCCCAAAAGACGGTGACGAAGACGACGCCTCCTGTTGCATCACAGAAGCAGCAGGCTGTTGCTGAACATACACCGGATGCTGTGCCGCCCCCTTCAGCTTCGCTGCCTCCTGCTTCTCCCGCGCCTGTTCAGGCACCGGAACCCCCTTCACTTCCCGCAGCGGCAGCAAAGCCATTCTATGCGGTGCAGATAGGCGCTTTCAGAACTGAGGCCATTGCCGAGTCCCTTGCGCAAAAGTACAAGGCAAAGGGCTATGAGGCCTTTGTACAGAAAGGCACAGCCAGGGATTCCCAGGTTGTTTACCGGGTCCTTGTCGGCAGGTTCGCGGACAGAAAGGAAGCTGCAGTCCTGTCAGCCGAAGTTGCGTCCAGAGAGAAGATAAAAACAACGATATTTAACGGGCAGTGATCCGGAGTCAGTTGTGTTGCCCGTCTCCGCAGTTGCCTGAAAAAGGGCGCTGCACGCCGCTCAGCTTTTGGTAGATCTTCTCTTCATAATCCGGCAGGTCATGAAAAAGCAGAGGTGTTTTTCTCATCTCGCAGAGTTTGAGGAGCTTGAAGTTCAGCTCCCGCAGTTTTCGTAACCGTTCTTTGTCATCGTCTATGGCCTGCATCATTTCTCCGAGGGTGATGATCTCGTTTCTGAGTTCGAGTTCGGGAGGGAGGCAACCTGAATTTTTCAACACCCTGTAGACGAGCCTGAGGTCTTCGGGCACCCACGCGTCATCGTCAAGGTTCAAGGGTTTGCCCGAGTTTTCAAGGTGATCGAATGCGCCCTGTTCAATCGCCTGCATGATCTTTCGTTCAGCGATGCGGGAGAAGATATCCATGACAATATCCGGCGGTCATCTCTTATTTATCAGAACCCTTTGTCCTCAGTGCTGATATCGATGACCTTGCCGTTCTTGATGGTGAGGACATAGATGAAGCGCGTAGAGCCGAAATTGTACGTCCACTTTTCCACGTATCTGCGTTCCCTTCTCGTATCACGGTTGTCACTCTCCCGCGAGATGTCTTCACCCACCTCTTCTTTCAGGGCGGGTTCACCGCACTTCGCGAGGACCTCGATCTTCGAAGCTCCGACATCCACGAGATTGTTGCCGCAGCGCATGGCAAGGGTCAAGGACGGAAACAGGACTGCACAGCATAGGATAAACAGGGTACGACAAGAGATGAAGGTCATCTTATTGCTCCTTTCAACATTGCGTGACAGCCCATTCAGTTATTGCAGCGCAGACTCAGCGCACGGATCAAAGAGGGGAGAAGTCCCCGGCTTCAAGTTTCATGCGTATTCCCGAAATATCGGATCTCGTATCCATGGCGTGCATGACCTTCCGTCTGTCACGCGTGTCGCCCAACAGGATTGCGCCGGTAATGATGTCGTTCTCCATGACCAGTTTCCTGTATGTGCGATTGGCCGGATCGTTCAGGAAGATCGCCTCTTTTTTCCCCTCCGGGTCGATGTCGCCTGCAGCGAATATATCTACACCAGCCACGGAGAGCGTATTGGACATGGTCGTTCCCCGGTATTCGGCATTTCCACCCGCCATGTTGATGCCCGCGACCTCGCCCTGTTGTTCAGCGGCAGGCCAGATCCCGTAGCATTGTCCGTTATGCTGGACAAGGTCTCCTGCCGCGTAAATATCAGGAATGCCCGTCTCCATCCTGTTGTTGACAACGAGTCCCTTGTCGATGGTCATGCCAAGCTGCTGAGGGATCGTCAGGTTCATCCTTATCCCTGCGGAAATAATGATCAGATCGCAGTCGATATTTCTGTTGTCTGAAAGG
>VEOY01000019.1 GCA_012026685.1 Nitrospirota bacterium
AAACGTGGCAATCAACGCGTATTGATAGCGGCGGCCATGACCGGGATGCTCTTCGGGCTTCATCCGCTCCATGTTGAGACGGCGGTCTGGCTTAGTGCGAGACCGGACCTGATGTGCGCCCTTTTTTTCCTGCTCAGTATGCTCGCCTATACGAATTATGCGGACAGGCAGGAACAGGGGACGGCTGCGAAAGGATCCGTCCGGAGGGTCTTCAACGTCCAGTATGTCCTGTCTCTTGCGTTTTTTGTCCTCGCATTAGCGAGTAAACCAATGGCAGTTAGTCTTCCGGCTGTTTTATTGATACTGGACTGGTATCCCTTTCGCAGGATGAATTCCCGGAAGCGGTTGGTTGATATGTTCATGGAAAAGATACCATTCATGGCCGTCGGCTTTCTTGTTGCGATAGTCACCATCGCGGCTCATGAAAGAAAAGGGGCTATCGGATCGTTGATAACTGTGCCTCTGGAGGCGCGTTTGCTTATTGCCGCCAAGTCTGTCCTTTCCTATTTGTGGAAGATGGCCCTGCCGTTCGATCTCCTCCCTTTTTATCCTTACCCTGCCCGTATCCCTACTTTATCGGGTGAATATCTTCTATCTGTTGTGCTGGTCTGCGTGATCACGGCGGCCTGCATCAGAATGATGAAGAAAGAACGTATGTTCATGGCTGCATGGTTTTTTTATCTTGTGACTCTTTTGCCAATAAGTGGTGTCATCACCGTCCGAATGGCGACCATGGCAGACAGATATACGTATATTCCGAGTCTGGCCCCCTTTCTCCTGCTGGGAGTAGGCTCGGCAGGGCTATGGGCGAGGGTAGAAAGCGCCCGGAGATGGTCTGCCATGGGCAGACATGCAGTGGTTGGGACCGCGCTTTTATTTGGCATTGTCATGATCTTCCTTACTGTTCACCAGACAGCGATATGGAGGAACAGCATAACCCTCTGGAGCTATGTTATTGAAAAAGCGCCGGACCGTGTTCCCACCGCCTATATCAATCGCGGTATGGCATTGAAGGAAATAGGGCAGATAGAAGGAGCGATTGCGGACTATACCACGGCAATTGCCCTGTGGCCGGACAACTCAGAAATTTTTATGAAGAGAGGATGGGCGTTCAAGGAAACAGGACAGATAGAGCAGGCGATCAACGACTATACCGAAGCGATCAGACTGAACCCATCCGATGGCGATGCCTATATTATCCGCGGCCTTCTGTTGGTGTATTCGGGTCACCCCGACAGAGGTGTTAACGATTTTGACCGGGCGATCAGCCTTAAACCGGCGAACGGCGATGCATATCTTAACAGGGGGGTTGCCTATGAAAGAATGGGAGATCTTCAGCGTGCCATAAAGGATTATGATATGGCGATCTCATTGAATCCCTCTGACTTTCTGGGATACCGTAACCGGGGCGTTGCCTTTCGCGAGGCGGGGCAGGTCTCGATGGCTCTTGCGGATTTTAACAGGGCGGTCTTGCTGAACCCTGACTCTTCTGAGATATACCTGAGCCGGGGTGACCTGTACAGGAATGAGGGTAGTGTCGATCGTGCCATCAAAGACTACCGAAGAGCGTGTGACCTCGGAAGCAATGAAGCATGTGATGCGCTTGGATCACTCGTTGGCACGCACAAGATGGAGGGGGCTAAGACGGGAACCGGCAGCGATGTCGTAAAATGAACAACGAAGACCTCGCGGGAAAAATGGAAATGAAACATAATATCGTGAACGTAATCGTTCCTGGATCGGACAGGGGGAAAGTAAATGATGAACAGACCTGCGGAAAAGCTTGAGCAGCGAAATGTTGATATCTGTATTGTCGGAGGGTTAGGCCGCGTGGGGCTTCCACTGGGCATTAGTTTTGCCCGGGCGGGCATGAATGTCATGCTGTATGATATTGACCGTGAGGCAGCCGGGGTAGTTGCCAGCGGAAAGATGCCGTTCCAGGACACGGGAGCCGAAGAAGCTCTGCGCGAAGTTCTGGGCAAACGCCTTTTCCTGTCCTCGGAGAAGAGCTGCATTGGCGCAAGCCGTTTCGTCATCATCGTTATCGGCACCCCGGTGGATGAACATCTGAATCCCCGCCTGATTGCGTTCAAACAACTGTTTTCCGAGATCTCCGAATATTTACGCGATGAGCAGCATGTCATTCTTCGCAGCACCATTTTCCCGGGTACGACCGAATGGCTATACCAATATCTGCGCTCAAAGAGCAGACGAACCAGGGTGTCCTTCTGCCCTGAACGAATTGCCGAGGGAAAGGCGATGACGGAACTGGTCAGTCTGCCGCAGATCGTTTCCTCGTGCGATGCAGACGGCTTGCAGGAAGTGAGCACGCTGTTTTCCGTATTGACCCGGGACATCGTTGTCCTCCAGCCGAAAGAGGCGGAACTCGCGAAACTTTTTACCAATGCATCCCGGTACATACAGTTCGCGATTTCGAACCAGTTCTATCAGATAGCCCTGCATCACGGCATTGATTTTTACCGTGTCCACGAGGCAATGGTCCACAATTATCCCCGGATCAGTGGGTTTGCCCCGGCAGGGCTGACTGCAGGCCCTTGTCTTTTCAAGGACACCATGCAGCTTGCCGCTTTCAGCAACAACACCTTTTTCCTCGGCCATTCCGCTATGCTGATCAATGAGGGGCTGCCCAACATGATTGTCCAAAAACTGAACGAGAAGTATTCTCTCAAGGACAAGGTCGTTGGTATCCTCGGCATGGCATACAAGGGAGACAGCGATGACGCCCGGGAGTCGTTGTCATACAAGCTGAAAAAGATACTCGAAATCGAGGCCATGACAGTGCTGTGCACCGACCCCTTTATCGGAGACAAGGACTTCCATGCGCTGGGTGATGTCATTGTTCGGTCGGACGTGCTGATCCTGGGTGCACCGCACGCGCAGTACCGGGAGCTCCCCATCGATCATGCGGCAAAGATCATTGTAGACGTATGGAATTATTGGGGCAGGGGAGGATTGTTCTGATCTCATGAAGATACTCGTAACAGGGGCAGCAGGCTTTATCGGAGGATATCTGGTCGAGGAACTGCTTGCGCATAACCACGACGTGATCGGTATTGACAATTATTCCAAATACGGACCGGTCACGAAGGGCTATGACCGGCATCCCCGGTATACCTTCCTGCAGGGAGACGCCAAGGACACGGAGAAATTGAAAGAGATATTGGCGGATTGCGATCAGATCGTTGCCGGGGCAGCGATCATTGGCGGCATATCGCTGTTCCATGAATTCGCCTACGACCTTCTTGCAGAGAACGAGCGGATCACGGCCGCCACCTTTGATTCCGCCTTATGGGCGTGGAAACATCGGAGGCTCAGAAAGGTCAATGTCATATCGTCTTCCATGGTATTTGAAAGCACGACGGTATTTCCGACGCCTGAGGGAGAACAGTTGCGATGCCCTCCTCCGCGTTCGACGTATGGTTTTCAAAAGCTGGCATGTGAGTACTTTGCGCGCGGTGCATACGAACAATACGGTTTCCCCTATACGATCATCCGGCCATTTAATGCGGTCGGCATCGGAGAAGGAAGGGCGAAGGTTGAACGCGAGATCATGTCCGGCAACATAAAGCTCGCGATGAGCCATGTTGTCCCGGATCTTGTGCAGAAGATCCTGAGGGGCCAGTCCCCTGTGCACATTCTGGGAACGGGCGATCAGGTCCGGCACTATACGTACGCCGGGGACCTTGCCCGGGGCATCAGATCATGTATTGAAAACCCGGCGGCGACAAATGAAGATTTCAATCTCTCCACGTCTGTTTCCACCACCGTAGCGGAGCTTGCACGGACGATCTGGAAGAAGATCAATGGGGACGAACCGTTCAGACTCATCTCTGACAGACCTTTTGCCTATGATGTGCAAAACAGGATACCGGATGTCGAAAAAGCACGGAAGATCTTGGGATTTGAGGCGGGCACCTCACTTGATGCCATGCTCGATGAGGTAATCCCCTGGATCCGGGAGCAGATTCGCTGCGGCGGGATCTGATGGCTGAAAAACCGCTGGGGATAATTATCCCCGTATATAATGAGGCCGAAAACATTGGGGAGACCCTGAAGAAGATTCAGGAGTCCGTAGCCACGCCGCATACGGTATATCTCGTTTATGACTTCCCCGAAGATACTACCGTAGCCGCTGCTGTTCCGTTCGGTAAACGCGGAATGGACATTGTATTTCTCGAAAATCGCCGGGGAGGGGTCGCCAACGCGATTCGCCAGGGTCTAAGCAGCGCCCCGAACAATATCCTGCTGGTGACCATGGCGGATGTTTCGGATGACCTCAGCGTCGTCGATGAGATGTACAGCCTGATGGCCTCGGGATATGATGTCATCTGCGGTTCCCGGTACGCGCCGGGAGGAAAGCAGATCGGAGGCCCGTTTTTTAAGAAACAGTTGTCCCGGGCCGCTGGTCTGAGTCTATTTTGGCTGGGGGCTGTCCCCATTCGTGACGTGACGAACAGTTTCAAAATGTACCGAAAGAGCATCCTGGAAAATATGCTCATCACAAGTGACCGAGGATTTGAGATCGGCATGGAGATCACGGTAAAGGCAGTTGCAGCAGGATACCGTGTCGGAGAAGTACCCTGTACCTGGAAGGAACGGGTAGCAGGCGCGTCCCGTTTCAGGCTGTTCGCATGGTTGCCCAGATACCTGAAATGGTATTGTTTCGCGGTCGGTGCGAGATTGCGGAGATCATGGGCGTGATGCGGGGAGTCGTCAGTGAGAGTGTTTTTTATCGCTATCAGCCCCGTCACAGGGAGGCGGAGGGGCCAGCGTCAACAGGATGTTGTCTTCTTGCCTTAGCTTCCTGAAATCCGCAATAATATTCAGTATTAATGAATAGATCCTGCAAAACATATAGGCTCTCAATCATTGTCCGCTTTTGGATACGCAGCAGGATAATCGGGTCTGTTTTGTTTCTTTCAGTTGTGATTTTCCCCCCCCCATCTTTGGTGGTGGCAAAGGACATCAGGGAAAGCGGCACGCAGCTTGTACTTCTCGGGACCGGGACCCCGAACCCCGACCCTGACAGATCCGGTCCGGCAACAGCGGTAGTGGTCAACGGCAGTGCGTACCTTGTGGATTTCGGTCCCGGGGTCGTACGCAGGGCTTCAGCAGCATGTCGCGACAAGGGTATCGCCGCGCTTGATCCGGGCAATATCAAGGTTGTTTTTGTTACCCATCTGCACTCGGACCACACAGCGGGATATCCCGATCTTGTTCTGACACCCTGGGTCATGGGGCGCAGGGTCCCGCTTGAGGTTTACGGACCGAAAGGTATCAAGTCCATGACAAAGCATATTCTGGCCGCTTATCAGGAGGACATCAGTATCCGCACGCTGGGTATGGAAAATATCCCTCCTGACAGCCTGAAAGTGAATGCCCATGAGATCAATACAGGAGTTATCTATAAGGATGCCAATGTCACAGTGACTGCCTTTCCCACAAGGCACGGCGACTGGAAGGAGACGTACGGCTACCGCTTCGATACCGCCGACCGGAGCATCGTGATCTCCGGTGACACCGTTCCCCTGCAGTCTACTATCGACGCATGCCGCGGGTGTGACATCCTTGTCCATGAGGCGCAGACCATGAAATACCTTGCAAGCCCCAGACGACCGAGCCTGCAGGGGACCGACTTCAGGGCCTACGCTGAAAAATATCATACGACGACCCTGCAGCTGGCTGAGCTTGCAAAAAAAGCAAAACCGGGGCTGCTGATCCTCTATCACAATCCGATTTCGCTTCAGCCGAAGCGGAAGCTTTTCGCATCAACGCCGGAAGACCTTATGAATGAGATACGGACGGGAGGATATAGCGGCAAGGTGGTTGTCGGCCGTGATCTTGACGTGTACTAAGCGAGTTTGAACAGTTAACCGATATGCATTGGAAGACCACAATTCTGAGGAGGTAAGAGTACCATGAAGAAAGTGCTGAGCAGAAGAGATTTTCTGAAGAAAGCCGGAATCGGGACTATTGGACTGGGCCTCGGGGTTTCTCTCTTTGACGGGATATCCCAATATGCCGGGGCGCTCACCGAAATGAAGAAACAGTACAAGGACTACAACATGATCCTGGTGAGTTTCGACGCCTTGCAGGCCAGTCATGTGCACTCGCTCGGATATCAGAGGGATATAACTCCCACCATCGACGCCATGGCTGCGCAGGGGTTCAACTTCACGAAGGCGGTTTCTGTGGCTTCATGGACCGTGCCAGCATCCATGACATGGTTCACCGGCGTCTATCCTTCAGACCATAAGCTGACCAACAAGTTTTCCGTATATAACCCTCCTGTCACAAAACTTTCCAATTTGAAAGAACTGGCTCCGAATATTATTACGCTGGCCGAGATCCTCAAGAAGAATGGCTACATAACGGGTGGCTTTACAGGCAATGCAGGAGTAAATGGATTCTTCGGCTATGACCAGGGGTTTGATACCTATTTCTATGAAAAGGGCAAATTCGGCAGCATGAATCAGAGCATCCCCAAAGCACTTGAGTGGCTCAATGCCAACAAGGGCAAGAAGTTTTTCATGTTCCTGCACGGGTATGACATTCATGGTCAGAGCACTCCGGCCGAAGGTTTTGACTACCGTTTTGTAGATAAGGGCTACGACAGGAGATATACCGGCTCCAAACAGGAGCAGGAGGCATTGCGGGAAGAGGGACTGGAGAAAGGCTTTGTCAGCCTGCGCGGCGAGGACGTCAAATTCTGGCGGGCCATTTATGATGAGAAGATCAACCGGACGGATGCCCTCTTCAAGCAGTTTCTCGGGGAGTTCGGGAAGCTCGGCCTGATGGACAAGACCATCTTTGTGCTGACCTCAGACCACGGTACGGAATTCTATGAGCACAAGCGGTTTGATCACGGCTTCAGCCTCTATGATGAGCTGATACACGTGCCGCTGATCGTCACATTGCCCGGCGTCGTCAAAGGCAGGGTTATCAGGGACCAGGTGAGCAGCGTCGATGTAATGCCGACCATCCTTGATCTGCTGGATGTGCCCCTTTCCGCTGATGTCAGTAAACAGCTCCGCGGGTCCAGTCTTGCGCCTGCGTTGAAGGGAGAGTCCGTAGCTAAGGACGTGTATTCCGAGACCGACTACCGTCTCTATACCTATAAGCGCAGCATAATGACGAAAGACGGCTGGAAATTCATCTATACCCTGGAGAACAAGAGCAGAGAGCTTTATAACCTGGAACGCGATCCCGGCGAGATGAAGAACCTTGTTGATCAGGAGCCCAGGCTGGCCTATGAACTGGAACAGAGACTGTTTGCCTATTTTAAATCGATTGGGCATGATCTTTCCTCAAGACGCTGGGAAACGGGACTGAACCCTGTCTATGACTCGCAGGCAAAGGGGGCTCAGAAGAAGTGAGGTCTGCCGCCCGCATACGTGAAATTATGAGATGCGGATCAGGGAGATATCCTGGCACGATTTGCCGCACAGCGACCGTTGTTCTCAGCATCTTGATCTTGACGTGCAGCGCCGGCGCTGATCCTGCGGAAAAGCATACCGCGCGGCATGAACAGACGAATGTGATCCTTATTTCCCTTCAGTGCCTGAGACCTGATCATCTCGGGGTATATGGATACAGGAGGGCAACCAGCAGAAATATCGATGCTTTTGCCGCGAAATCGGCCGTGTTCGACCAGGCCATAGCGCAGGCGAATCTGACACCCGTTGCCCAGATGAGTGTTTTTACATCTCAGTATCCGCGTCAGCATGGCATGGTATCGTTTGAGGTGACGCCGGATATGGTGACGCAGAAGCCCCTCCCGGAGATACTGAAATACTATGGCTACACCACTGCGGCGGCCGTCAGTTCGCCGGAGTTCTTCATGCGGTTTGACTCTGAAACAGGGACCATGATAAACCCGGGAGACGTATTTTCCCGTTCGTTCGATTACTTCGGCCGCACGGCGCGTGGCCTGGGTGGCCGCAGCATCAGGAAACTTCCGACAGAATCGCTTCAGTGGATCAAGGATAATAAGGACAAGAAATTTTTCCTCTGGATAGCCAGCGGCCTGCTGCATATGCCCTATGCGGCTTCAGTGCCTTTACCGTACCGGACGATGTTCGATCCTCCGGATTATATTCCATTCTGGAAACGTATTCCTCTTGAGGCGGGAAAGATCACACCCGATGACGATCCTTCGTATGAGGTTTTCTCCCGGGTTTATCGCAATGTGTTCTACTGGGGTTTTTCCCCTGTCTATCACCTGACCGAAGAAGATGTGCGTTACGTCACTGCCCGGTACGATGCAGGCATATATTACACTGATCAGTTCATCGGGGAGTTGATGAAGCTCCTCGATGAACTGAAGCTGACGGAAAGGACCCTGGTAATCCTGCAATCGATTCATGGCGATGACCTGGGAGAACAGGGGAATTATTTCCATTACGATGTCACCGATTCTGTGCTCAGAGATGCCCTCATCATGCGATTTCCGAAAGATGAGTTCGGCGGCAGAAGATTCCCTCAGCAGGTTCAGGGTATCGACGTCATGCCAACAGT
>VEOY01000054.1 GCA_012026685.1 Nitrospirota bacterium
TGTCAGCGCGGGTCATCGGCAGCGCACGGGAAATGCTCGGCGGCAACAAGGTTGAACTTGATGCGCTGATGGCCGATCTTAATCAGAAAAGGGCCGAATACGAAAGGCTTCTCGGAGAGGTGGCGCTCAGGGAAGAAGATGTAAGGAACAAGGAGCAGGCGGCAGAAATGAAAATTGCAGAGGCAGCGGCAAGACAGAAGGAGATGCTTGCCGGAGCGTACAAAGAATCAATCGAGGTCATTGCCGATACCCGGAGGCAGATGCGAAATGAGCTTGAATCTCTCAGAAAGATCGAGAAGAAAGAACTTCAGGAAAAACTCAGGGAGGTTGAACGGAAACAGAAGGCAGCATCTGAAAAGCTCGCGGAGTATGAACATGACGACAGTCCACCGCTCCGTGTCCGGGATATCACTGTCGGCGACAAGGTCTTTGTGAAGTCTCTCGGATATGACGGCACGGTCTCGGGGATCATGGAGAACGTCAACCGGATTAAGGTCATGTCCGGTACGAAGGAGGTGCTCGTCCCCGTAGCTGACGTCAGGCTGAAGAAGGGCCGGGAGGTGGCTGAACCGGAGAAAAGACACCTGCCGGTTTCCGCTCCTGACGAGATGGTCCCGTCACGTATAAATCTTGTGGGCCTGAGAGTCGAAGAAGCGCTGTCACGGATGGAACCGTTCCTCAACCATGCTGCCCTTGCAGGGTTCCGCGAGGTGGTCATCATACACGGCGTTGGGACAGGCGCCCTGCAGAGGGCGGTAAGGGAGCATCTTACCGGCCATCCGCTGGTGAAAACATTCAGGACCGGTGATCAGTCAGAGGGCGGCGCAGGCGTTACGATCGTCATGTTGACATAGAATTTATGTTTTTGAGGCTGAAAGATGTGAGGCTCTGCGGATGCGTATGTCCGCTGTTCGCCTGCTACGAGATAGTTCGACCGTTCTATGCTCATTCTGCTACGGCCGCTAGACTCGTTCCCTTCGGAATTCGAACAGTACCGACTGTCTTACACGCCATTTTCGCCGAGACCGGAACCAGAAATTTCTCTGATGCTGCTCACATCGGACCTGCGCATCACGGAACCGGTAATTTTCCGGGATGTGTGAAGAAAACTCTTTACCATCGCCACCTTTGCAGGAGGCAAGGAAGGTGATAAACAGGTATAATTACGCAAGTTGAGCGTTTCAGGGTAATTGAGAACCGTATTGCGATTAGTAAAGATTTTCTGAACATATACCGGAAAAATTTCGAATAAGACAGAAGGAAACATGATCCAAATTAACAATCTCAGCAAGAGTTTCGGCAGGCAGCTCATCTTTGACGGCGTGACTGCCACCATAAATCAGGGGGAGAGAGTCGGACTTGTCGGCAGGAACGGCTCCGGCAAATCAACGCTCTTCAGGATGATACTTGATGAAGAGCATCCCGACGACGGCAGCGTGACGGTGCCGCAGGGATACCGGATCGGCCATCTGTCGCAGCATATCAGGTTCAGCGAAGACACGGTACTGAAAGAGGCATGCCTCAGTCTCAAGCCCAACGAATACGGTATAGACGAGACCTACAAGGTGAGAAAGGTTCTGGCCGGCCTCGGGTTCAGCGAAGGTGAGCTTGACGGGTCGCCTCACAGTCTTTCGGGCGGATATCAGATACGACTCAATCTTGCCAAGGTGCTCGTGTCCGAGCCGAACCTGCTGCTTCTCGACGAACCCACGAACTACCTCGACATCGTCTCGATCCGGTGGCTCGCTCAGGAACTCAGACAGTGGAAAGGGGAGTTGATAATCATCACCCATGACCGCGACTTCATGGACAGCGTCACGACGCATACCATGGGAATTCACCGCTCGAAGATCAGGAAGATAGAAGGCGGCACACAGAAGCTCTATGACCAGATACTCCTCGAAGAGGAGGTTCATGAGAAGACGCGGATCAATGATGAGAAGAAACGGAAGGATGTGGAGCAGTTCATCAACCGCTTCAGGGCCCAGGCGAACAAGGCAAAAGCTGTGCAGTCGCGTATCAAGGCGCTCCAGCGGCATGAGAGGCTCGAAAAGCTGACCGACGCAAAGACCCTCGACTTCTCCTTCAATGCCGCGTCCTTTACCGGCAAGCAGCTGATCGTGGCGGAGAACCTGTCGTTCGGGTTTGACCGGCACAACCTCCTGATCAGTGACCTGAACCTGGTCGTGGGAAAAAAGGACCGGATTGCGATCATCGGGAAGAACGGCAAGGGGAAGACCACGCTCCTGAATCTGCTCGCGGGAGAATTGCAGCCTCTGCACGGCGCTGTGACTCCTCATCCGGGCGCAAGCATAGCCTATTTCGGCCAGACGAACATCAGCAGGCTCAACCCTGCCAAGACGGTTGAAGAGGAGATCATGGATGTTCATCCGGACCACAGCCGGGGGGCAAGCCGCAGGATATGCGGACTGATGATGTTTCAGGGCGATCACGCGCTCAAGAAGATATCCGTATTGTCGGGAGGGGAAAAGAGCAGAGTTCTGTTGGGCAAGATCCTCGTGAGCCCCGCGAACCTTCTCTTTCTCGACGAGCCGACGAACCATCTTGACATGGAGTCCATTGACTCTCTTATCGAAGCGATCGAGGCCTTTGACGGTGCAGTGGTCATTGTCACCCACAGTGAACTGATCCTGAACGCTGTTGCTGAGCGGCTGGTGATATTCGACGACAATAAGGTGAAGGTATTTGACGGCACATATCAGGACTTCCTTGACCGGGTCGGATGGAAGGACGAAGCTGTTGTTGAGAGCGGAGTTGAGAAGCAGCCGAAGACCGGGAAGGGCGCAAACAGAAAAGACCTCAGGAAGCTGAGGGCGGAGATCATCACGAGCAAATCAAAAGTGCTGAAGCCGATCGAAAAGAGGATGGCAGATATAGAGCACGCTATCGTGAAGCTCGAAAAGAAGATCGATGACAGCACGAGGGCGCTGCATGATGCGTCACAGAGGGGCGAAGGCAACGATATCCAGCATCTGTCAAAGGAGATATACGACAGCCAGCAGAAGATCGAAGCCTTGTTCAATGAGCTTGCCGTGCTGACAGAGGACTTCGAAAGAAAAAGTAAGGAGTTTGAGGAGCAGCTCAGTACGGTCGCGTAAAAGGCATTGCTGCCGTCAGCGGCGAAAAGTTTTCGCCTGACAGCCTGGCTGCCTCCACAATGTTCATCGTTATCGCGGAGGGATCATATGGGAGTTCTTGATTATTTCAGGCCGGTGCGTTCCATGACCACGGAAGAGGCGCGGGAGTTCATGAGGGGGAAGGACCCCGGCGACTACAACCTTGTGGATGTCCGTCAGCCGAAGGAATACGAGCGCGGTCATCTTGCAGGTTCGGTCCTTATCCCCGTGGGAGAACTGGGCAGGCGCATCGGCGAGATCGACGCGTCGAAACCGACCATAACCTACTGAGGGTCGGGAGTGCGCAGCCGTGCAGCTGCGGCGATGCTGGCAGATGCCGGCCTCGAGCATGTCTTCACCATGCAGGGAGGCATCAGGGCGTGGGAGGGTCTTGTGGCGTCCGGCCCTCCTGAGTCGGGCATGGCCTATTTCGGGGATGCCGTCAGCGCCCGGGACCTGGCCCGCCTTGCCTGGCTGCTTGAGGACGGATCACGGCTCTTTTATGTCCGCCTGGACGATTTCCTGCATGACGAAGACGCGCGGAAGCTCTTTCAGGACCTGACAAAAGCCGAGATCAGCCATGAGCTGACGCTCGGCGGGTTGTATAAGAGTTACTCGGGCGGCCGTGCAGTTGAGGACAGCCTGCCGCAGGAACGCGACGACATCATGGAGGGCGGAATTTCGGTGAGCGATGCGCTTGTATGGGCACGGGAGAAGGACGTTGCTTCCATCCTCGAGTTTGCGATAGCGCTCGAAACGAATGCTTATGATCTTTACATCTAGATGGCGCGGAAGATCGAAGGCGACGGTCGGAAGGTCTTCGAGCTCCTTGCGTCAGAGGAAAAGAAGCACCTGGAACGGTTAGCCGCTCTGCTGGAGAAAAAGATATAGCAAGGAAAAGTGCCCTTCAGGCAATCCGGTGGTGGACCTCGACGGTCGTTTCAGAAGAGAAGAACAGTTCTTTATTCGGGGCTCTGCCCCGGACCCCGTCCACCTCATCTTGCTCGCTCCAGAAAAGGTGGCGCCAAAGAAGGGCGCCCTGCGGAAATCTCTTCACTTCGGCAGGTTAGGAGAGGACGAAACGTTACTTGCCGCTTTTCTTTCCAACAGGATCTATCCTGAACTTGCCGAACGCGATGCCCAGATCAATTCCCCTGTCTTTTGCCGCAAGAGCAAGCGAAACATCGCCCTTGGTCATGACCTGAGCGCCGGCTGATTTCACGACGCCTGCATGCGCTTCGGCTTTGGCATAGGCGCCGAAGGTCTCATGGATGTCGGGTACTTCAGAAAAAGTACCGGTCCCTGACAAGCTCGATTTTCCTGCGGTGAGACCCCCGCCCTTTACTTCGATCCTGACCCGTGCGGACTGGCCGTTATCGCAGGTAACCGAGCCTGTTCCTGGGGCTGTTTCGTATAACGCGGACCAGCCGCGAATGCTGAAGTGTAATTTGCATTTTGTCCCTTTCTTATCAGCCGCCTCAGCTGCGACCATGCCGAAAGCTCCGGAAATGATCAGCAGAATGACGAACAGTGATAGGACTGCTTGCATGGCGTTCTTTCTCATGGCCGGATGTGACCTCCATTCCTGGTTCAGGGTGATCTGAGCAGAGACCATCGAAAAATGATCATTGCCTTCATGTCATGACCTCATTCTATCAGATGTACAGCCGGGAGCAAGTGTCACCATACAGCGGCCTGACGTATCTGCTGATATTATTGGGGCGGGCGGGGCTGCTCAAGCGCCCTGTCGGCGCAGGCGAGGAATTCCGTTACATTGCGCAGCGGGGTGTCGGGCGGCAGATCGCAGGAGGGCATGAGAATGTATCTGCGGTGAGGATCGGCAACACGGGCTACGCAGTCGGCGACGGCCCGGCAGATCAGCGCCGGATCGCCCCCGTATATCGCATTGATCACATCCACGTTTCCCGCGGTGACCACGCTGTTCCGGTAGCGTTCATACACATCGCCCAGGTCAACGCCCGCATCGACGGATATGCAGTCAGCCCCGGTTTCCGGATAAAGATCTGTCTGGGAGCCGATATTGCCGCACTGGTGAAGAAAGCATCCTATGCCGTGACGTCTCACCTGGTCAAAGAGTTCCCTCTCATAGGGAAGGACCACTTCATGGTAAAGGTCCGTCGGGATGAGTGTGACTGCGCCGTCCGGTATGGAGATGCCGTCAATAAGCCCCTTTTTGATAAGCGGTTCATAGAGGGACAGGGAGAGGCGTACACCGAGTTCACAGATCTCCTGTATAAAGGCCCTGTCCGTTGCGATCTTCCCCTGAAGGAGGTCCCAGTCGCACAGGATCATTGCCCAGGTGAAGGGTCCCCAGGAGGTGGCGCAGAGATAACGGTCCGCCAGGCGCTCTCTCATCACGGAGATCATCTCCACGAGGGCGAGCGAGTGAGGGGAGTGGTCAAGGGATATGTCTTTCAGGTATCCCGCGTCCTCGGTCTTCTGGATGAGCGGGAACGACAGGAGAGGGGCCTGCTCACCGCGAAAGGCGAGTTTTCCCCCGATCGCTTCCGCCGGAAACGTGTTCAGCCCGGACCCGGCAAAGATGATATCCGTATCGAGCTCCCTGAAAAAATCTGACAGGGTTTCCGCAAATCGTTCCGGCCTTTCCGGCAGATCCTCTATGGTCAGGCCGGCCTGGCGGAATGACCATAGACCTCCACCGAACAGTGCCCGCGGAAGGCGCTCACTGTGCTCCCCGCGAAGGACGCGCCTGATAAGGTCCCGCCTGTTTGTCATGCTGACACCGCAAAGAGATGGCTGCATCCCGTCATTCCGGAATCTTTCTTGACATGTAATGGCTTACGTCGTCTGATCACGCAAGGATGCGGATGCCGAACTGCTTCAGGGTTTCCGCAAGGCTTGTCAGGGGCAGGCCGATGACATTGAAATAATCTCCGTCGATCTTCTTCACGATGAGAGAGCCGAGCCCCTGTATCGCGTACGCTCCGGCCTTGTCCAGCGGCTCTCCTGTCCGCGCATAGGCGTGTATCTCGGCTGGCGACAATTTTTTGAACCAGACCGTTGTTTCGACCGACCGGGACCGGTGTTTCCCTGTTTTCACATCAAGGACCGTATACCCGGTAAAGACCGTATGTGGTCTTCCATTGAGCAGGGTGAGCATTCTGACAGCCTCTGCGGTCGTATGGGGCTTTCCCAGCAGGGCGCTTCTGAATACGATGAACGTGTCGGCCGCTATGATGAGCGCATCACGATATCTCTGCGACACGGAAAGGGCCTTCTCGCGGGAAAGATGCTTTGCGAGGACAGGGGGTGACAGTTTGAGGGCCAGGTCCTCTTCATATTCGCCCGCATCGACACGGAATTTCAGGCCGACCAGCTCGAGAAGCTCTTTTCTTCTCGGTGACGCTGACGCAAGGATGAGCGGCCGTGTCTTAGACATGCTGTCCTGCCGCGTGACCCGACGCCCAGGCCCAGTGGAGATTATAGCCGCCGAGATGCCCGGTAACATCGAGCACTTCACCGGTAAAATACAGGCCGGGTATCTTTTTGGATTCCATGGTCTTCGATGATACCTCATTCGTATCGATCCCGCCAACCGTAACTTCAGCGACATCGTAGCCCTCGGTGCCGGCCGGCAGCACCTGCCAGGAACAGAGCCTGCGGGCGGTCTCCTCCAGTTCCTTCTCCGTGAACCGGCAGAGGGGACGGGATGTGAGATATTTTTCGCACCATGCCCGGATGAACCGCGATGGAAGATACTGCGAAAGGAAGTTCTGGAGTTCTTTTCTGGTCTGGCGGTTTTGCAGAAGCAGTTCGTGCGCGTCGATGTCCGGCAGCAGGTCCAGGGAAAGCGCGTCTCCCGGACTCCAGTAAGAGGACGCCTGAAGTATGGCAGGTCCGCTCAGTCCGCGGTGCGTGAAAAGAACACTGCCCCGAAATGATGCCGGACCGCAGCTGACCGTCGCAGAGAACGATATGCCGCTCAGGTCCCTGAAGAAGCTCCGCTCTTTCCGGGAAACGATGAGGGGCACGAGGCCCGGTTTCGGCGGTACCACGCGAATGCCGAACTGCGCTGCTATTTTCATCCCCATGTCCGATGCCCCGATCTTCGGCCACGAAAGTCCGCCGGTCGCGACCACCAATGAACGCGCGGAGTGCATACCCTGCCGCGTGGTAATGATGAAGTCCCCGTTCTTCGCGATATGGGTGACCGGGCAGTTCACGCGGATATCCACTCCCGCGTTCCTGCATTCCGTCTCCAGCGCCTGAACGACAGCGGACGCGGGTGTGTCGCAAAAAAGCCTGCCCGATTCCTTCTCATGAAATGATATCCCGGACCTCCTCATGAAGGTCATGATGTCATTTGGCGTATAGCGTGAAAGAGCGGACTTGCAGAAATGAGGGTTCATCGAAATATAGTCGTCGGCAGAGACGCGCCGGTTGGTAAAATTGCATGCCCCTCCTCCGGATACGCGTATCTTGCCTGCGGTCTTCGGCGCGTGATCGATCACCAGGACGGACCTGCGCCGCTTGCCTGCCTCGATCGCGCAGATGAGCCCTGATGCGCCCGCACCGATGATGATGGCATCTGCGCGCATCTACTTTATCTGGAGATATTCACGCGCGAGGACGGGATAGAGGCGGGGGGTGAAAAGGATGTTGGTCATGAAGTAGCACTCATGCGTGCAGTAGCACTGATTGTCCCTGATGCTGTTCAGAACGGCCTTTGCCCTGTCAGAGGTGAGGAGTTTCTGTATGTTGTATCCGTAATCCCTGATGTTGCCCAGTCCGCGGTTAAGGATCTCGCAGGGATAGACCTCCCCCGACTCCGTGAGCACCAGGTTCAGGTGTCCCGCATAGCAGGGGATCACCCTTTTTTGTTCGGCCAGGGTCTGGGAGATCAGTCTGCGCTGGATAACATCCTGGGCTGCCTTTATACGGGACCCCCTGAAACGGTAGGTCCTCGCTGCGCCTCTTGTTTTCAGGTTCTCTTCAAGCCGCTCAATGGCGTGGAGGTATTTGGCAGGGTCGATCTCAGCGAACCCCTTGTTGGAAAGATTGCCGCGGACAAGAGAGATGGTATGGGTCTTGATGTTCTCCAGCCCGCCGACAAAATCAATGATGCCGTCCATCTGGTCCTGATTCTCCGCGGAAAAGACCGTGTTCACCCCGAGTTCGAAATGCGGATACGATGCGAGCAGTTCACTGAGCTGCGCATAGGTCTCCATGGTATTGGCAAAGCTCCCGGGTGTATTCCTGATGCGGTCATGGGCATCGTGCAGACCGTCCATGGAAAGCTTCACTGCTATGGTGCTTTTGGGGCAATCGACGAGGATCTGTTCCGTCATCTCCCTGATGCGACCGGGGAGAAGTCCGTTCGTGGGGAACAGCATGATCGCGGGCCGGTTGTTCCTGTAGAAGATACGGCTTATTTCCGGGAGATCATCCCTCAGGTAGATCTCGCCGCCGGAGAATGCCAGCCAAAGCAGTTCCCCGAACGACAGGGAGATCTTCCGGATCTCTTCGATGGTCAGTTCGCTCTCCGCGGCCTGACGGGTATCCGCCGTCCGGAGATAGAAACAGAAGGGGCACGCTGAATTGCACTTCCGCGTTATAAAGAACGTGAGATGGATCGGATGGTTCTTGCTGAATACGGCATTGATATGGCGAAAGGGAGAATACATTATGAAACCGCCCGGCGCTGCTGGAAATAGACCAGGGTCCCCGACAATCCCCCTGCGATGACCGGCCAGGGATAGATGAAGCAGTAGTACAGGGTCGCGAGGATGCCGAACATCGGGCCCTTTGCCCTGAAGAACGCCAGTATCAGTTTCCTGCTGACCACAAGGTTGACCAGACCGATGATCAGGGCAGATGACAGAAAAACCCCGTCATGGGACAGAGCGTAAAAGCAGAGGAAGAGCCAGAGCAGGCATCCGGATATCACGTTGATCTTGAGTTCGAGGGACGCTGTCCCGGAATCCTGCATCAGGTCGCTGTTGCCCAGGGAATATCCGGTCCAGTATTTCGACTTTCTCATGGCGTTCCGCAGCGATTTCTTCAGGTCGAAGTTGAAGATATGTCTCACCAGGATCGTGCTGTCCATCATCAGCCGCACTCCGGCCCGCTTCAGGCGGTGGCTGAACTCGACGTCCTCCAGGATCGGCATGAAATCCTCCGGAAATCCGCCGCTCTTCATGAAGACGTCCCTTCCGATAAGCATCGCATGGCTTGCGATATAATCGGGAGGATCGTTCCGGAACTCGGAATGATTGATGAATACGGACTGGAACGTGCTGTAAAAGCTGTCGTCATGGGCGACCGGCGTGTAGCTTCCTCCGATGACGCAATCCGGGTTCTTCAGGTGCGCGGTTGCTGCGCGTGCAAGGGTGTCTTCCTGTACGACGCAGTCCGCGTCGATGAACAGAAGAGCCTCTCCGCTGCTTGCGCGGGCGCCCGCGTTTCTTGCCTTTGCTGCGCCGGAATGCTGTTCAAGACGGACAAGTCTGCAGGGAAACCGGCGGATGATGTCGACTGAACCGTCGGAGGAACAGTCGTCCACAACGATGACCTCGGAGGGCTGAACGGGCGACGAAAAGAGAGAATGCAGACAGGTGCCGAGAGTGGCACTGCCGTTATGGTTGGGAATGATCACCGAGATGCTGGCACTCACCGGAATATTATGAAATATGCCGGTTCGATAATCCAGTTAAATTATTATCATAATCTGCGGCACCGCACGACGGACACGCGGATCTGTCCTGACGGTCACGGTGAAGGAGGTATTGTTCTCAGAACCCTCTCAAAACCCTGTATTTTGCCATCCGGAAGCCTCCTGGTGAGCTTTTTCCCTGCCGGCACATGACGTGTGACGGTCCAGAAATGAGCGGCGTGTCGAAATGCCGAGGGCCTGGACCTTCTGAGCGAGCAGGCCGATGTCAAAGGGCTTTTCGAAATAGTGATACGCCCCGAGGAGGTAAGCATTTTTTTCTGTCTCGGCTGAACCGGACGCAGTCATCATGATGACCGGAATGGAGGAATTCCTTTTCTTCACCATCTGAAGCAGTCTCATTCCTTCCATTCCGTCTCCGGTGCCGCTGAGACTGAGATCGGTTATGACCAGATCGAATGCGTGATCCATAAGTGCTTTCTCTGCGCACTCAAGGTTGTCACATGAAATTGCAACCGTGTCCTCATGACTCAGCATGAAGGTTATTGACACGCGGAGAAGCAGATAATCTTCGACGATCAGTACTTTTTTCATCTTCCCGTCCTCCCGGTTAACCCTGTTTTCTCTCCGGCATCCTTTTTTCGGTTCGATTGCAAATATATGGGACACCTCGTATGCGCTTCTAAAATGCAGTATTCTTCGATCTGAAAACGACTGGGTGTGTATTCTTCGCCGGATGTCCGGCAGATGGGTACAAGGTGTTTCAGATTAGGGCATATCATTTTATGTTATGTATCTCGACATGACGCCATGCGATGAAATTCCTGATGCCACCCGGTATATCGATCATGCCTTCTGATCTTTGACGCGGAGCGGGGTTGTCAATGATCCTGTCTTTTTGCGGAATGACAACCCGGGGTTCAGCGGTGCAGAACTATACGAAAGGGGCAGGCCATGGCAGTCGTCACAGACCTCATCGTTTGTCGGGTTGCCGCCTGCAGCGGCATCCTGCCGGGAAGACCCGGCATAGTGGCCTGAAAAACCGCCATGACCTGTAATAATATGCAGCTCGTCTGCGGTATCGGTGAAATTGCCGGCCACGGTCCCCCTGCTGTCTGAGCGGCAGCGTATGAAACTCTTTCGCGCTGTTGCGGTCTTGAACTCCACGGCATTTTCTCCTGATTTCAGTTATACGGTAACCTGATTTTCAGATTTACAAAAGGAGATATAATTGGCGTCTGTTGGGGGATTAAAAATGGCTATAAATGATGAAAAATGATCTGATCGATCAGTGAGGATGCCGCATAAAGGGACGATCACGTTGCGCATAACATAAAGCATCCTCAGGCCCTTGACGGGAACATATCTGTATCATTAAAATATCTGACTATGAAAAGTTTTATCGCCGCCAACTGGAAAATGAACAAAACCATATCCGAAACCGGGGAATTCCTGCGTGATTTCATACCCCTGGTAAAGGATGTCACAGATGTCGATATCGTGGTCGCTCCCCCCTTTACCGCACTGTCCGCGGCTGCCGGAGCCATACAGGGCACGAATGTCCGTCTTGCCGCTCAGGACATCTTCTGGGAGGAGAAGGGCGCCTATACCGGAGAGGTCGCGCCGGGCATGCTGCTTGATGCGGGCTGCACCCATGTCATTATCGGCCACTCCGAAAGAAGGCAGTACTTCCACGAGGACGACGCGGTCGTCAACAGGAAGGTGCGCGCTGCCAAAAAGGCCGGCCTCGGTGTGATCTTCTGCGTCGGGGAGTCGCTCGGAGAGCGGGAATCCAACAGGACTTTTGAGGTTATCCGGCGTGAGGTCGAAAAGGGCCTCGAAGGGATAGATGCCGATGGACTGGTTGTGGCGTATGAACCGATATGGGCCATAGGCACCGGAAAGACAGCATCACCTGACCAGGCCCAGGAAGTGCACGCATTCATCCGGGACATTCTGGGAAAACTCTATGCCGGCACTGCCGAGGGTATCCGCATTCTCTACGGAGGGAGTGTTACCCCTGATAATGTCAGCAGCCTTATGGCATGCAAAGACGTCAACGGCGGTCTGGTTGGCGGCGCGAGCCTCAAGGCCGACAGTTTCGCTAAATTAGTCTGTTATAAAAAGGAGAAGTAATGTCAACACTGATACTGATCGTCCATCTGATTGTCTCTTTATTCCTTATCGTGATCGTGCTTATCCAGGGAGGAAAGGGGGCCGAAATGGGAGCAGCCTTCGGCGGCTCCAGTCAGACCCTCTTCGGCGCGCGGGGCGCTGCCACCTTCTTCAGCAAGCTTACGACGGTCGCCGCTGTTGTGTTCATGATCTCGTCGTTCCTGCTCGCCATTGTCACCACCCGGGAAACCTCGGTGCTGAACAAGGTCCCCGCTGCTCCTCAGCAGCAGAATATGCCGGTCCCTGGAGGGGGCGCAACCGGACCGATCCAGGGATCACAGCCGATTCAGCCTGCCCAGACCCCGACGCCCGCGAAATAATCAGGCAGCAGACAGCTACCCAAACGGGGCACGCCTGAGCGGATCAGGATGCCCCGTTCTTATTTTTTGGCTCATCCTCATCGTCTTCAAGCATCCGGTATTTCGGGCCTTCAGGGTCGTCATACTGGCCGCTCTTGACCGCCCAGAGAAAGAAGAGCCACGCGCCGACTCCCAGTACCAGCGAAAGAAAGATGAGAAAGGCGAGGGTCCACATCAGGTCTTCACTCCTTTGCGTATCCTCAAAGAATTGGTCACGACAAAAAGGGAACTCGCGGCCATCGCTCCGGCAGCCACGATCGGGTGAAGCATGCCTGAAACAGCGAGCGGCAGCGCAACGATGTTGTAGACAAAAGCCCAGAATATGTTCTGCCTGATCACTGCATACGCACGGCGGGAAAGATGCATGAAATAGGGTATGAGGGAAAGGTCGCCGCGTATGAGCACTGCGTCGGCACTTTCCATGGCAATGTCCGTTCCCCTGCCCATGGCAATGCCGATGGCTGCTTCGGTGAGAGCGGGTGCGTCGTTGATGCCGTCACCTATCATCATGACGCGCTTTCCCGCTGCCTGAAGTTCGTGTATGAGGTGACGTTTGTTGTCCGGCGACATTTCCGGATGGGCCTGCGGGATGTTCGCGGCCGATGCCACGGCCTCTGTCGTCGCACGGTTGTCCCCGCTTGCAAGCGCCGTCTCCAGGCCGAGGGAACTGAGCGCAGCGACCGCATCGGCAGCCTCCTGGCGGATGCGGTCGCTGACGATGAACAGCGCGCGGACCTCTCCGTCCCATCCCATAAAGACCACGGTATTGCCCGCCTTTTCGAACGACAGGCTTATTTCATCGACGCGGCTGGCGGAACTGCTCCCGGTGATGCCGCTGTCCTGCATGAAGGTCCTGCTGCCGATATGGACAACAAGCCCGCCGACCAGGCCTGAGACGCCGCGTCCCGGAACTGCCCTGAAGTCCTTTACCGGCAGAAACACGTCGCTGGATGCCGTGGTTATCGCCCGCCCCAAACTGTGTTCGGAAAGGTTTTCTATCGACGCGGCAAGCCTGCAGAGATATGCGGTATCAAGAGCCCGATCGAGGGATACGACCTCCCTGAGAGAAGGTCTTCCCTCTGTCAGGGTCCCGGTCTTGTCGAAGATGATATGGGTGACCGCTCCGGATTTTTCTATCACCGATCCGTCCTTGACGAGAATGCCCCGCGCCGATGCCATGGTTGTGTACACCAGCACGGCAAGGGGCGTAGCGAGACCGAGGCTGCAGGGGCAGGCGATGCCCAGCACGGAAATACCTGCCATAAGGGCGGAGTTCGCCGGACTTCCGGTCAGGAGGTATCCGGTGGTCGTTATGCATGCCAGGGCCAGAATGAAAGGAACAAAGTACCCTACGACCCTGTCCGCAAGGATCTGCAGACGGGGTTTTTTTGCCTGAGCATCCTCAACAGACCTGATGACGCCGGCAAGGAACGTGTCCTTCCCGGTGCTGGTCACCTCAAAGACGAACGTGCCATAGAGGTTTATTGCACCTCCGATAACGGTGCTCCCTGCTGTCTTGTGCACCGGCAGTGATTCGCCGGTGAGGATCGATTCATTTGCTTCGGACTCGCCCTGCACAACTCTCCCGTCAGCAGGTATGAGCTCGCCGGGAAGGATCCTGACAAGGTTTCCGCGTTTAAGCTCTGTCAGCGGTATCATGACGGTCTCCGCCGAGAGAAGGTCGGCGGACCCGGCATCCTTCAGTATCCGTGCTTCCCTGGGACTCAGTCTGGAAAGCTTCTCGATCGTTTCAGATGCACGTCCCTTTGCGGTCGTCTCGATATACCGGCCGAGAAGGATAAGGGTGATGATCATTGCGGAAGTGTCAAAGTAGACCGTCCCGCCGTTCAGCATCTGATACACGCTGTAGACAAAGGCCGAGCCCGAACCGAGCGTGATGAGAGAGTCCATGGTGAAATGAAGATGGCGCAGGCCGATGAAGGTATTCCTGATGAACGGCATTCCTGAATAGAGTATGACCGGAAGAGTGAGAACCATGGCTATGATCTCCAGGACGGTTTTCGTTGCCGGGTCAATACCCTGAAAGTATCCGGCATACAGGGCTATGCTGTAGATCATGAGCTGGGAAGAAAGGAACGCGGCAGTGCCGAAGCGCACCAGAAGGTCGCGGGCCTCCGCCTTCTGCTGCCTGAACTGCTCGGACTCGCGGTACGGACGCGGCATATATCCGATGGACTGTATCCTTTCCAGGATGCGGTCAAGAGAGACGCGGCCCGGGTCCCAGCGGATCTTCGCCTTATGCGTTGCGAAATTGATCCGGGCGTATTCTACGCCGTCGGTCCGGGACAGGAATTTCTCGTTCAGCCACACGCAGGACGCGCACCGTATGCCGTCGATGAGGATATCGATCTCTTTGTTCACGCCGATCTGCTGTTCATCGTCCGCGAACAGCTCGGCGCCGACCTTCTCCTGCTGGTCGACCGGTGTGCCGGGAGAGTCCCATGCTCTGTTCCGGTAGAAAGCTTCAAGGCCTTCACTCCTGATAAGGAGGAAGACCGCCCTGCAGCCGTTGCAGCAGAAACAATGCTCTTTTCCGTTCATGATCTCCCTGACAGCATCCCGTTCGGGGAACGTAAGCTGGCAATGGTCGCAGGTCAGCGTCGCCATATCATCCCCGAAAGGCCCGATAGATGAAGATGACGCCGATGGCGGTCATCATGAGGGAAGACAGCATATACAGCCTTTTCCTGATCCATTCACCCTTGCGTGCCGCCATATGGCCTATGAAAAAGAGAGCAGGGGTGGTACCGATACCGAACAGGAAGAGCATGGCCATGCCCTTGAGAAAACCTTCAGCCGGATGGCCGGCTGTTGCGCCAGCTCCGGCAGCGGCAATGTATGCGGTATACAGAAGACCGCAGGGGATGAAGCCGGTAGCCATGCCGATGACATAGACAGAGCCCGGTGTATGCGTCTGGGAGACGAACTGTATCACCCGGCTGATGAATCCGGAAACCGGCGCAGTCACCCGGCTCCCGGCATCATGAACGCGCCATGAGATCAAACCGGCAGACGCAATGCCCAGAACGATCATGATCCCGCCGACAACGGCCATGGTCATGTTCTGGAAGCGCTCGATGTATGTTACGACCCCGGCGAACGAGCCGGTCATGCCCATGATCCCTCCCACAACGCTGTAGGTAGTGACCCTTCCGGCGTTGTAGAGCAGCTGCGGAAGGGACGATGCCCTGATATCGTCTGCAGGAAGCCTGAACCCGAGGGTATATGCCGCGACCACCGGACCGCACATGCCGGCACAATGACCTATGCCGCCCAGGAGGCCGGAGCTGAACATCAGCAGATAGATGGACTCAGCGATCGACATGGAACCGGTATGTGAGCCTGCCTGTGCCGGGGATGGTCAGGTCCGCCTGCCAGAGCTTCCCTCCGGTCGGGCAGCGGGGGATGACGCCTCTGCCGCTGAATGAGCCCTCCGGGCTTCTTTTCAGTGCAACCTCGTTTCGTCCCATGTACATGCCGGGCATGGAGAGCTCAAGAAGCAGGGGACCCCTGACGTTCGCGCCCCTCACCGTCACGACGAAGAACAGCTCCTTCATAGCCTTTACGGGTTTAGGTGATATATCCAGCGTTACTTCTGTCCTGCCTGTCACGGCAACACAGGGGCCGCGGTCGACATCGCAATCCGAGGCATGAGCGCGCGGCGGACGTGACACGAGCATGAGAACTGCGATGAGAATCATTATGATCTTCTTCATGGATCAGGTCCCCTGCAGGGCAAATATGCTCTTGCGGAATGTGATCGTTCTCTCCTGCACCGTTACCCGCACGTCCAGGTCCCAGTACCCGTAAAGAGGGAACTCAACAGACGCCGTATAAACTCCCGGTTTTTCCGTTGAGGCTGTTCCGTACTCTCGGTCATAGGATTTCGATGACGGCCTGCTGACGCTGAGCGTCACTTTGCCGGACAGCGGTTTGCCGGACCTGTCCGTGACCGTGAGATACAGCCGGTTCCTGCCGGCCGAAGGTGACGGAGGCATAATGCCGACGGACCAGCCTGATGACGCCCGCTCCGTCTGTTCTCTGTCCCACGCGAGGCCTTTTTCATAAGGGTTATCGACCACGGTGCCGTCAAAGGTCGACATGCCGACAACGACCGCGCCGACAACCGCGGCAATTCCGATGAGTGTCACCAGCAGCAGGAGCTTTTTCACGGGGTCTCAGGCAGCATGAGGTTTACGTTTCTGCTTGCCCTTACATCACCCTGCTTCCCTGCTTCGAGCAGCAATTCAGCGTTCCCGGGCTGCAATGTCCGGTCCGGCACGGGAAAGAAGACATATGCGGGTATTCTCTTATACTCTCCTGCCCTGATGACAAGCTGCTCCGGCGTTATCTTCAGCTGCATGCCATGAGAAAGAGCTTTCAGGGAAAGCATCAGATCGTCCCTGCTCCTGTTCTCGACGGCAAGGATATAGCCATTCATGACCATGTTCCCGTTGCTCATGCGTGCCCTGATTTCATTGTTCGGGAGCACGGTCAGATCAAGAGGGTTTCGGGACAGGGAAAGATAGAGGAAAAAGATCAGGGTCAGAAGGGTGAGCAAGCCGAACATGACGACATTTGATCTGATCAGACTGCCGGTGGCGCCGGGGTTGCCGAAAAAATAGCCTATCAGGCCGTTCTTGTTCTGCCTCCCGAGATTTTTTGCGCAGGTGTCAATGCATTCGGCACAGCTGACGCACGCTGCGTTCAGGCCGTTCCTGATATCGATGTTTACCGGGCAGCACCTGACACACGCCCTGCAGTCCATGCATTCATCCTTTCTGCGGCTGTCAAAGCTGATGACCATTGTCCTGCTGTCAAACAGTGCGCCCTGCAGCCTGGCGTACGGACATGCCGTGGCGCACCAGGTGTGCCTGAGGAAGGCAAAGTTCAGAAAGATGACTGCTGACAGGACCAGCCAGGACCCCCATGTCACGTTCCCGAGGGCACCGCGTGCAAGTGCGGGAAAGAAATCATACGGAGAGACGAAGTACCAGATGAGGTCAGCCGCTACGATGACGCTGATGAGGAAGATAAGGATGTACGCCATGACCCGTTCCGCGGCACGCTTCACTTTTGCCCTGTCAAGGAACCCGGTCATGTCGATGATGACGGTCTGCGGACAGAGCCAGCCGCACCAGATGCGGCCGAAGACCTGGGTGATGAAAATGATCAGGAAGGTGAAAAAGAACAGGGCGATCAGAACGATGAAGAATTCATCCATCCAGAGGCTGATGCCGAAGAAATGCAGCCTCAGCGTAGGGATATCGAAGCGCAGGGCGCTTTCGCCGCCGATCCTGACGAACGGCAGACCGAGAAACAGTACCGCCTGTGCAGCCTCCGCGAGACGGCGCCGGGGTTGTATGGGGCTAATCGTCATCTTCGAGCATCTTGTACTTGGGGTCTTCCACCTTCTTGTGCCGTTTCCGGGAGTAATAGAAGGCAATGATGATACCGAAGAGTATGACCAGGGTAAATCCGAAAACGATGTACGCGATGTTCTGTGCGTTCATCGCTCCTACTTCCTCTTTCTGCTCATCATGAGGTAGAGCACCACAATGGCCGCTGTCGGAATTGCGGTAAAAGCTATGGTAGCGAGTATTGAAATGTCCATATATAACCTCCTCTTTAGCAGTGTCAGTTTTCAGTGTTCTGTGTCAGAAAAAGGCGGCGACCAGTGTCAGCGGCTTCCTGCTATCCTGCCTGCAACTGACACTGATCACCGTCACTGGGCACTGTCTTACTTTTTCACCGATTCGTGATACGCCTTTTCCTGGGTCCATCCGCTGATCGAAGGCGAGTACATCACAAAATAATATATACCCCAGAGAATGAGGCCCCAGAAGAGGATCAGCCAGCCGATCGGCAGCTTCCGTGCCGTGTCCTTTGCTTCAAAATCTTCGATGTTCGTGCTGTCGAAGTCTTCTGTCATGTCGTCCTCCTCATTTTGTTTTGTGCTGTTCGTGACGGATATAGGAAACAAGCGACCATATCTTGTCCTTATCGAGCTGGCCTGCATAGGGCGGCATGCCGTTGGCCGTGCCGTTGGCAATGATTTCGTATATCCTGCCGTCGCTGATATCGCCCTCTTTATTGAGCCAGATGTCGTCGGTCAGCCTCGGGCCGATCCCGCCTCTTCCGTCATCTCCATGGCACGCTTCACACTCCTTCTCGTAGACTTTCTCGCCCCGCTCATGGGCATTTGGATCCCCCGCCAGCGGGTTCTTTTCTTCCGCCATTGCAGCAACAGTGACCGGCACGGCCTTTTTTACGCCGGTGCCGATGACCTGCATGTACGCCACCAGTGCGTCGAGTTCTGTCTTTGAGGGCAGGTCAGCCATCTCTTCTTGCGTGTAAGGGAAACCGTTCACTTTCATGTGGGCTTCCATTGCTGCGGGATCGAGCTTGCCGCTCTGGAGCCATCCGTATTTCGGCATGTTCGATTGCGCGAAGAACGCCTGCGGATTTTCGAAATGCTTGTAATGCCAGGCATCCGGATATTTTCCCCCGATGCGGGCAAGGTCGGGCCCGGTCCGCTTGGACCCCCAGAGGAAGGGGCGGTCAAAGGCGAATTCTCCCGCCTTTGAGTATTCGCCGTAGCGCATGACCTCGGTTCTCAGCGGCCTGACGGTCTGGGTATGGCAGTTATTGCATCCCTCGCGCATATAGATGTCCTTGCCCGCAAGCTGAAGCGCGGTGTACGGCTTCAGGTTCTCGAGCCTCGGGTGCATGCCTTCCGTGAACATGGGAAAGAACATCGTGACGATCGTGCCGATAAGGATCACCACGGTCGCGACAACGGCAAACATGATCGGTCTTCTGTACAGTTCACCAGCCATGGTCCACCCCCTAAGCCCGTGACGCCGCAAGCGCCTTGCCCTTGCGGATCGTCATAGAGATGTTATAGATAAAGAAGAGCATGCCGACGGTGAAGATAACGCCGGCGACGGTCCGGAGCTGCCAGAAGGGATAGTTCTTCACCAGCCCCTCCATAAAGGTGTATTTCAGGCTGCCGTCGGCATTGGTCGCCTTCCAGAGCGCTCCCTGCTGGATGCCGGTGATCCACATGGTGATCGAGAACATGAGTTGGCCGATGAGCACGAGCCAGAAATGAACGTTCGCCGCCTTGATGCTGTAGATCTCGGTCCCGTATATCTTCGGGATGATGTAGTAGATGGAGGCCGCGGTCGTCATGGTGACCCATCCCATGGTGCCCATATGCACATGGCCGGGCACCCAGTCAGTGTAATGGATGAGCTGGCTCACTACTCTGATGGCCTGTGTCGGCCCCTGAACGGTCTGAAGACCGTAGAAGGTTATGCCGAGGATGAAGAACTTCGTAAGATAGTGCGTCTGCATCTTGTTCCAGTCGGTGCCGACCGTGTAATAGCCGTTGATGACCGACCCCCATGAGGGCGCGATGAGGAAGAGCGTGAAGACGATGGCGAGGGTCTGTATCCAGTCGGGCAGCGGCGTGTACACGAGGTGGTGAGCGCCGGTCCAGAGATAGGCAAAGACCAGGGACCAGAAAGCGATGATGGACAGGCGGTGGCTGTAGATCGGCAGGCCGGTCGACTTGGGCAGGAAGTAGTAGAACATCGCCAGAATGGGCGTCGTAAAGACGAAGCCGACCGCGTTGTGGCCATACCACCACTGCACGTTCGCGCTGTTGACGCCCGCGAAGAGGGAATATGACTTCGTCAGGCTCGCCGGAACGGCAAGGTTGTTCACGATGTACAGCACGGCGACCGCTATGACGGTGGCGATGATGTACCAGAGGGAAATGTACATCTGCTCATCTTTCCTCTTGATGATCGTGCCGAAGATATTGACCGCGAAGATGACCCAGAGGATCACGACACCGATGTCGAGCGGCCACTCGAGCTCGGCATATTCCAGGGTCTGGTTCATGCCGGCGAAGAGGCTGAGGGCGGCGAGCGCGATCGCCGCGTTGAAAAGGTAGAGATGAAAGCGGGCCAGTTTCGGAAAGACCAGAGGTCTTTTTGTCAGCCTCATCGCAATGTAGTAGGATATGCCGAAGATCGCCCCGATGCCGAGACCGAACGCGAGGCTGTTGGTGTGAACCACTCTCAGCCTTCCGAACGTGAAAAAGGGCGGCACGTTGAATTCCGGTTTCCACATCTGGACCGATATCCAGAGCCCGATAAGGATTCCCACAACTCCCCAGAAGATCGAGGAGACGATGAATCCCTTTACCGTCTGATGGTCATACTGATAGTCATTCATGGATGGACCCCCTCCCTAAGATGGTATGAAAAAGCCTCAATGAAGCTTATGATCCTGTTTCATCCGGGCGTATGTCCCGGGCGATGTCCGCAAAGTTGTGGCGCGCGAGCAGTTCATTGACCTCTCCGCGGAGGCGCACCCATACCGGATGTACGGCGCAGGTACCGCTGAACCCGCAGGCAGAGGTGTCGAGGACGCACGTGTTCAGGGCAATTGCGCCTTCAACAGCCTCGATAACATCAAGCAGCGTGATGTCCCGCGGTTCCCTGTTGAGCTGGAAGCCGCCTTTGACACCCCTGAAAGAGCGGGCGATGTCCGCCTTCACCAGCTTCTGGAGGATCTTTGACAGGAAGCTTTTCGGCGTCGCCATTTCCCTGGCTATCTCATCGACCATGATGACCCGGTCCGTCCTCGACGTGAGATACAGGACACAGCGTATTGCATAATCAGTCTCGCGTGTTATCTGCATAGAGTGCTCCCTTTCATCAGTATGCCTCCCGGTTGTCCTCGATCTCCCGGTCAGTTACCCGGGAACGGAATATCCTGTAGATCCAGATCTGGTATGCGATGACCACCGGCACGAACAGAAGGACCACTGCGGTCATGACCTTGAGCGTGTAAATGCCCGACGAGGCATTGAATATGGTCAGGCTGTGATCAGGGGCGATGCTGGAGGGCATCAGGTTCGGATAGAGACCGATGATCCCCGTGAAGACGATCATGACGATCGTGACGCAGGATGCGATGAACGCCCTGCCGTAATTTCGGAATGTGGAATAGATGCGGACAGCGCCAAGGGAAGCTGCGCCGGCGACAGGCACAATGAACCAGAGCGGGGTGTTCATAAAATTCGCGTACAGCTTTGTGGCAAAAGCGGTATGGATCAGGAAGAGGACCGCGACAACGAAAAGAACGATCCATATCCGGCCGGAAAGGCGTTCTGCGCGCTGAGCAAGTTCTCCGTCCGTCTTTAACGCGAGCCAGAGCGCGCCGTGCTCAAGAAAAAGGAGGACGAACAACGCGCCGGTAAGGAGCCCATAAGGGTTCAGGAGCGACAGAAGCGTACCGTGATAGCCGCTTTCGTCCATCGGCAGCCCCTGAAATAAATTGCCGAACGCGACCCCGAACAGCAGTGACGGGATGAAGCTGCCGAAGAAGATCGCCGTGTCCCAGGCCCGTTCCCAGGCAACAGTGCCGCCCTTTCCCCTGAATTCGAAGGCAACCCCCCTGATGATCAGGGCAAAGAGGATGATAAGGAGCGGGGAGTAGAGATAACTGAACATCAGCGCATACGCGGCAGGGAAGGCGGCAAATGTGGCGCCGCCCGCGGTAATGAGCCATACTTCATTTCCGTCCCAGACAGGGCCGATCGTATTTATGATGATCCGTTTCTCCGTGTTGCTGCGCGACAGCAGGCGCTGGAGCATGCCCGTACCGAAATCAAAGCCGTCCAGCATGAAATAGACGGCCCACAGCAGCCCCCACAGAACGAACCAGAGCACCTGATATTCCATATCAGATCTCCTGCCGGGCGGTTCTCACCATCGAACCGATATCGTTGTCAGGGCCTTTCCTCGCGAACTTGAAGAGAAGATAAATGTCCACGACCGCGAGAAGTCCGTACAGGAGCGTAAACCCGATCAGGGATGCCGCAACCTGCGATGCGCTTACGGAACGGGACACGGCGTCCGATGTCCTGAGCATACCGTACACGATCCATGGCTGCCTGCCGACCTCCGCGACGATCCAGCCTAATTGCGCGGCAAGGTAAGGCAGAGGGAGCGACCAGAGCATGGTGCGGAGAAAGAGCGGATACGAATCCATATGGTCTTTCCGCGAAAGTATGAACGCGACAAGGGTAAGGAGCATGAAGAACATGCCGAGGGCGGCCATGCCCCGGAAACCTGCAAGTACCGGCAGGACCGGAGGCCTGTCGGCTTTCGGGAAATCCTTCAGGCCGCGGACCTCTGCATCCCCGTCGTGAAACGCAAGAAAACTGAGCATTTTCGGCACGCTGACCGTCTCGACCGCATTCCGTTCGTTCGCCACATCCGGGACAAGCAGCAAGTGGTACGGGGCAGCTCTTTGGGTCTCCCATACCGATTCCATGGCCGCGAATTTCGCAGGCTGGGTCTTTGCAACCTCTGCCGCGTGGAAATCGCCGACCAGAAAGACGAGAAGGGAACTTGCGAGGCCGAAGGTGGCTGCGGTACGAAAAGAACGCCGGAAAAGGTCCTGATCGCGTTTTTTCAGAAGATGCCAGGCCGAGATCCCCATGACAAAGAATGCAGCGATAACATAGCCGGAGAATATGGTATGGAAGAACTTCAGCAGTCCGTACGGGTTTGTGAGCATCGCGATGAAATCGACCATTTCAGCCCTCCCGTTCCTGATCTCATACCCCACGGGATGCTGCATCCATCCGTTGGCAAGGAGTATCCAGAGGCCTGACAGGTTGGTTGCGAATGCCACGAGCCAGATCGACAGGGCGTGGACCTTTTTCGAAACCTTGTTCCAGCCGAAGACCCAGAGTCCGATAAATGACGACTCGAGGAAAAAAGCGACGGTCGATTCGATGGCGAGGGGTGCGCCGAAAATATCGCCAACGTAGCGCGAATATTCGGCCCAGTTCATGCCGAACTGGAATTCGAGGGTAATGCCGGTCACGATGCCGAGGGTAAAATTGATCAGAAAAAGCTTTCCCCAGAACTTGGTCATCCTGAGCCAGGCAATGTCTCCGGTGCGCACATAGCGTGTCTCCATGTATGCGATCAGGACGGACAGTCCCAGGGTCAGGGGGACGAAGATGAAATGGAACATGCTCGTAACAGCGAACTGAAGTCTGCTCAGAGTCACAACATCCATGATGCCGACCTTTCATTTCGGAGCACTGTTATCTTCAATGGAGATATCATCATCTTATCAAATTGCAGTTAATAAGCAATATTCTAATTAAGAGTAATTTACTCTTGATTAAATGTGTTGTCAAGAGTAAAATAAGACTAAACATGTCGTATATCAAATCAAGATAATAATATTATTTATTAACAGGAATATACGGCTTGGGACGGGCACAGGGTTAACCTGCGCGCTGCAGCAAAATATGATAAGATGAGGCTGACAGGAGGCACAAAATGAAAGATGATATATGTGATGGCAATGACGCGATAGCAATAGGTGAAGTCCCTGAAACGCTGACCTGTCCGAAGTGCGGAGGTGAGATCGGCCTCTGGACAGAGTCAATTCTGACGGTCTGCTGGTTCTGCGGTTTCCACGTCTTCAAAAAGGAAACCATAATCAACTAAGGTTTGAAATGACCGGGTCCTTGGCCCAAAAATCACCCACTGACAGAGGAGAAACAAAATGAGCGGACACTATGGCATTAAGGTCGGAGACGCTGTGCAGGATTTCAGGATCGAAACCTATGACCCGTCAAAAGGCGACTTCGGGCAGATCAGCCTGGCGGAACTGCGGGAGGCAAAGAAATGGACCGTACTGTTCTTCTATCCTGCCGACTTCACCTTTGTCTGAGCCACCGAATTTGCTGCTCTGGCAGAGCAGCATGAGAATTTCAAGGCGATCGGCTGCGAGCTGATCACGGTGAGCACAGACACGAAGTTCGTGCATCTTGCGTGGCAGAAGGACGAGAAGATGCTCGAAAAGGTCAGATATCTCATGGGTTCTGACCCGAACGCACGCCTGTCGAAGACCTTCGGTGTCTACGACAAAGAGGCCGGTCTTGACCTGAGGGGCACGTTCATCATCAGTCCCGAAGGCGTGCTTATGAACGCCGAGGTGAACTATTTCAATCTGGGAAGGAATGTTGAGGAGATCCTGAGAAAGGTGAAGGCCAATATCTATCTATCGTCCCATCAGAACGAAGGCTGCCCGGCAAAATGGCAAAAGGAGGGCGACAGGACCCTGAAACCGTCGGCTGAGCTGGTCGGCAGAGTATTCTATGCCTATGAATAATGGTACAATTTCCTCAGGTCAAAGGAGGGATGCGCTATGGCAAAGCTGCCGGGTCAGTTCATGAGCATCAGGGACCGTTTTGAGAAGTACTTCAAGGCGGTGGAGAATCTCGGGAAAGAGGCACGGGTCGCCGGACCGCTGAACAAGAAGACTGCCCACCTGATACAGCTTGCGGCTGCAGCAGCGATCAGGTCTGAGGGCTCGGTCCACTCTCATACCAAGAGGGCGCTCGAGGCGGGAGCGAAGCCCGCTGAGATCTATCACGCGATCATCGTGCTGACGAGCACCATCGGATTTCCTACCGTATCAGCAGCCCTGAGCTGGGCCGATGACGTGATTGTCGGGAAAATCAGGAAGAAGTAGCTGCCCGTCGTTTCGGCATAGGCAGGCACATCCGGTCTGCCGCATGTTTGCGGGAAGTGAAAACCCTGTCCCGCCTCTTCATTTTTGAGGAAGGCGGGACAGGAGAGCACCGGACGGACGGTCAGTGATGGTGATGTTCCTGAGGGTGCTCCTCGGTATGGACCTGGCAGTAGAGCCCGTTTGCTTCACATTCCCCGCATTCGAACTGCAGCAGGATATGGTGGATCTTCATTCCCCTCAGCAGGTCTTCGATCGTGTGTCGTAACGGTTCCAGTTCACTCAGCTTCTGGTCATGGACCCAGATATGGGCAGTAAAGGCGACCCGCCTGTGGGCCAGGGACCACACATGAAGATCGTGGACACCCATGACCTCAGGCAGCCCGCAGAGTTTTTCGGCAATGGCCTCAACGTCGAACCCCCTGGGTACCATTTCGAGAAATATCCCTGATGCTTCCCTGACCACGCGCAGTCCCCCCGTGATGATAATGGTACCGATAATGATGCCGGCAACAGGGTCTGCATACGTCCATCCGGTAAAGAGAACAATGAGGCCTGAGATGATGACACCGACCGAGGAAAGGGTATCGCCGAGCACATGGAGCCAGGCGCTCTTGATGTTCAGGTCCTCATGTCCCCTGCCCAGGATAAGCGCCATGGCTATATTCCCGAGCAGTCCGCCTGCAGCAACAGTCAGCATGACCGTTGTCCCGATAGCTGCCGGCGATACAAACCGGTGGTATGATTCCACGAATATGAACACGGCGATCACAACCAGGCTTACTCCGTTGATGACCGCGGCAAGAAGGCCGAAGCGCTGGTAGCCGAATGTTGCGCGGAAGTCAGAGGGCCTCTTGCTGATATGGGCCGCGATCAGGCTCAAGCCGAGGGCAAAGGCATCTGTCAACACATGCCCGGCATCGCTCAGCAGGGCTATGCTGTTCGAGACGAGGCCGCCGATCACCTCGGCAAGCAGTATGATGAGTGTGATCAGGAGGCTCAGTGCGAGCTTTATCGACTGGTCCTTTTTCATGCGTATCCTCCTCATACTATACCTCACCATCATCACGGCGGCAAAGGCCATCGGGAATTCGCCAAGCAGAAGAAATGGGACCGAGTGCGGGATCGCGACCGTGCCGCAATTAACCCGCGATGTAATATTTCTGGTAAACTCACATCATGAGCATGATACGGGTTGAGGATCTCGTAAAGAAATTCGGCAGCATCACCGCGGTGGATGGCGTAACGTTTGAAGTGGAGGAGGGGGCCATCTTCGGGTTCCTCGGACCGAACGGCGCAGGCAAGACCACCACGATAAATATCCTCTGCACCCTGCTTTCCCCTACGTCCGGGAAGGCGTACATCAACGGCTATGACTGTGACCGCGAGTCCTCGAAGGTGCGGAGCGCGATCGGCATCGTATTCCAGGACAGCTCGCTCGACAAGGACCTCACGGCGCGTGAGAACCTGCTGTTCCACGCGCACCTTTATCGTGTGGACAAGGCGGAGAGGAAACAGCGGATCGATGACGCGCTCAGGTTCGTGGACCTCACGGACAGGGCGGACGACCTGGTCAAGAAATTCTCCGGGGGCATGAAGAGGCGTCTTGAGGTGGCGCGTGGGCTCATCCACCGGCCCAGGGTGCTCTTCCTTGACGAACCCACGCTCGGCCTTGACCCGCAGAGCAGGTCGAACCTCTGGGAATTCATCACCACCCTGCCGAAGCTGCATAACGTGACGATCTTCATGACAACGCATTACATGGAAGAGGCTGAGGTCTGCGACAGGATCGCGATCATCGACAAGGGCAGGATCATCGCGTCCGGCACGCCTGCCGAGTTGAAGAAGATCGTGGGCGGAGATGTCATTTATCTGAAGACCACGGACAACACGGCGGCCATGAAGGATATCCGCAAGCTCTTTGACATGGATGTCTCGGAAAAAGAGGACGAGATCTTCATATCCGTCATGAAGGGCGATGCCTGCATCCCGGCCCTGATACGGGAGATCGGCGAACGGGTGCTGTCGGTCAGGATGCAGCGGCCGACCCTGAACGATGTTTTCCTCAAGCTCACCGGCAAGGAGATCCGCGAGCAGAACGGCACTGCCCAGGACGACATAAAATCCATGGTGCGGTCGTACCGGAGACGCCATGATCGAGACTAACGCCGTCTACGTCATTGTCCTGCGGGAGTTCAAGAAGTTCATCCGCGAGAAGAGCCGTCTCATTTCCACTCTTGCGCGGCCGCTGCTCTGGCTCTTTCTCATAGGCGGCGGCATGTCGCGGCTCGTGCCGGGCGGACAGAACGTCACCTATATCCAGTTCATCTTCCCCGGCATCCTCGGCATGACGATACTTTTCAGTTCGATCTTCTCCTCCATATCGATCATCTGGGACAAGGAGTTCGGGTTCATGAAAGAGATCCTCGTCGCTCCGGTGTCGCGCTTCTCTGTGGTCGTTGGCAAGGCGACGAGCGGCATGGTACTTTCGACATTCCAGGCAGTGATCGTCCTCTGTCTTTTCCCGTTCATCGGGCTCAGGCTCGATCCGTTCCAGATCGTCGGCGTGATACTGGTGTCCGCTGTGCTTTCTTTCGCGCTCGCCGCATTCGGCATCGTACTCGCTTCGTTCTATGAAAGCTACGAGAGTTTCAGCGTGATCATGAACTTCATCGTGATGCCGATGTTCTTCCTCTCCGGCGCCATGTACCCGGTCAAACTTCTTCCCGAGGTCCTGAAGATCATTTCGAAGCTGAACCCGCTCACCTATGGCGTCGACGCGCTGAAGAATATCGTCTTTCCTCATGAAACAGGCCGCATGAGCGCGGATTTTCCGCTCTTCACCGACCTCGCGGTCATTCTGACCCTTTCGCTCGTCTTTGTCCTGATAGCCGGAAAGGCTTTCGAACGGAAGCAGTAATCCGCTTTCCTCTCGTTTGAACTACTTTTTTATAACGTAGGACATGTCTTGGGGAGGTAGACGGACGGGTGCATTTTCTCGGGGATCATCTGGAAGGGCCGGCCAGGCTTGCCTTCGAATTTGCAGCCGACTTCGGCACTGCCGGATGGGGCTATGACATGATTTGGGAACGTCAGTAATGATATCTCAACTGCGCGATAAGAATGGCGTCTTCGGCAGGACGGTAGACTATGCGGTGTTCGTCGTTGATCCGCCTCGACCAGTAGCCGGAAAGACCGTGTTTGAGGGGTTCGGGTTTGCCGGCGCCCGTGAAAGGGTCGCTCAATATCTCGTTGATAAGCCGGTTGATGCGTTTGAGCATCTGTTTGTCAGTACTCTGCCAGTAGAGGTAGTCCTCCCAGGCGTGCTCCGAAAAGATGAGCTTCACTCAGATAATTTGCGGGCCTTGCCGCCGCCGCGTTCAAGCTCTGCAATGGATTCCAGGAGCCTCTTTGCATTTTTGGGCACACGAAGAAGATATGCCGTTTCTTCAAGCGCCCTGAAATCCTCCAGGGAAAGCATTACCACGGATTCTTCCTTCTGTCTGGTGATGATTACCGGCTCATGACTGTCGCAGACTTCTTTCATGGTTGACGCCAGCCGGGTGCGGGCAGCTGAATAGGTGATCGTGTTCATAAGATATCTCCTTGTACATGTTATTGTACAATACAAGATAGGAGCAGTCAAGACTGCATGATGAACCTATGACACGCCTTGGGGGACGTCCTACGTTATGATGGACTTCATGGAAGGAGCTCTTCAGTGCAATCCAACGAAGTCAATACCGAAGGCATAGGAAAGGAAATACTGCTATTCAGTATAAAAATGAGGCCTCAGGTCACTCTCCGCGACATAGCGGGATGCCTGCCGGTAAATGGCCTTAAGCGTCCCTTTGTCGAGATGGGCATGGTTAGGGATGGTTAGTGTCTGTCTGGAGCCGTCGGCGAGGGTTCTTGCTGCCTTGATATGACTGCCTTTTTGTTTGGTAACGATGAAGCCGAACAGAAGAAGTATCCCTATAACATCCTGGCCGGACAGGACCTTAAGTTTAGACATGCACCGGGGAGTCGATTTCCAAGTTTGCGAGAATTGACGGGTGAGGTGCAATGTCGAAATCAGCCAGGTTCTCATCTTCAAGATGCAGTTCCAGGGCCTCTTTCAGATAGGCGACCAGTTCGTCCAGCGATTTCCCCTGTGTTACAACAGGCAGGTCGCTGCACTCGGCCACGTAATACTCATCACCCTTGTAAATGTGGACCTGTATGATCTTTTTCATGATTAAGTTATATCACCGCAGCATGAGCGAAGTCAATTCGGAAGCCGTGAGGAATGTCCTTAAGGTACTGGTAAGGAACAGATAGGCGGAGGTTGAGCAATAGCATGCGGAGCAATGAAGACCGAACCTCGCAGTCCTAAAAAAGGAGCGGTGCCTATTGGGGCAGGAAAGTGGCTGCCAAGAAGGAGTCGAACCGGAAGAGGCGGGAGGGGGATAAGGTAAGGGTGGAGGAACCTGCTGTGGATATCAAAAAACCGTAAGAATGAACCTATGACACGCCCTGGGGGAGGTCCTACGTTATGATGGACTTCATGGAAGGTGGCTCTTCAGTGCAATCCGATGCTCTAATTGCCCATGAAATCGATAATCAAGAAGGAGTCAGTTTATGACCGAAACCAATAAGGTGTACGAGGCGTACATGTGAAAAGAGCCTGAGAGAAAGAGGCTGGAGAAGCAGAAGTAGGTTGAATTATGAAAACGGTGATGCCTGTGGAATTGATCGAAAGCAAAATTTACATGGTTCGTGGTCATAAGGTGATGCTCGACAGCGACCTTGCGGAGCTTTATCAGGTTCAGACGAGAGCGCTTATTCAAGCAATCAAAAGGAATCCTGGCCGCTTCCCTGCGGATTTCATGTTTCAACTGAATAAACAGGAGAACTCGGTTTTAAGATCACAAATTGTGACCTTAAAGAAAGGGCGAGGGCAGCACCGAAAGTATTCGCCGTACATGTTTACCGAACAAGGAGTTGCGATGCTTTCATCAGTGTTGAACAGCGAGAGGGCAATTGAAGTCAATATTGCTATAATGCGGACGTTCGTAAAACTGCGCGAGATGATCGCGACTCACAAAGACCTGGCGAAGCGACTTGATGAGCTTGAGAAAAAATATGACACCCAGTTCCGTGTAGTTTTTGACGCTATCAGAGAACTCATGCGTCCGCCGGAGACGAAGAAGAGGAAGATAGGGTTTCGGAGAGAAAAGGAAGGCTGAAAACTTGTGGCGGCTTATTGGACCTTTGACGCGCCCTGGGGGAGGTCCTGTTATATGATGGACTTCATGGAGGGGGCACTTCAGTGCAATCCAACGAACCGCTGTCGCATGTATGTAACGACGCAGCCTGGTACCGAAAGAAAACCCTTTGCTGTAGCTACAAATGGAGTTATAATAAACATGAAGTTTGAATGGGACGCGGAAAAGAACAGGCAGAACATCAAGAAGCATGGAATTGACTTTGCAGATGCATGGCAGCTTTTTGAGCATCCGTTGTTTGTCCGGCATGACGACAGATACGATTACGGAGAGGACCGCTATATCGGCCTCGGCATGCTGAAGAATATGATGGTTGTTTTTGCGGCGTTTGTCGAGAAAGATGGCGATTCCATTCGTGTAATATCGATGCGAAAGGCAAAAAAACATGAGAGGCAAAAATATGAAAAAGCAATCAAAAACTGACTGGGAACGGCTTAGGGCCATGAAGGATAAGGACATCGACACTTCGGACATCCCTGAGCTGACTGACGACTTCTTCAAGAAAGCTGTCGTATGGCCCGGAACAAAAAGGCAGATAACGCTCCGGCTTGACCCAGATGTTATCGACTTTTTTAAGAAGCAGGGCCGGGGTTATCAGACAACGATCAATACTGTTTTGCGCAAGTACGTTGAAGCGCACAGTCACTGACTGAGGCAAATAGGTAGCAGCTAAGAAGTGATCGCAGCATTTGGGCTGTTCGGCCAATCAGATCAAGCGAAAGCGCGGCCAAAAGGTGGTTGCCGAAAAGCTGAGAACACCCTATAATGAAAAGTGAACAAGGAGGCAGCGCATGGGTAGGGCAAATGTAGTGATGATAGATCATCTCGAAGTTAGCAAAAGCGATATTGAGAAAGTCAAAAGGGTCTTCAGGATCCATGACAATGCTGAAGCAATAAGAAAAGCCCTTGATGTCGCCATCGGCAAGCTTGAGCTTGAGGGCATTTTCGAGAAGCATAAAGGAGCAAAGCTGAAAAAAATATATGCTTAAGAGGGTCATCGATACCAACATCTTCATTGACCGTTTTGCAGACCCCACAGCATATAGAGACCTCTTCTTATCAGATGGCCTTGTTTATCTCTCCGCAGTCGTTCTGATGGAACTTAGAACCGGTGCCCATTCGAAAAAGTCATTAACGGCAGTGCATGAACTTGTTGATTTTTTCAAGCGAGTTGACAGGCTCGTTCTCCCCACGCTGAAAGACTATGAGCGGGCCGGTGAGCTTGTTGCAAAGCTGCAGGCAACAAAAGGGTATACCATCAGGAAATCCGCCTCAATAAGCAATGATTGCCTCATTGCCGCCTCTGTCAGGGGAATCGGCGGCGTTCTCCATACTCAGAACAAGAAAGACTTTCAGGCAATACGAGATGTCTTTGATTTTGAAGTTATCTTTGTTCAGGCGCAAACCAGAAAAGTAAGCTGAACGCTTGCAAGAAATGCGACAAGTGCTCGCTGCTTGAGGTTTGCATGCCCAAGACTTGCGGCAAGAAAAAGTCGGCGAGCAAGTATTTGCTACCAGTAGTAGAGGAGGAATAACGACTATCCATGAAAAGGAAAAAAGAACAGTTGCCGGTGAAGAGCGAATTCCTTTTGTACCAGACTGAGGATGGGCACA
>VEOY01000166.1 GCA_012026685.1 Nitrospirota bacterium
ATGCGGCCTTGAGGGCCGTTGACCCTTATAATGCGGTGCTGATTCAGACGGAACATATTCGCTCTCTTTACCGAAACGGCAAGTACCGTAAGCTTGTGATCATCGGATTTGGGAAAGCGGCATATGCGATGGCAAGTGCCATGGAAGACGCATTCAAGGAGGAGACTGCAGATGGTGTGGTTATAACGAAATACGGACATATTCCCGTGAAAAGTTTACCAGACGCGAATCAGGAGCGTATAAAAATAATTGAGGCCGGCCATCCGATCCCTGATGAAAATGGCGTGAAAGGCACGGAAAAAATAATCAGCCTGATGACGGGCGCTGACGATGAGACCCTCGTGGTATGTCTCATATCGGGAGGGGGTTCTGCGCTATTTGTAGCACCGTACGAAGGAATACCGCTCGATGACAAACAGAAGGTCACGGAACTGCTGCTCAAGGCAGGGGCCGACATATATGAATTAAACAGCCTGAGGAAACATATCTCGCGCGTCAAGGGAGGGCGCCTCGCAGAGATCGCCTATCCTGCAAGAATCGTCTCCTTAATACTTTCCGATGTTATTGGTGACGATGTCGGAGTGATAGCTTCGGGTCCCACTGCACCTGATAAGACGACATTTCACGATGCCATAATGGTCCTGGGAAAATATGATTTGATGGAAAGGGCACCTGGACGCGTGCTGAAGGTACTTCAAGACGGCGATCGTGGAGCCGTTGCCGAGACGCCGAAAGAGGGGAATAGCATATTCGAACATGTGGAAAATATTATCATCGGAAGTAACAGCATGGCCCTGGCTGCTGCACGCCAAAAGGCAGAAGATATGGGCCTTTGTGCAGAAATAATCTCTTCAGGATTGAACGGTGAAGCCAGAGAAGCGGGCAGATGGCTCGGCAGTATCGCAAAGAGATCAAAGGATAAATGCGTTCCTCGCCGTTTATGTCTGATAAGCGGGGGTGAGACCACGGTGACGGTGAAAGGGAATGGCGTGGGAGGCAGGAACATGGAACTGGCGCTCGCATTTGCTCTGGAAGCAGACGGTGTTAAGGGTATCACCTTGCTTTCGGCAGGCACGGACGGGACAGACGGCCCGACAGACGCTGCCGGGGCTGTCGTCGACGGGAACACCATTAAGAGAGGAAGAGCAGCAGGTCTGGATCCTGACGCACACCTTGATAATAACGACTCTTATAGCTTCTTCAAGAGGACCGGTGAACTTTTCATTACAGGTCCCACCGGGACAAATGTCATGGATATTCAGATAGTGATGATAGAATGAAGTAACTGAAGGCCTTTTACCGGGCTCAGCGGGACACCGCTGAATACCGTCACCTATACCCCTTGTCATTCGGGTTGATGGCAGGAGCCGGGCCAGGACAATGATTGTTAACATGAAGGCTGCATAGATGAATACAGGCTGCTGGCCGTTGAGGAGGTGCTGAATGTCGGATTTTTATCAGACCGGTGTTGTCGCAACATTTCACCGGCTCGGCCGGATCAACATCGAAAGGATCGAAGCGGAACTGAGCTGGTACGCACAGGAGAGACCTATTGCCCTCGTCCTGCCGTCCCTGTACAGCGAACTTGAAGGCGATGCCCTCACGGGGATCGTAAGGGAACTGCAAGAGGTCAAATATATCAGGGAGGTTGTCGTTACTCTCGGACCATCGACAGAGGACGAGTTCAGGACGGCAAAGAAATTCTTCTCGGTCCTTCCGCAGAAGACCAGCATTATATGGAACTCGGGGCCCAAGCTGACAGATATATACAACAGGATTGAAGCCTCAGGGCTGCACATTGGCGAACCGGGGAAAGGCAGGTCGACGTGGATGGCTTATGGCTATATCCTTTCACAGCAGGGATTCCATGTCATTGCGCTTCATGACTGTGATATCCTTACCTATGACCGGGACATGCTTGCCCGGCTCTGCTATCCCGTTACGAACCCGAGTCTCGATTATGATTTTTGCAAAGGCTACTATAGCCGGGTCTCGGACAGGCTTCACGGGAGGGCAACAAGGCTGCTTGTCACCCCTCTTTTACGGTCACTCCAGAAGGTCATAGGCTTCCATCCGCTCCTCGTTTTTTTCGACAGCTTCAGATATCCCCTGGCCGGAGAGTTTTCCATGGATATCGATATGGCACGGGTGAACAAGATCCCGGGTGACTGGGGGCTTGAGGTGGGCGTGCTCGCGGAGATCTATCGCAATACATCTCTTCGGCGGGTATGTCAGGTCGATATCATTGAAAATTATGAGCATAAGCACCAGGTCCTTTCTTCAGAAGACGCAACCAAAGGTCTGCACAAGATGTGCGTGGACATAAGCAAGTCGATATTCAGAACGCTGTCGTCCGAGGGGATCGTCTTCTCTGACGGCTTTTTCAAGACACTCGTTGCAACATATGTAAGGACGGCACAGGATATGCTTAAACGATACGAGGATGACGCAGCCGTAAATGGTCTCGTCTTTGATCGACATGAAGAAAGCCTCGCCGTAGATACCTTTACCAACGCCATAAAGAGAGCTGCCGAGATCATATCCGAAGATCCTCTCGGCGTGCCGCTTATCGCAAGCTGGGACCGGGTGACCTCAGCGATCCCGGATATCCTTATGAAGATCAAGGAGGCGGTGGAAGAGGATAACATATGAGAGGAGACGTGGCACCTGCGGAAGACGGCTCTCAGGCATACCGCTCTTGAGCAGATTGTGCACTTCAGGGAGGATAAGGGATGGAAGAGACAATAAGGCCGTTTGAGTTCAGACAGTGCATTAGTATCCTGAAGGCTACGGGCAGAATGGCGAAGAACCTCCGCGAATTCAGACAGGGAATAGCTGAGGTGAACGAGGAGTCCGTCTATCACCATACCTGTCAATATTTCATGAAGGAGCACGCTCGTGAATACACCAATGACTTTGCTCACTGGGCGGGTGAAAGCCTGGAAGAACGCGCACTTTCAGAGCATCTCTCGAACGTCGATCCTTATGATTTCGAAAGCATCAGCGATCTGCGGAATGAGTTTGTGCGCGTGATCGACAGTTATCTCGTTTTTTTTCCTGAGCCCAGGGAAGTATTGCCCGGCGACGAATTCTATTTTAACCAGACTATCACTTTTGTATTTCCCACGGGCGTCCGGGCGCAAAATCTCGCGGAGTTCCTTATGGCCATCAAGCATGTTGATGTCGCCTCCATTTACTATCACTTTTACGAGGCACGTACGCGTCTCGGCAGCGGCATTGATGACTTCTCGGCATGGTTGGAGAACGTCTTTGGGAAGAATGATCTTGCCGGCCGTATCAGGTCTATCGACCCGTTCATGCACACGATAGAAGGTATACGGGAGCACCTCATCGAGTACGTGGAGGCAGAGGTGCGGAGGGATATGGAGGTGATGACATGATCGGCAGATACAGCGGCGTCGTTCCCCATGGCGACCTGCTTTTCCTGCAAAAGCTGGCCGAAAGGCTAAGGGACAGGACATTCCTGCATATCAACTCGACCCGAGCCGGAGGTGGGGTGGCAGAGATACTCCAGAGGATGATACCCATTATGAAGGAACTTGGCATCGGCGCGCGCTGGGACACCATTGAAGGGGACGATCTGTTCTTTGACATGACAAAGAAAGTCCATAATGCCCTGCAGGGAAATAAGGAGCATATCACTAAGGAAATGTGGGACCATCATTATGATATCAACAGAATGAATGCGAAAAGACTGGATCTCGATGCTGATGCGGTACTGATCCACGATCCTCAGCCTGCCCCGCTTGTTGAATTCAGGAAGTCTGCCACGTGGATGTGGCGATGTCATATCGATGTGTCAGACCCGGTCCCGGAGGTCTGGAGCAATCTCAAGGGCTACTGCGCAAAATATGATGCAGCAATATTTTCCGTGGCAAAGTTCGCCCGTGCCATGGGCACCGATGAATTCATCATTCCTCCTTCCATCGACCCTCTCAGCGAAAAGAACAGGGACGTGAAGGAAGAGGAAATTAATGAGACACTGCAAAAGTATCATATACCGCCGGACAGGGCCCTCCTTCTCCAGGTATCCCGGTTCGACAGGTTTAAGGACCCTCTCGGTGTGATCAGTGCCTACAGGATGGTCAAGAAATATAACGATTGCATCCTTGTTCTCGCAGGAAGTCCGGCAACGGATGACCCTGAGGGTGAGGTCGTCCTTAAAGAGGTGCGGGATCATGCCGCTGATGACCCGGATATCCATATCCTTCTGCTCCCTCCTTTCAGTGACAAGGATATCAATGCGCTCCAGAGGGCTGCGACAGTGGTCCTTCAGAAGTCGCTCAGGGAGGGGTTCGGTCTTACCGTTTCCGAGGCGATGTGGAAGGGAAAACCGGTCATAGGTGGTGCCACGGGAGGGATACCGCTTCAGATAGTTCATGGCGTTACGGGGTTTCTCGTCCATTCTGTCGAGGGTTGTGCGTTCAGGATCCGTCAGTTCCTGAATAACCCCGATATGTCGGCCAGAATGGGAGAGAGAGGCAGGGAGTTCGTAAGAAATAATTTTTTAATAACGCGGCAAACGCGGGATTACCTGTCGGTCTGGTATTCTCTCGAGAATAAAGGAAAGAGTGTTTTGACATTATAGACGGCCAGCGGCGCCCCGGAAAAAATTGCTTACGGGAGATAGTTCTGAAAAAAAGTCGTGGAAGAATCCTAGGTGTTCGGGACCCGGCAGGTCCTGCAAAGAAAGTTGGCGATATGCAACTGAATATCGGAGCTCAGTATATCCGTCCGAACGAATGCAGGTTCAGGGTATGGGCGCCGCAGAAGAGCTCGGTTTCTCTCGTGATGGTATCTCCGGTGCAGCGCAGCATCCCCATGCATAGGGACACAGACGACTGCTGGGAGCTGACTGCGGAAAATGTGCCTGCGGGAACACGCTATCTCTATGATATCGATGGCAGTGTGTCAAGGCCTGACCCTGCTTCACGCTTTCAGCCTGAGGGAGTCCACGGAGCCTCCGAGGTTGTTGATCCGGCTGCCTTCTCCTGGGATGACGAAGGATGGAAGGGCATGCCGATCCGTGATTTCATAATCTATGAGATCCATGTGGGGACCTTTACTGCCGACGGTACGTTCGAAGCGATCATTCCTCACCTGGACTATCTGAAGGACCTTGGAATAACCGCCATAGAACTGATGCCGGTGGCCCAGTTCCCGGGAAGAAGGAACTGGGGCTATGACGGTGTTTATCTCTTTGCGCCTCAGAACTCCTATGGTGGGCCGGCGGGACTTAAAGCGCTTGTCAATGCCTGCCACATGAGACGCGTTGCGGTCATTCTCGATGTGGTTTACAACCATCTCGGGCCCGAGGGAAATTATCTCGGCAGTTTCGGTCCCTATTTCACTGAGAGATATAAAACTCCCTGGGGAGATGCGATCAATTTCGATGGTCCTTACAGCGACGGGGTGAGGGATTTCTTCATTCAGAATGCTCTGTACTGGATAACGGACTATCATATCGATGCCCTGAGGCTCGATGCGGTACACGGCATCTTTGACTTCAGTGCGAACCCATTCCTCCGGGAGCTTGCAGCCGCTGTCCACGGGCAGGCAGACGCCCACGAACGTAAGATCCATGTCATTGCAGAAAGCGAGTTGAATGACTCCGGGGTGATCCGTGACAGCGATAAAGGCGGCTACGGTCTTGACGCGCTCTGGAATGATGATTTTCACCATGCCGTTCATTCGCTCATTTCCGGCGAGAAGGACGGATATTATGAGGACTTCGGCCGTCTCGGGCATTTGGAGAAGGCATTCAGGGAAGGATTCACGTATTCAGGGCAATATTCGGGTTTCAGGAAACGACGTCACGGAAATACGTCGGCGGATATACCGGTGCACCGGTTCATCGTCTTTTCCCAGAACCATGATCAGGTGGGGAATCGAATGCATGGTGACAGGCCCAACCGGACCCAATCTTTCGATAAGCTCAAGCTTGCGGCAGCCGTGGTCATCCTGTCACCATACCTGCCACTTCTGTTTATGGGGGAGGAATATGGAGAAACAGCCCCGTTTCAGTATTTCATAAATCACCAGGACAAAGACCTCATAGAGGCGGTAAGAAATGGAAGAAAAAAGGAATTTGCCGCTTTCTCCGGGGACGGGGATATGCCGGATCCCGAGGCAGAGGAGACCTTTTTGAAAAGTAAGATCAACATGGACCTGCGGAATGTCGGTAACAATCGTTTCCTCTTTGCCTTGTATAAGGAACTCATTATATTGCGGAAAGAGCTTCCTGCTCTCTCACGGTCAGGGAGGCGGGATATGGATGTGAAATGTTTCCGCGAGGATGTCCTCTTTATACATCGGCGTCACACGTCAGGGAATGTATTCTGCCTCTATAATTTCAGCGGTTCCGGCCAACGTATGAAAGTGCAACTGCCTGAAGGAGATTGGCTGATGACACTCGATTCCTCTGATGAACAATGGGGCGGAACGGCCCCTCCGGGGGCGTTGCGGAAACAATTATGTCAATCCGGCGATATGGTGCACATCAGACCTCACAGCGCTCTGATTTACCGGCAGGGCGCGGATAAGAGGAGGGATACCGGTGAATAGTGAACAGGTAATGCCGCACATCCCTTCCGCCACCTACCGTGTTCAGTTCAACAGACAATTCACCTTTGCCGGGGCACGGGATATCATCAGCTACCTTAATGACCTTGGGATCAGCGACATTTATGCATCCCCGTATTTCAAGGCAAAGGCAGGCAGTCTTCACGGGTATGATATCGTTGACCATGAAGCCCTCAATCCCGAGATAGGCGGGGACGAGCAGTATCATGACTTCGCTGCCGCGCTAAAACGTCATGATATGGGGCAGGTTCTTGATATCGTTCCGAACCATATGGGCATCGGAAAAGAGAACCCCTGGTGGAACGATCTCCTTGAAAATGGGCCCAGCTCAGTCTATGCCGCGTATTTTGACATAATCTGGAACCCGGTAAAAAAGGACCTGAAGAACAGAGTGCTTATTCCGGTATTGGGAGATCAGTATGGAACAGTTCTTGAGAATCGGGAACTTAAACTCAAAATGGATAATGGTGCTTTTTTCGTTCACTATGATGAGTACATTTTCCCTGTGCTGCCACAGACCTATTCCCTCATTCTCAAGTTTCGCCTCCCTGAGATGGAAGAGACGATATCGGGTGACGACCCGGCGCTGACAGAGCTTCTGAGCATTCTTACGGCATTGGATCATCTTCCGCCCTATACCGAGACGGACCCGGAAAAGATCAGGGAGTGTTATCGGGAGAAGGAGATTATCAAACATAGGATCGCTGACCTGTATGGGCGAAGTTCCCCGGTACGCGAGTTTATAGACCGTAATATACTTCTCTTTAACGGTACCCAAGGTGAGCCGGAGAGCTTTGATCTTCTCGACCGGCTTCTCGGCGAACAGGCATACCGGCTATCGCACTGGCGGGTCGCTACAGAAGAGATCAATTACCGGCGGTTCTTTGACATCAATGAACTGGCGGCCATTCGCGTGGAGAACCCTGCTGTCTTCAGACAGACCCATCAGCTGATATTCAAGCTCATCAGGGATGGAAGTGTGAGAGGGCTGCGGGTCGATCACCCTGACGGACTGTATAACCCTTCAGAATATTTCCGGTGGCTCCAGAGGAACTGTTTATTGCAGGTAAAACTCGGTATTGCCGGGGATGCCCCCGATGACGGTTCCCGGAAGGGTCTTGTGAATGCGGATGGAGGAGGGCGTGCTCATTCCGACAGCCAAACTTTTGAACAGGAGACATTCGGGCAGTACGAAGAAATGCTGCTCGCCGATCCCGGTTTCAAGCCTTTTTATATCGTCGGGGAGAAGATACTGCTGAAGGGTGAGAGAATACCCGATGACTGGCAGATCTTCAGTACGACCGGTTATGTATTCATGAACTCTGTTAACGGTATCTTTGTTGAAACGGAAAACGCAAAGGCCTTTGACGACATCTATGCATGGTTCACAAAGACGAGATCCAGCTTCACTGATATTGTTTACAACAAGAAAAAGCTGATCATGGAAGTTGCCATGTCCAGCGAGGTCAACATGCTCGGCCATTATCTCAATGAGATAGCAGAAGTGAATCGTCATACGAGAGACTTCACCCTGAACAGTCTTACCAGGGCAATAAAGGAAGTCATCGCTTTTTTCCCGGTCTACAGGACCTACATTTATCATGCGGATGTTGCCGAAAGGGACCGGCGCTATATTGAACATGCTGTAGGAAAAGCAAAAAGGAATAACCCCGCCATCAACGAGTCGGTGTTTAATTTTCTCAGAGTAGTACTCCTCCTTGAATATCCGGACCGTCTGAGTGAAAATGAAAAAAAGAAATGGCTCGATTTCGTAATGAGATTCCAGCAGATCACAGGGCCTGTTATGGCCAAGGGAGCAGAAGATACGGCGTTTTACATCTATAATCGGCTTGCATCGCTCAACGACGTAGGTGGTTCTCCGGACCGCTTTGGCACCCCCCTCGAGACCTTCCATGGCCAGAACATCGAGCGGATGAAATCCTGGCCGCACGCGCTTATTACGACATCCACCCACGACACAAAAAGGGGAGAAGATACGAGGGCACGGATCAATGTGCTTTCTGAAATACCGGATACATGGAAGCAATGCCTGATACACTGGAGGAGGCTGAACAAGAAGCAGAAGATCGTTGTGGACGGACGGTCCGTGCCTGATCACAATGAAGAATACCTCCTCTACCAGACACTGATCGGGGTCTGGCCAGTTCAGGAAAGCGGACATGACGAATACCAGTTTCTCAGGGAAAGAGTGATAGGCTATATCATAAAGGCGGCACGCGAAGCAAAGGTAAATACGAGCTGGATCAATCCGAATCCTGCCTATGAGGATGCTCTGAAGCTTTTTTTGGACAGGATCTTACGCAGGGAACCACGAAACCAGTTCCTCGAAAACCTTACGTCTTTTCAGGAGAGGATATCGCACCTGGGCATGTTCACCTCGCTTTCCCAGACTCTTCTGAAAATAACTTCTCCGGGAGTTCCTGATTTCTATCAGGGAACCGAGGTGTGGGATTTCAGCCTCGTCGATCCCGACAACAGGCGGCCTGTGGACTATGCCATGAGAATAAAGATGATGGGTGATCTCAGGAAGCGACTGTCCGGTATTCCGCGACAGGAGCTCGCGCTGGACCTCACGGAGCATAAAGAAGATGGAGCTATTAAGATGTACCTCATTCAGACTGCACTTTCCTTTCGCAGGGATAATGCTGAGCTCTTCAAAAACGGCGAATATCAGCCCATTGATGTTATGGGAAATAAAGCTGAACATGTGTGTGCCTTTTTACGGAGGACCGGCAGCAGGAGTGCTCTTGTTGCGGTTCCTCGGTTCTTTTCCCGTCTGATCCATGATACAAGCGGACTTCCTCTTGGCAGGCATGTATGGGAAGACTCTTTTCTGGTGATTCCCAATGCTGACGCCGGGTCGGAATATCGGCACATTTTTACCGGCCAGATGATGACTACGGTGGATCTCAAAGGTGCAAGTGGTTTGTACCTGTCCGACGTATTTGAACAATTTCCTGTTGCCCTGCTGGATCGGGTGGGCTGATCACCGTAGCAAAGGAGTTACTGTTGATGAATAGCGTGATATTGAGAGAGGAACTCCTCAGCAAGATAGGTGAGATCGAAAGAGCCGACATCCTCGTCGGCATTCCGAGCTACAACAATGCAAGAACGATCGCGCATGTTGTCAGGGCAGTTCAGACGGGATTTGCGAAGTACTTCCCCGACATGAAATGTGTCCTGGTCAATTCAGACGGAGGGTCGACCGACGGGACGATGGATATCGTGCAGAGCACGACGATCGATGATCTTCACGCGATCCTGCTGCAGCATCGTATCCGGCCGGTATTCAAGATCACAACACCCTATCACGGCGTTCCGGGTAAGGGGAGTGCTTTCAGAACGATATTCGAGATAGCATCCGCTTTGGACGCAAAGGCCTGCGCTGTTGTCGATTCCGATCTCCGGAGCATTACGCCGGAATGGGTCGAACTGCTGCTCAAACCGGTCATCGATCACGGCTACGACTATGTAGCGCCACTCTATCAACGGCACAAGTACGACGGCACGATCACCAACAGCATTGTCTACCCGATTACCCGGGCGCTCTATGGCATGCGCGTACGTCAGCCGATCGGCGGTGATTTCGGCTTTTCCGGGGGCCTGGCAAAACACTATCTCACCAAGGACGTCTGGGAAACCGATGTCGCCCGATACGGCATTGACATATGGATGACGACCACGGCGATCGCTGACGGCTTCAGGATCTGCCAGTCTTTCCTCGGCGCGAAGATCCATGATGCCAAGGACCCGGGCGCAGACCTCAGCGCCATGCTTCATCAGGTAGTGGGGGCCGCCTTCAATCTGATGGAGACTTATCCGGATATCTGGAAGAAGACCGAAGGTTCCGCCGCAACGCCTGTCTTCGGCTTTACCTATGCCGTAGGGCTTGAGCCCGTAGCGGTAAACCTTGATCGCATGCTCGATCGCTTCCGCCTCGGCGTGAAGGACCTGATGGACGTCTGGAATCTTTTCCTGCCGAAGGAGATAACCGCCTTTCTGCAACACGCGGCTGCCGCGGAGAAAGAGCAGTTTCATATTCCTGATGATGTCTGGGCAGAGACCATTTACTGGTTCGCGACCGCGGCGCACCGCAGGACGCTCAACCGGGAGCATCTGCTGAAGTCCCTCACCCCGCTCTATATCGGCAGGACCGCATCCTTCGTCATGGAAGCGCGCGACAGCGATGGCGAGGATGTAGAGGCGAAGATCGAAGGACTCTGCAGACAGTTTGAGAAGAAAAAGACCGTATTGAAGGAACACTGGGATACCAGAGGAGGTGCAGCATGAATACGTTTGAAAGGATAGTCGTCGAGCCGTTCGATCGGCTCTTCGAGAAGATCTTACAGTTTCTGCCGAATCTGCTTACATCGATCCTGCTCCTGATCGTCGGCATAGCGGTTGCCGGTCTCGTGAGGACGCTCTTCAGCCGCCTGTTCCGAGCTCTTCATATCGATAAGCATTTCGAGCGTATCGGGCTCACCGAGTCGCTGTCCAAGGGAGGAATAAAGGAGGCGCTCTCGGCGATCATCGCGAGGGGGATCGGCTGGATCACATTCTTTGTCTTTCTCATCATGTCGCTTCGGGCGCTGGATGTCCCGTCGGTAGAACAGCTGTTGGAGCGTTTCTTTCTCTATCTGCCAAACATCTTTGTTGCCGCGCTGGTACTATTATTCGGTTACATGTTCAGTAACTTCCTCGGCAGGGCAGCGCTCATCGCGTCGGTGAACGCGGGACTGAAGGTCTCGGGAATGCTCGGCAAACTGGTGCGAATTACCGTCTTTCTTCTTGCAGTTACCATGTCGCTTGAGCAGCTTGGCATCGGCAGCGGAACGACTATGATGGCTTTTGCGATTGTCTTCGGTGGCGTCGTTCTTGCGATCTCGCTGGCTTTTGGGCTTGGGGGCAGGGATATCGCGAAAGAATATCTTGAAAAGAAGATCAAGGGCGAAGCAAAGGTGGATGAAATTGAACATATGTGACATTCGGGACAAAAGAGATGCTTCTTTGGGTTGAGTTCATCCTGTGCACGACGGTGATCGTCTATTCAGGGACGAAGCTCTCCAAATACGGAGACGTGATCGCTGAAAAATCCGGTCTCGGCAGGGCGTGGACCGGCCTTGTGCTCATGGCGTCGGTAACATCCCTGCCGGAATTGGTGACCGGGATGAGCTCGGTAACATATGCGGGGGTGCCGGATATTGCGGTAGGTGACGTGCTGGGAAGCTGTGTTTTCAACATGCTCATCCTTGCTATCCTCGATACCCTCTACCGGCCTTCGCCGATATCCACCAGGGCACACCAGGGACATGTGCTTTCTGCGGCATTCGGCATTCTACTCCTGAGCATGGTCTGCGCAAGTATTCTTTTTCGGGAATATATATATCCCATAGGATGGATAGGTCCATATAGTCTTATGTTCATAGTTATATATCTCGCAGCCATGAGGCTTGTTTTTTTCTATGAGAAACGGAAGATCGCTGAATTTCTGAAAGAAAAGGCCGAGGAGATGAAATACAAAGATGTCCCCATGAAGACCGCTCTGCTCCACTACGGGATGAATGCCCTTATAGTGATCACTGCCGCCATATTCCTCCCGAAGCTCGGAGAAGGTATCTCGGAATCCACGGGATTGGGCCAGACGTTTGTAGGAAATATTTTTATTGCTGTATCTACTTCTCTTCCGGAAGTAGTTGTTTCCATCTCCGCAGTCAGGATGGGCGCCATCGATCTCGCAACAGGTAATCTCTTCGGAAGCAATATCTTTAACATCTTTATCCTGGCACTTGATGACATCCTCTTCCTCAAGGGACCTCTGCTCTCATACGCCAGCCCCGACCATATCATTTCAGCATTGTCGGCTATCGCAATGACAACCGTCGCAATCATTGGCCTGACCTATCGTGCAGAAAAAAAGAGGCTGTTTCTGGCGTGGGATTCCGTTGGGATCTTGCTGTGTTACATCTTGAATCTGATGATGCTTTATACGCTCAGATAGAAGTTTTTTTGCACGGCAGGATACGGTTTGTTTAGAATCGCCAGAATGATAGATGCCCTGTTCTGACAATCTCAGGACAGGGCATCTTGCTGGAAAGTATCAGTCGGCTACGATGTGGATAATATCCTCGATCTTCTTGACGAGATCATCTGAAGGCAGCACAATGACCTTCTTGTCCCCGATGGTCGTCTCATAACGAGGTGCTGACTCATATCCTGCATAGGCCTCCCCCAGTCTTCCGTAGATACTTTGGATCTGTTTCTGTTTCAAGCCTTTACTGGTAGTAAAGGTCTTGAAGTTTATCTCCTGGCCGTTCTCGAACCAGGCCAGACCGAACATGCCGGGCGGTTTCCCGATATAGACGTAGACTGTGTTTGCTGCAGGAACGAATTCCATTTTGTCATGGATCTTGTGCACAAACGGATCCAGGACTGATTTAAACTCATTCAGTTTCGCTGCCGCAGGAGTTGAGGGATCAAGTTGCGGCAGTTCCTTTTCCTTACCAAAAAGCTTGCCCAGTAAACCCATTCTTTTAGCTCCTTTGCATGTTTTGGTAGTTAAACGATCTGTAACTGCTTGCGAACTCAGATTTCACCCTTTCTGACAGACTCCACCCAGGATCGGACCGATAAAATCGGATTTATGCTATGTATTTAAGTCTTCTGTAACAGGGGAGGGAACTGGTCCTACAACTATTTGGACGAATCTGCCCATCTCCCCTTTATGTTTCATTTCCTTAAGCAGGCTTTTTTGAAGTGTGTTTTTTTTAAAGTGCCTGCATTTTTGAATAATTGTATCAGATTCAAAAATATTATGAAAGTTTCGATGAATGTCTCTTGCCTGATGTTGAAGAATCTCATAAATGCTGCCGGCATGAAATAGGATTTACGGTCTTTATCGTATGCATAGCAGATTAGCTACAAAAAGTAATATCAAAAATCGCAATTATTACAATACATCGTAACCAAAAATATAGTATACGTAACTTTAGGTAATGATTTTTGGTCAACAGAAGGGGCTAAATATTAAACTTTAGGTTTATGTAAATGATGTAACAATATGATTTTATTATATAGTAGTACTTCTTCTTGTCCCTGGCATATGGATTGCTGTTTATATGTTGTCAGGAAGTCGATTTGATCGACTGTATCTTAGGTGGAGACTGTCAGAAAGGATTATATGTTAGCGAAGAAAGATATTTTGTCATCAAGACTCTTCAGTCTGCCGGGAGAGTGGGCGCATGCAGACATCCTGCTGTAAAAAAGCGATTTCCGGATATACACACACCATGCGGACAAGAGGTGCATGATCGTGCTGTTTATGCATCCTGGGGGCATACTCAGAAATGGTGATTGAAGAAGTCATAGATTTTTTAGGGAACATTCCTCCCTTTCAGCAACTCGATGCACCGCTGCTTAAGAAGGCAGCGGAGTCTGCAGCCATCGAGTTCTATCCTCGCGGGACCTTCATCCTTGTCCAGGACGGTCCGCCTAGCGAATTCCTGAGAGTTATCAGGAAGGGCGGAGTCAAGGTCTTTATCAAAAATGATAAAGATGTCGATATGACCGTTGATTACCGGAGCGAAGGAGACCTCTTCGGGTTCCTCTCCGTCCTTGGCGGGGACAAGTCCAGGGCGAATGTCTTTGCCATTGAAGACACGCTCTGCTACCGCATCAGCAGGGAAAGCCTTCACGAAATCATGTCCTCTAACCCTGCATTCAGGGAGTTCTTTCTGAAAACCTTTCTTAATAAATACATCGACAAGACCTACAGGGGCATTCTTGATAGGAATATCGTGGGGCAGGGTGGCGACAAACTTCTCTTTACCACGCGGGTAGGCGAGATCTCGACCGGTGGTGTTGTAACTGCTCCCCGGGATATCTCGATACAGGAGGCTGCCGGAATCATGGTTACGCAGGGAGTTAGCTCTCTCGTCCTTGTTGAGGACGACGGCTCTCCTGCAGGAATAATCACCGACAAGGATCTCAGAGACAAGGTCGTTTCAAAGAACAGGGATGTCGCGGGCGGGGTCAGCGGCATCATGAACAGCGTGCTTATCAAGACCGATGCTCAGGACTTCTGCTTTGAAGTCCTGCTGAAAATGATCAAGCACAATATCCATCATCTTGTTGTCGTGGACAAAGGAAGGATGGCCGGCGTTGTGACCAACCATGATCTCATGCTCCTTCAGGGAACGTCGCCTATATCCATTGTCAGGGAGATAGAAACTCAGACCACGGCTGAAGGGCTTATCCCTCCCTCAAAGAAGGTGGAAACCATCATTGGGCTCCTCTTGAAGGAAGGGACAAAATCCTCCAATATTGCGCGTGTTGTAACCGAGATCAACGACAGGATAGTCCGCAAAATACTGGAGACGGCCGAGAAGAAATACGGGGTTCCCCCGGTGCGGTACTGCTGGGTCGGCATGGGCAGCGAGGGGAGAAAGGAACAGGTCCTCAGGACCGACCAGGACAACGGCATTATCCATGAAGATCCTGCTTCCGAGGAGCAGGCACGCAGGATAAAAGACTACTTTCGTGATTTCACGGGCTTTGTCAGGAAAAGCCTCGAGGCCTGCGGCTTTGCTGCGTGTCCTGCGGATGTTATGGCATCAAACCCTCACTGGTGCCAGCCGGTGAGGGCATGGAAAAAATATTTTCTGACCTGGATCAGTGAGCCGAGCGCTGACAACGTATTGAAGTCTCAAATATTCTTTGACCTCAGACCGCTTTACGGTGATGAGCGTTTGGCGGATGAGCTCAGGTACTATGTTGCCAGGATCGCCTCTGAAAACATGCCTTTCCTGGGCAGTCTCGCGAACACGGTGGTGAATAACCCTCCTCCAATCGGATTTTTCAAAAGCATCGTGGTTGAAAAGGATGGACAGCACAAGAACGAGCTGAACCTTAAGGTGAAAGGGACTGCCTTGCTGTCGGACATTGTCCGGTTCTTCAGCATCGAAAAGGGGATAGCGGAGACATCCACGTTCGAACGGATCGAAAAATTGAAGTCCGTGAATACGTTTGTTGCAAAACATGCGGACGAGCTTGAGCATGCCTATGATTTCCTCATGTTCCTCAGGACGCAGAATGATTTCCGGCTGCTTAACGAAGGAGAGAGGCCGGACCATTTCATAGATCCCAATAGTCTGAGCAAGGTCGAAAAGCGCATGCTCAAAGAGGCGTATGAGCTTGTCGAAAAAGTCCATGCCTTTATCATCGAACGGTACAAGGTTTCGATCATATGATGCTTTTATGTCTGTTAGTGACGATATGCTCGTTTTTCGGATGCATAGTCAGAAAAACATCGTGTCAGGAGGTGAGGAAAGAGAAGACCATCAGCGAAGCATAGGTCATACCCCTGCACTTTGCAGGTAATTTTTCGTACAGGAGGGAATGGAAATGAGTGCAAAGAAAACAGCACATGAGCTGTTGGAAGATCCTGATTTCAGGGATCTGTCCTCTCAGAAGAACGTCGTCTCGATAATTCTCACGATCCTGGAGCTGGTGCTCTATTTCGGGTTTATCGCACTGATCGCGTTCAACAAACCGTTTCTGGCACAGAAGCTCAGCGAGGGAAGCGCAACGTCGATCGGGATACCGATAGCGGTCGGAACGATCATCGGCTCATGGGTGCTCACCGGCATCTATATTCAGTGGGCAAACAGTAAGTACGACAAGCTTGTCGACAAAGTAAAAAATAAATTCCAATAGGAGGGGATACGATGCCACAGGCACCACAGGCTGCACAGACAATGATAGGTACGGCAAACCCGACTGCCATAATGTTTTTTGTCGCGTTTGTTATCAGCACCCTTTTGATAACATGGTGGGCAGCAAAAAGAACACGGACTACGAAGGATTTTTACGCGGCAGGCAGAAGCGTAACAGGCTTTCAGAACGGCCTGGCACTCGCAGGCGACTACATGAGTGCCGCGTCGTTCCTCGGTATAGCAGGTCTGGTTTCTACAAAAGGATATGACGGACTGATCTACTCGGTCGGATGGCTGGTCGGATGGCCGATCGTTATGTTCCTGATCTCAGAACCTCTGAGAAACCTCGGAAAATATACGTTTGCCGATGTGGTCTCCTACCGCCTGAACCAGAGGCCGATTAGGGCTGCCGCTGCAACAGGCTCCCTGGTCGTCGTTATTACTTACCTCATCGCCCAGATGGTCGGAGCAGGGACCCTCATCAAGCTCATGTTCGGGCTGCCCTTTGAAGTGGCCATTGTCATTACCGGCTCTTTGATGATCGCGTATGTCCTTTTCGGAGGTATGATCGCGACGACGTGGGTCCAGATCATCAAGGCGGTCTTGCTCCTTGGCGGCGCAACGCTCCTCGTGATACTGACGCTCAGTAAATTCGGCTTCAGCTATGGCAATCTTTTCCATCAGGCTGAAAATCTCTACACGAACAAATTCCTCGAGCCCGGGGGGCTGGTGACCAGTCCTGTTGACGCCTTTTCGCTCGGTCTTGCTCTCATGTTCGGCACAGCGGGTCTCCCGCATATCCTCATGAGGTTCTTCACTGTGCCGGATGCCAAGGAGGCGAGGAAATCGGTCTTCTATGCAACCGGCTTCATCGGCTACTTCTACATCCTGACCGTGACGATCGGTTTCGGCGCTGCGGTTCTCGTCGGCCAGAAGATCATTATGGGCATTGACAAGGGCGGCAACATGGCGGGACCGCTTCTTGCTGAAGCACTCGGCGGAAATCTTTTCCTCGGGTTCCTTTCTGCGGTCGCATTTGCAACTATCCTTGCTGTTGTTTCCGGCCTGACCCTTGCCGGTGCGTCCGCGTTTTCGCATGACTTGTTCGTGGGTGTGGTCCGGCGCGGGCAGGCATCAGAAAAGGACGAGGTCAAGGTCGCAAAGATCGCGACCGTCGGGCTAGGTATCACGGCGATCCTGCTCGGTATTCTTTTTAAAGGTCAGAACGTAGCTTTCCTCGTGGGTCTGACCTTCGCTATCGCAGCCAGTGCTAACTTCCCTGCTCTTGTCATGTCCATCATGTGGAAGAAGTTCACAACTGCAGGAGCAGTTTCCAGCATCTACGCCGGACTGACCGTTGCAACGGTCCTCCTGATCCTCAGTCCCACTGTCTGGGTCGATATCGTTCATAAAAGCGAAAAGGCCGCGGTTGAAAAGGCAGTGACGGATATCGAAACTGCTTCAAAGACAAAGATCGCTGATCTCGAGAAGCAGAAGGTTGCGGGCCTTGAAGCCATGAAGATGGCAGAGATCGATGCTTCCATCTCGGCAGAAAAGGCGGCTTCCGAGCCGCTTATTAAAGCAGAGAAGGCAAAGATGCCGCAGCCGATCTTCCCGCTCAAGAACCCCGGCATATACTCCATGGCGGCTGCGTTCCTGATAGGCATCCTGGTTTCGCTTATAGCCCCCGACAAGGTGGCTGAGTCCAAGTATGACGCACAGAAGCTCAGAGAGTATGTCGGTATAGGAGCGGAAGACTAATCAATCCTTTGAGTGAGCCGCCAGGTTTTGTCGCCTGCCGGCTCACCATATTTCTGCGCAATCCATTTATTTTAAGGAGGAGGCAGCATGTCAGACGCAAAGCAGATGGAAGTCTTAATGGATGAGAAGCGGACATTTCCGCCCTCGAAGGAGTTCAGTGCGCGGGCGC
>VEOY01000179.1 GCA_012026685.1 Nitrospirota bacterium
ATCAAATGTCTCGTATTTGATCGAGGAGCTTCCCGAATTGACCACGATGACCCTCATGCAGGGCCTCCTTTGGCCTGGGCCTGTATGGCGGTGATCGCAACCGTGTTCACGATGTCGGTCACGGTGCATCCGCGGCTGAGGTCGTTCACCGGTTTATTGAGCCCCTGGAGGATCGGACCGACGGCAACGGCATTGGCCGAGCGCTGGACAGCCTTATAGGTGTTGTTGCCGGTGTTGAGGTCCGGGAAGATGAATACGGTCGCATGACCCGCGACCTCACTCCCCGGGAGCTTTGTCTTCGCCACACCGGCATCGACCGCGGCATCATACTGAATGGGGCCTTCGATCTTCAGGTCAGGACGCCGCCCCTTCGCGATCTTCGCAGCCTCCCGCACCTTGTCCACTTCGGCCCCTTTTCCTGACTCGCCGGTGGAATAGCTGAGCATGGCGATAAGGGGATCGATACCGAACATGCGGGCGGTTTCCGCGGAGCTGATCGCGATGTCCGCCAGCTGCTCAGGGGTTGGATCAGGGTTGACCGCGCAGTCGCCGAAAACGAGCACGTGGTCGGCAAGACACATGAGGAAGACGCTTGAGACGATCGAACACCCGGGCCTCGTCTTGATGATCTCGAACGCGGGCCGGATCGTATGCTGGGTCGTATGGACAGACCCCGAGACCATCCCGTCGGCCTCCCCGAAATGGACCATCATCGTGCCGAAGTAGCTGACGTCTGCCATGGCATCGAAGGCCATCTGTTGTGAGATGCCCTTATGCTTGCGGAGTTCGTAATATGCCTCCGAGTAGACATTGCGCCGGGCCGAGGTCATGGGATCGATCATGCTCACATCCGCAAGGGAGATGCCGAGCGCCGCTGTCTTCTTCCTGATCTCTTCCTCATTGCCGAGGAGAGTAAGGTCAGCCACCTTGCGCATCCTGAGGATCTCCGCGGAGCGGAGTATCCGCTCTTCCGTGCCTTCGGGAAGAACAATATGCCTGCGCTCGGACTTCGCCCGCTGGATGATCTCGTACTCGAACATAAGCGGTGTCACCCTGGTGGAACCGGCCGCCGAGAGGCGTTTCATGAGCTCGGCGGAGTTCATCTTCGCCTCGGCCATGCCGAGCGCGGCAGCGATCTTCCGCGCGTTGTCAGGGGACAGAACGCCCTCGAGAGAACTCACATTCAGGGCAGTCGTGTAGGTGTCTGTCTGTACGACAATGACCGGTACGGGTGAGTCGCCGAGTCCCTCTATCAGCCGTTCGACCTGCGGTGCCGGCTTGAGTCCTCCGGTCAGGACGACCCCGGCGATATGGGGATAGGTCTTCGACGCATCGGCCAGCAGGCTGCCGAGGATGATATCCGAACGGTCGCCGGGCACTATGATAAGACTCCCCTCTTCGATACGGTCCAGATAATGGGGAAGCTCCATGGCAGCGACCTTGAAGTTCCTCACCTCGCGGATGAAGCTCTCCTCGTGACCGCTCAGACGCTCAGCGCCGAGTGCCGAGGCGATCTCGCCGCCCGTGGGCTTCTCGAGGACCGGGATCTCGGGAAGAACGTAGGCGGGGATATCCGCCGGCATCACTCCCCTCAGCTCTGCGGCGACCGCATCCGCAAGCGAAGGTTGCACACGATTGGCAACAAGTGCCAGAAGGTCGCATTTCCGCTGCTCAAGCAACTCCAGGAAGCCTTGTACCGCGCCCACCACCTGCATCGCATCTCTGCCGTATCCTTTGACTACCGGCAGCACAGCGCATCCGAGGTTATTCGCTATGGCGACATTGAGGTCAAGTTCCAGGGCGGCAGCTGGGCCCGTATAATCTGATCCTGCACAGACGATGAGATCGCATTCTCCTTCAAGCGCCTTATACTTTTCCAGGATCAGCTTCAGAAGGTCCTCGATCCTGTCCCGAACGATCATGTCCCGGGCCACATCGTAGCTGCAGCCGTACAGCATCTCGTACGGGACCTTGAGTCCATATCGCCTGATAACGAGGCTGGTGATATTGTCCGGCGTCCTTTCGTCCCTGACGACAGGACGGAAGAACCCTGCCTTCCCCCTCTGCCCGGCAAGCATCTCCATGATGCCGAGGACGACGACGGACTTGCCGCTCCCGGGCTCGGCACTGGTGATATAGATACCCTGGCTCATGGGTGCCTCCTTCTCTACGTTCGCCTGAGGTCGATGATCTCCATACGGTTGTTCGCTTCGGGATGCTTTGATGAAGGGCCTTCCGTCAGTATCGCGATATCACCGGTCATCTCATGGCTCCCGATCCATTGTCTGACATAGGCTTCCCAGTCCTCCGGATGCTCCGGTTCGCACACCGGGTATACCCCGCTCGAAAAGGCGAGGTTCTGGCAGGTCTGTTCAAAAGAGCTGACCGCCACGATCCAGACAGGCATCCGGAAAAACGACAGCCTCCGGGCAGTTGTTCCGCTGTGTGTCGGCGCGAACACCGCGGCCGGAGACGCATATTCAAGACTCGCTTCGACTGCTATGGCGATCAGATGGGCGGGCTTGATCCTGCTTCTGATGTCTATCCCCTGATACAGCTCACGCACCGAGACCGTTCCTCTCTGCGGTTCAACCTCCGCGGCGATCTTTGCCAGCATCTCCACGGCATCCACCGGATATTTCCCCATGGCCGACTCTCCCGAGAGCATGACGCAGTCAGTACCGTCAAGGATCGCGTTCGAGACGTCCGTTGCCTCAGCCCGTGTCGGCCGGCGGCTTTCGGTCATGGATTCGAGCATCTGCGTTGCCGTAATGACCGGTTTTGCCCTTCTGTTCGCCTGTCTCATCAGGGACTTCTGGATGATGGCGATCCTCTCTATCGGGACCTCCACGCCGAGGTCCCCGCGCGCTATCATGATGCCGTCTGCGGCGTCGAGAATGTCATCCATGTGATCAAGGGCGTTCGAACGTTCTATCTTGGCGATGATGAAGGGATGGTAGCCCAGCGCGTCCGCGGCCTGACGGACTGCCCTGATGTCAGCTCCGGACTCGACGAAGGACTGACTGACCGCATCGATGCCTTCCTCTGCCGCGAACTTCAGACATTCGTGGTCGCGGTCCGTGAACGCGCTGATGCCGAGGTCTATGCCGGGCAGGTTCAGTCCCTTTCGCGACCGCAGTTCGCCTCCCACAACCACCGTGCAGATCACCTCGTTGCCCTTGACCGCAGAGACGTCGAGCTGAATGATCCCGTCATTCAAAAAGAGCTCATCGCCGGGCTTGACCGCCTGAGGAAGTCTCCCGAAGGTGACCGAGGCCCTTTCCGCATCACCGATGATATCGTCTGTCGTCAGCACAAAGGGGTCGCCCGGCTTCAGTTCGACGGGCTCCAGCGCCAGTTTGCCGATGCGCATCTTCGGCCCCGAAAGGTCTGCCATGATGGCTATCCTTTTCCCTCCGGCACGCGCCGCTGACCTGAGGTTCCGGACCACAGCGCGATGGCTGTCGAAACTGCCGTGCGAAAAGTTGAGGCGGGCAACGTTCATGCCGGCGCGTATCATCCTTTCCATGACCTCGGGCGATTCCGACGCCGGACCTATGGTGCAAACGATCTTTGTCTTATTTCGCGGAAGATTCATAGTGCTCCTTTCTCCTTCAACTGATCATGAACAGCCATATTGTAACGTTCACACAACTGTGGAAACATTGATCAGACAATCCCTCCTGTCCTCCCTTTGTCAAAGGGAGGAATCGCCCCCTCTTTGAAAAAGAGGGGTGGGGGGAGATTTCTTAGACTGTTCACTGACTTCTACATCTATCATACATCTCACCGCATCACCGCCGGCTGGCCGGTCGATGCAAGCACACTGCTCCACATCCATCCATCAGGGTCTATCTTCTTGCGCTGTGCCACGGCGAGCGGGGTCGGCACATGGGTGAACTGATGGTTCCAGAACCCGACGATCATGCCGGTCCTGCCTGCCATCCCCGCGTGGACGGCATTATGCCCCATCAGGAGGCAGAAGGCCGAGTCATGGGGATTTGCCGGCTGGCTCCTGATCATATAACTGGGGTCTATGTACTTGAGGCTGATCTCCATACCAATCCTTTTAAAATGCTCTTTGATGCGGTCGCGGAGAAAGATGCCGATATCGCCGTATTTGACATTGCCCGAAGCGTCACGCTCTCCCGTTGCTTCGAACAGTTCCTGGCCTGCGCCTTCAGCGACCACGATCACGGCGTGGCCCCTCCGTTCGAGCCGCTGTTTCAGGGCGGAAAGAAGACCGTCGAGCGTAAAGGAGACCTCCGGCACAAGACAGAAGTTCACCTGGTTGTCCACCAGCACCGAGAACGCGGCGATAAACCCTGAGTCGCGGCCCATGAGTTTCACGAGGCCTATACCGTTGCGTGCGCCGGTCGCCTCGGCATTGGCAGCATAGGTCGCTTTTTTTGCCTCGGAAACCGCTGTCTCGAAACCAAAGGTGGTCCGGACATAGGAGATGTCGTTGTCGATCGTCTTCGGGACGCCGATCACGCTGAGCTTAAGTCCTCGCCGCCTCGCTTCCCCGCTGATGGCGAGAGCGCCCCGCTGCGTACCATCTCCTCCGATGCAGAAGAGGATGCCGATCTTCAGACGCTCCAGGGTATCGACCATTTCTGACACGTCCTGATTGCCGCGGGAGGAGCCCAACATGGTGCCGCCCATCTCACTGATCTGTGCCACGACCTGAGGGGTGAGCATGACCGGTTCATGCCCGAATTTCGGCGCAAGCCCTTCATATCCGAACGGAAAACCATAAATGCTTCGTACTCCGTAGTGATGATGGAGACTCAGGACGATCGACCGGATCACGTCGTTCAGTCCCGGACAGAGGCCGCCGCAGGTGACAATTCCGCAGGCAAGGTTTGACGGGTCAAAGAATATCTTCTCCCTCGGGCCCGCAGCCTCGAATTTCGGCGGCTCACCGCCCGCATCGAGATAACGCCTGATCGCGCCGAGATCGCTGTGAAGGAGTATATGCTCCTCGTCATCAGTGAACCGGACGCCGTTCATGGGGGACGGGATGGTGCAGTCGCCGAGACGTTGTATCACGAAATCCTTCGCCTGTTCCATAGTGCTCCTTTCACGCCTTAAACATGGTGGTTCCCGCTGCCCTGAGCTCGGTCACTGCCCTCTTGACGCGCTCTGCCATGCCGGATTCCCCCAGGGTGAGATACATGCGGGGATCATACGTCTTCTTGTTCCCCACCTCGCCGTCCACCTTGAGCACACCGTCGTAGTTCCTGAACATGTGCTCTGCTATGGGCCGGGTGAAGGCGTACTGAGTGTCCGTGTCGATATTCATTTTGACGACACCATAATCGAGCGCCTCATGGATGTCACGGAGTTCCGAGCCCGAGCCGCCGTGGAAGACAAGATAGAAGCGTGCCTCCTCACCATACTGTTTGACAACGGCGTCCTGGCAGTCCTTCAGGATGGAAGGTTTCAGTTTCACATGACCCGGCTTGTATACCCCGTGCACATTGCCGAAGGTCGCCGCAAGGAGGTAACGGCCGCCCCTGATCGCATTCAGCCGCCGGGCAACCTCCAGCGTGTCCTCGGGTGTGGTGTACAACTTTGCGCCTGCCTCGCCCGTGACACCGTCCTCTTCTCCGCCGACCACACCCGCCTCGATCTCGAGGATAAGATCATTTTTCTGAAAACGTTCAAGGAGTCTGACGGCGATATCGAGGTTCTCCTTGAGCGGCAGTGCGCTGCCGTCGAACATGTGGCTGTTGAAGAGGTTCGGCCTGCCGGCAGCCCTGCGCCTTTCTGTCTTCTCAACAAGCGGAATGACCAGCTTGTCGAGCTTGTCCGCCTGGCAGTGGTCCGTATGGAGCGCGACATAGATCGGATACCGCTCCGCTGCGCGATGTACGTGCTCGGCGATGGAAATTGCGCCGAGGGCCATGTCCTTGACCGATGACCCGGACGCAAAAGCACCTCCTCCTGTCGAGACCTGGATGATACCGTCACACTTGCTTTCAGCCAGCCCTTTGAGCACCGCATTCGCGGTCGTGAGCGACGTTACATTGATGGCAGGGTAGGCGTAACGGCCCTTCCGCGCCCTGTCGAGCATCTCACCGTAGATCCTGTAATCAGCTACCGGCATGGGTCCCTCCGTTCAAACGAAAATTCTTCTGCTTCGACAAGCCTGTTTCATTCCTCTGTTACACTCATCTCTTCATTGTCCGCGCCCCCCGAATGCAGCGGATGCGGAGAAAAAGTCTGCCATCAACACCGACAGCACGATCGAATTCCACAGGTGCCCCGGGGTGTTACGTCCGGGTGACAACCGCCACGGCATGATTGATGCTTCGAAGATCATGTTCATTTGCAGACCCTTTTTCGACATTTCCGGTGCCGCTGGACGCAATCATATCTCTAATGCGTTGCGCATGCGATGCAGGGGTCAAAAGCACGCACCACCCTGCCCACTGCCTGCTCAAGTTCCATATCGATCTTGTCTCCCGTGATATAGCGCCGGGCAGCCACCATGAGCGCCCGTTCGATCGACTTTATGTTGTGGACGGTCGGGATCACGAATTCCGCGTCTGCGATCAGACCGTTCTCGATCACGTAGTGATGGATCAGGGGACCCCGGGGCGCCTCTACGAGACCGTATCCCTCTCCGTCCTTCGGCTTATACGGGACGTCCGTATCCTCATCACTCAGGGGCATTGCGAGGATCTGCATGCCCCGCTCGATGGCGTAGACGAGTTCAATGCAGCGTGCGAGATCAAACAGAAGGATGGCATGTGCCGGTCTGCCGAAGTTGTCCCGGAACCTCTTCAGGTACCCGTCCGCAAGGGGCGTTCCCATCGACTCCGCCATGTTGATACGCGCAAGACTGTTTGCCCGCAGCGCCTCTCCCCTGCAGTTCGTCCTTCCCGAGTAGCTGTAGTCTGGTTGCTCGTAGGTCAGATGCTCGTTATGGGAGCTGGCGGGAAAGGTGCTGACCGCCTCGTCCGGACCCAGGAGACGGAGCAGATCACCGTCATAATTCGGCAGCGAATCGGAGACCGCAGTCAGATAGTATGCGGGCGCATCGTCTCCCCACGTGCCGATCCGCTCCCTGAGCTCAAAGGATGTCCGGGCGTAAATCTCGATCAGTTCGCAGGCAAGGAGGAGCTGACTTGCAAGCTCGTCCGCGACAACGCGGGCGGTATCGGTATCGATCCCTCCTGTCATGCCGCCCACCACGGCCTTCACCGGGTGAATGAACTGGCCGCCGGCTGCCGTGATGAGCCGTGTGCCTGCCCTGCGTACAGCCAGCGCGTGCTTCGCTATCTGCGAGCGCTCGTCGGCGTCCGTGTCACGGCCCGGCCCAAGGATGCTGCTTACACCGAGACGGTCGGGCATGGTGAAGATGAAGAGCGATGTGGCCTGATTCTGGATGAGCTGGCCAAGAAGAAGGAGTTCCCTCAACGTGCGGGCGAGCGGCGGGGGCTCAACGCCGAATGCGTCCTCAAGGGCCTTGACCGCCGCGATATGGTGCGCGGTTGAGCACACACCGCAGATCCTCGGCACGATGACCGTCATCTGCTCGGCCGGGACTCCCTGAACGAGACGCTTAAAGCCCCTGAATTCCGTCGCCTGGAAACTGGCGGACCGCACCTCTCCTCCTTCCACGTCGATCACGACACGGGCATGTCCCTCTATCCTGCTCAGGGGGAATGTCAAACTTGGCATATCACATCACCTTCTCTTTCGGACGCGGCGTCCGTCCCGGTCCGGAATAATCGGAGAACTGGAAAAGGAAGAGCGACAGATGCGGGGAACGGAGTTCGCAGTCAATGTCAGCGGCCGGAATGTCTGTCAGTCCTGAGATCACGCGGCTGATGCTCGACAGCCACGCGGCCGACTCCTTTTCGATCAGTGAATCCGAAGGCCCCCGGCATCCCACGCAGGGATGGCCTGCCCGCGGACAGGGAGCACGGCATCCTCCGCGCGTTGAAGAGCCGATGCAGAGGAATCCCTGGTTGATCAGGCAGATGCCGGGCTCCACCTCTCCGCGCTGAAATCCGGTAAACCTGTTCGGCTTCATGTCCCTCAGCTTCTTCCTCCCGCATTCAATGCAGACGATCGCGCTCATCTTGAACCCCGGCGGCCCGGTGAGAAGGGCCATGAAGAGTTCGGGCGTGGGCGGACAGCCGGGGAGGTAACGGTCGACCGGTACGACAGCATCGATAGGATGACATTTCGGAAGCAGCTGCGGCACATGATGCCTCCTGTCGGTCAGAAAAACTTCCCGGACATCATCCCTGTCGCCGAGAGAGGGCACTCCCCCGGAAATGGCGCAGGTTCCGATCGCAACGACCTTTCCGGCCCGGGGGGCCGCGCGCCGGAGATTGTAGAGGTCCTCTTCGTTCCGCACTCCGCCGCTCACCAGCAGCAGGTCAACTTCCGGAACGTCATGAGCGGAGATTACGAGAGGCATGTAGGCAAGCCGGTACTGGCCTACCCATTCATCTGCATTGAGAAGCGAGACTTCGCAACCGGCGCACCCCGCAAGTTGCAAGACAGCGAACGTCTTCATGAGAGATCCCTTCTGAAGGGCCTGCGTATATCTGCAGGCAGCTTTATACTGCTTCCTGACGACGGCTCGGGAAGTACAAGATTATGATGCTTCTCATGGGTCTTCAGCCGCGCCATGAGTACCACCACGGACCGCGGCCGGACAGGGTATGCCGCCTCCCGAACCGCTTCTGCCTCATCCCAGGAGCAAATGTCATCCGGCGATTCCCGGGATGTATCGATCCAGCGCATCCATCCCGTGTCCGAAGCCTCCGGGACCGGCGGAATCTCGAAGTGCAGTTCCTCCCAGTACGAGTTGAATATCATGTGGATCATGAGCCTGCCGGTCAGGCTCCTCATGGTCAAGGCTATGGCGCGGGAATCTGCGCCCCAGTCAGGCTGGTTGAGCTTCACCCCATGCCAGACGATATTCGCCCGGTGGATGAGCTGGTTCAGGGGCAGTCCGGGGTCCCCCTGGGAAACATCCCTCTTCAGGCGGTCCGCTATGAGCCGCCGGACGAACCTGAGCAGGCCGGGATGTTTATCAACAAGGCCCCAGTCGAACCAGCTGATCTCATTGTCCTGGCCGTAGGCGTTGTTATTGCCTCCCTGCGTCCTCCGCACTTCATCTCCCATGAGGAGCATCGGCGCTCCCGCCGCAAGCAGGTTAACGGCAAAGAAGTTCTTCACCTGCCGGTGCCTGAGCTGTTCGACCGAGGGGTCGTCGCTCGGCCCCTCGATACCGCAGTTCCAGCTCACGTTGTCATTGCTGCCGTCCCGGTTGTCTTCTCCGTTGGCCTCGTTGTGCTTGCCGTTGTATGAAACGAGGTCGTTCAGTGTGAACCCGTCATGGCAGGTGACAAAATTGATGCTCTGTTCCGGTTCGTGCTCCTCATATCCGTAGATGTCGGGACTGCCGAGAAGACGGGAAGCGAATTTCGAGACCGTATCGCTGTCTCCCTTCAGGAACCCCCGCACATCGTCCCTGAATCTCCCGTTCCATTCCTTCCAGCTGTCGCCGATGAAACTGCCGACCTGATAAAGGCCGGCCGCGTCCCAGGCCTCAGCGATGAGCTTGGTGCCTGCCAGCGCCGGGTCGGTCTCGATGTCCCAGAGCACCGGCGGATTTGCAAGGGGACGCCCCTGTTCGTCGCGCGTCAGGATCGAAGCGAGGTCGAACCGGAACCCGTCAACGTGCATCTCCAGGGCCCAGTGATGAAGGCTGTCGATGATCATGCAGCGGACAAAGGGATTGCTCGCATCGAGCGTGTTGCCGCATCCGGTGTAGTTGGCGTAGTGCTGCCGGTCCTGCTCGAGCATGTAATAGGCGTCATTTTCGAACCCCCGGAACGAGAGTGTGGGCCCGTCATGATTGCCTTCTGCCGTATGGTTGTACACCACGTCAAGTATAACTTCGATTCCAGCTCGGTGGAGCGCCTTCACCATGTCGCGGAACTCGTCGGCCGGGCCGAGCGGGTCCTTCCGCGAACTGTATGCCGGTTGCGGAGCGAAGAACGAGACCGGCGCATAGCCCCAGTAGTTCCTGAACCCCTGCGGCGCGTCCTGCTCGTCAAAATGATAGACCGGGAGGAGTTCCACCGCGGTAATGCCGAGTTCCTGGAGATACGGTATTTTTTCGATCAGGCCTGCATACGTCCCCCGCTTTTCCGGTGCAACGCCCGAATTCGGATTGGCAGTGAAACCGCGGACATGCATTTCATAGATGATCGTCTGCGAAAAAGGCCTTCTGAGCGGCGTGTCACCCTCCCAGTCATAGGCGCGCGGGTCGGTCACCACGCTCTTCATCGCTGCCGCGCAGTTGTCGCCGGGCTGGCTCGCCAGTATGCGGCTGTAGCTCCGGGGGACGACAACGGCTTTCCCGCAGGGGTCGAGGAGAACCTTCGAAGGATCGAAACGCATGCCCCGCCACGGCTCCTGAGGTCCGTAAACGCGATATCCGTAGATCTGGCCCGGCCCGATGTCCGGCGCGAAGACGTGCCAGTAATGATAGGTCCTGTTCTTTTTCGGGTCGAGGAGAATGGTGCGCGACGGCACGGCGTCTTCCGCATGATCAAAGAGCAGCAGCTCCACTGCATCGGCGCTCTTCGAAAAGACGCTGAAATTGACTCCGCCCCTGCGTATTGCGGCGCCGAGAGGGAAACTGTTCCCCTGCATCCTGTCGCGTGCTTCGTTCACCGTGTTCTCCAATTTCTTGTTATTGGCCATCAGCGTCTTATTTCCCCTTGACCGGTTTTATCTTCCAGATATGTTCGCAGTATTCCCGTATTGACCGGTCGGACGAGAACTTTCCCATGCGGGCAACGTTCAGGACCGACATGCGGACCCACCTGTCCTGGTCCCGATAGGCCGAACTTACGCGGTCCTGGCAGTCGATATAGGACTGGTAGTCTGCAAGAAGCATGAAGGGATCATGGTCCAGCAGATTGTCCACCAGTGGTCTGAAGAGCTGCGCATCGCCGCGGGAAAAATGGCCTGATCCGATCTGATCGATCGCCGCTTTGAGCTGCGCGTTCGACTCGTAATAAGACCGTGGGCTGTAACCCTTCATTCTCAGGTCCTGGACTTCCTCAGCGGTAAGACCGAAGAGGAAGAAATTCTCTGGTCCCACCTCTTCGCGGATCTCGACGTTCGCGCCGTCAAGGGTGCCGATCGTAAGGGCGCCGTTCATCGAAAATTTCATATTCCCCGTGCCTGAGGCCTCCTTGCCGGCTGTTGATATCTGTTCCGAAAGGTCGGCGGCGGGATAGACGTTATGGGCGCTCTTCACATTGAAGTCCGGGAAGAAGACGACCTTCAGCCTTCCGGCGACATCACGATCGTTGTTCACCACCTCGGCCGCTGCATTGATCAGCTTGATGATCAGCTTCGCCATGAAGTAGCCCGGTGCGGCCTTCCCCCCGAAGATAAAGGTGCGGGGGACAATATCCTGTCCGGGGTCTTTCCTGATGCGGTTGTACAATGCGATGATGTGCAGCACGTTCAGGTGCTGCCGCTTGTATTCGTGGATCCTCTTCACCTGAATATCGAACAGCGAGTCAGGGTCGACCTCGACACCGGTCCTGTCCCGTATGATCGTTGCAAGTCTGGACTTGTTGCCGCGCTTGATCCTCCCCCACTCCTCCCGGAACGCGGAGTCATCTGCCAGGGGCTCGATCTTCCTGATCTCGTCCTCAAAATGCTTGATCCACCGGTCGCCGATCTTTCCGGTCAGCAGTTCCGTGAGTCCCGGATTGCTCAGGGCTATCCAGCGGCGTGGAGTAACGCCGTTCGTCACGTTCACGAAACGGTCGGGATATATCTCATAGAGGTCTTTCAGGACGGTCTTTGTCAAAAGATCGCTGTGCAGCGCTGCCACGCCATTAATCCGATGACTTCCCACTGAGGCCAGATGTGCCATCCGCACATACTTCTCACCACTCTCATCGATAATGGACAAACGGGCGACCCGACCGTCATCTCCGGGGTATCTGAGGCGGACTTCGTCGAGAAACCTCCGGTTGATCTCATATATGATCTCAAGGTGCCGGGGAAGCGAGCGGCTGAACAACGGCAGGGACCATTTCTCGAGCGCCTCTGGCAGCAGCGTGTGGTTGGTATACGCCATCGTCTTCTGCGTAATCTTCCATGCCTTGTCCCAGTCCATCCCGTGTTCGTCAACGAAGAGCCGCATGAGTTCCGCGACAGCTATCGATGGATGGGTATCATTGAGCTGGACAGCGAAGCTCTCGTGGAACGACTCAAGTCTTAGTCCCCGAAGCAGGTGAATGTGGATCATGTCCTGTAGAGAGCAGGAGACAAAGAAATACTGCTGCGCAAGCCGAAGGGTCTTTCCTATTTCAGGTTCGTCGTTGGGGTAGAGGACCTTGCTTACGGTCTCTGAGATTACCTTCTCGCTGACCGCCTGGTAGTAGTCGCCGACATTGAATGCCTGAAAGTCGAAGGATTCGACGGCCTCTGATTTCCAGAGCCTCAGCAGGGCCACCATGTCGTCCCGGTAAGACTGGACAGGAGTGTCACAGGCGATGCCCTTGACCACGCGGAAAGGGACCCAGCGGACCCTGAAACGCCCCTGTTCGTCATAATACCCCTCTGTTCTCCCTCCGAAATTCACGTAATAGGAATTCTCAGGCCGGGGGATTTCCCAGGGGTTGCCGAGGCGGAGCCACTTGTCGGTCTTTTCTGTCTGCCATCCGTCATGGATCTCCTGGTCAAAGATGCCGAACTCGTATCTAATGCCGTAACCGATCGCCGGCACGTTCAGAGAGGCAAGAGAATCCATATAGCAGGCTGCGAGCCTTCCGAGCCCGCCGTTGCCAAGCCCTGGCTCTTCCTCCTGGCGAAGCAGATCGTCCAGTTCAAAACCAAGTTCCTTCACCGCAGACCGCATCTGTGCAGTAATGCCGAGATTCAGGAGATTGTTGCCCAGATGAGGCCCCATCAGGAACTCCGCAGAAAGGTAGCATGCGAACTTCACCTTCGGGTTCCAGAGACCCTTGAGCGAGCGGATAAAACGTTCCAGCATCCGGTCCCGTACCGTATAAGCGACGGCCATGTACCAGTCATTCTTTGTCGCCAGTTCCGGCAGACGTGCCTGGACATAACAGAGATTGTCAAGTATTGCCTGTTTTAGTGATGCAGCGCTTGTGCCGGTTCGCGTATTCCCGCCTGTTTCAGCAGCATTCAATGCGTGACCGTTTTCAGATTTCTTTGCCATAATGTATCCCTCTTTCCGCGTGATAATGAAAAAAGCTGTTTGCACGAAAAAATTGCTGCAGCGCAAGGCGAACTTCAAACATCCCTTGCGCCCTAACTCCCGGATGCTTGTCAGCCCGACACTTCCGTTCCGGTCAGTCAGGGCAAAGAAGCAGGTATCCCCGGGCGCTTGCTCTTTTCCCGTACGTTATTGCTCCACCGGGAAATTCTTTTCCCCGGCATTCTGGATCATCTGCTGCATGATGTTTGCTCCCAGATACCCCTTGATCCAGGCGGTATGGCCAAACGACATGGTATATGCATCGTAGCCCAGTAGCCTCAGCACCAACACGGGCAGGTTCTGCGTCTGGCCTGTAACGCAGACAAGGATCAGCTTTTTGTCTTTCGGGAGTTTCTTCAGGTTCTCGGCCTTCAGGATCTCGTTGTAGGGAATGTAGATCGCGCCGGGCATTCTGCCGCCCTGTTGTCCCGGGGGATCAGGCCGGACATCAACAATGACAAAATCGGTCTTCTTTTCCTGCATCCAGCCATACACCTCATCTGCCTTGACCTGCCAGTGGTTTGCTGCAGGCGCGTTTATCAGAATATCGCTGAACTTCGTTGCCGACTCCTCAGAAACAAAGCCATACGCCGGTACTGCCAATACCAGCGCCATAATGAAAATCCCATGCCGCACATACCCTTTTTTCATGATATCGTCCTCCTTGTCTTCCCGATGTCCGGCGCACTCCTCACCGATTGCACCGGCACGCGTTATGCAGACTGTCGCCAGAGGGTTCAGCACTTCAGGTTTTCAGAGATGAGATCACTCTCCGCAGATATATTCCATCACATAGTACGGGGGGTTACAACTGGTAAAATTACGAGTTGTCATCCTCAATCCATTGTTCTAATATGAGGCTAATCCAGGTCCGTTCTCTTTCCGTTTCGCGGAGTTCGGCCAATATATCTTTTGGGGGGAAGTCTTTCATGAAGCAATTTCTCAGGCTGTTGCAAAGCCATGCCGCACGTTATGGACAGCAAATCGCGGAAGCCGCAAAAGGCAACGGTGACATCTCGCATCCTCATCCTGACCGCTTGATTTCAAAGACATCTAACATGTCCTATGAAGGAGGAGCTTATAATGAGATCCAGACAGGGCGCTGACGCACCATTTTTCAGAACATTTTCTGTTTTCACGCTTATCCTCTCGACTTTCCTGCTCTCCGGCTGCAAGAAAGAGCAGCAGGCAGCAGCGCCGCCTCCTGATGTTGAAGTAGTGACCGTTGTCCAGAAAGACGTGCCGATCTACAAGGAGTGGGTAGGAGCACTTGACGGCTACGTCAATGCCGTCATCCGCGCCCAGGTGACCGGCTATCTCATAAAACAGAACTACCGGGAGGGGGAACTGGTCAAGAAGGGGCAGGTCCTCTTCGAGATCGACCCCCGGACCTTCCGGGCTGCACTTGACCAGGCAAAGGGGCAACTCTCCCAGCAGAAGGCGCGCCATGACACCGCAAAGGCCAATCTGGCCCGCATCAGACCTCTGGCGGAAAAGAACGCGGTGAGTCAGAAGGATCTCGATGACGCCATCGGCTCTGAACTCTCTACACGGTCCTCGGTCGAGGCCGCCCAGGCGGCAGTTGAGGAAGCCCAGCTGAACCTGGATTTCACCAGGATCACCTCGCCTGTTGAGGGCATAGCCGGCATCGCCAAGGCCCAAATCGGCAACCTTGTCGGCCCGAACATGCAGACCGAATTGACATCCGTTTCCACGGTTGATCCGATCAAGGCCTATGTCAATGTCAGCGAGCAGGAGTACCTCACGGTCGGAAAATCAAACCCGAATCCGGAGAAGATCCCTCTGGAACTTATCCTTGCCGACGGCAGCGTCTATCCCCACAAAGGACATATGGCTCTGTCCGACCGGCAGATCGACCCTACTACCGGCACCCTGAAGGTGGGAGCACTCTTTGCCAACCCGGGCAACAGGCTTCGCCCCGGCGGCTTTGGCCTGGTGCGCGCAGTCATGTCGGTCAAGAAGGGCGCCCTGCTGGTCCCCCAGCGGGCTGTTACCGACCTCCAGGGGAAATACCTGGTAGCGGTCATAGGTGCTGACAACAAGGCGGACATCAGGACGGTGAAGGTCGCAGAACGGATCGGCTCCGACTGGATCATTGACGAGGGGCTGAAGCCGGGTGAAAAGGTGGTGGCCGAAGGGATACAGAAGGTCAAGGCCGGCATGCCGGTGAACCCGAAGCCGTTCAACCCCGAAGCAGCTGCCAAAAGCGCTCCTGCCAAACCCGAGACGAAGCCGGCCGCCCCCGCGCCTGCCGAAAAGAGGTAGCCCGCCATGTCAAAGTTCTTCATCAATCGCCCTATCGTGGCCATGGTGATCTCGATCCTCATGGTCATCCTGGGACTGGTGGCCATGTCACGTCTTCCCATCGCCCAGTTCCCCAACATCGTTCCTCCGGCGATCCAGGTCAACGCCACTTACACCGGGGCTGACGCTCTCACCCTGGAGCAGTCGGTGGCCACCCCCATCGAACAGCAGATGTCCGGAGTCGACAACCTGGACTACATGTACTCCATCAATGCCAACAACGGACAGATGACCCTCTACAACTATTTCGAACTCGGGACTGACGCCAACACCGACCAGATCCTCGCCCAGATGCGTGAGGGGCAGGCCGAGTCGCAGCTCCCGAGGGATGTTGTCAATTACGGGGTGACGGTGGCGAAATCCACCTCCTCCCCGCTGATCATGTTCGCCCTCTTCTCCCCCAACGGCACCTACGACAACATCTTCCTGGCCAACTATTCCTACATCAACATCAACGACCAGATGACCCGCATCAAGGGGATCGCCAGCGTCACGGTCTTCGGCGCCGGGCAGTACTCCATGCGCCTCTGGGTAAAGCCGGACCAGCTGGCCAAGCTCAACATCACCATCCCGGACATCATGAACGCGGTG
>VEOY01000198.1 GCA_012026685.1 Nitrospirota bacterium
GCCCATGATCCGGCATCCTCATCAAAAGGCCCTGTGCGGCATATGGCGTGCGCACGTTCGTAGAAGGGGTCAAGCTGGTCCCTGGTGAACGGCCAGCCGCTGTAGGGGACCCATTCCCGCTCTTCAAGATCTATCGCATCAAGCGCATGGAGTCTGGCGCCAAGCTGCGGACCGCCAATCCCGACATGCCAGCAGTTGCTCGTGCCGCCAAGGAACCGCGCCTGGGAAACGTCCAGAGAATAATAGGGAATGCCTATGTTCTCGCCCCAGGCGAGTGACTGGGTGACCCTGTCAGGTTCAACACCGCCGCTCTCGAGGAGACATACGCGCATATCCGAGCCCGCAAGCTCACGGGCGAGCGTAATGCCAGCGACCCCGGCGCCGACAATGCAGATATCGGCATCGACCGTCTTACCGTCAGGCAGCGACCTTGCATCGATCATCATGAGCGGATCTGCTCCTGCTGCTGCCGATCGACCTTCGTTCGTCCATTATCTGTCATGTCTGGCCGCGACTGCTCTCGGGAAAAACAACTTCACATTGCTATGCATGGAAAATGAACCTCTTGAGCTTTGTCAGGTTATTGCCGAGATATTTACGGTCGAACTGCCTCATCTTTTCCTTCCACGGGGATGCTGTCTGATGGCTCAGTTTGCGCTCGATCACGCGGACGAGGTCATGCCTCCCGACTGCCGATAGGGGCCCGAGCAGTTCCTCGTATTGAAGCTTCATAAACACGTCATAACCGCTCTTGGTCATATCAACGCTTTTCATGAGGAGCTCGGGTGACACGTCCTGTTCAGGAAATGCCCGCGTCCTTTCCAGAACACCCAGTGCTGTCAGAGCGAGCATGGTACGCACGCATTTTTCGCATCTGCCGCAGTTCAGCATTCCTGCCTGGTAATGCTTGTATCTGTTACATACCCTGATATTCTGCAATGCGACATCCCATCCGGCGACTAACTTCACTTTGTCAAACCTCGTCAACCTGATTCCGTCATGCAGGATGCGCAGGTCATGACTGCTGTAATTCGGGTCGAGCAGGGGATGCGAGCCCCAGGGTTCGATCGTTCGCGTACTGTAGGTCGCGGCAATTGATACACTGTCAAACCGCCGGGCAAAGGCGTGAGCAACCGCAGACAGCGCAGCCCCCCCGAACTTGTCTCCCCAAAACTTGAAGCCGTGGGTTGCGTCCTCCTGCCGGTAGTTCAGGTAGATATTCGTATATACGGGAACAAGAGTTATGCCGGCCTTATCTGCAACATCCGTGAGCGAAGTCAGGACATGCGTGAAGAGTTCCGGATCATCCTGTTCGAGTCCGTAGACCAGGATGCCGTCTCTGATCGCCCTCGGATGTTCCGGAGGGAAATGCATCCTGTTCGCGCGCAGGGTCGCAAAGGAATCAATGCCGCCGGAAAAGAAAAAACCGGCCCGCCCGGCCTTCTTGTCATAAGAGGGGACCTGCAGACCCTTTGTCTCTATTGTCAGACAGCCTTCTTCGGGCTTATAGTACCACTCCCGCAGCCAGCTCATAGCGGTCCCGAGGCCTTCCAGAAGCTCCGGACATATCTCCGCGTCCATGAAGACCCTCTTTTCACCATAGTGCATGGCGGGAATGGCGCACGCGAGCAGGAAGGCGTTCGGGTTGAGGGTCAGACTGTCGGAAAACCTCTCGTCCGTCTCAAAGTATACGTCGTGCGCCGGGCGTCCGCAGTCTTCCCACGTAACCGTTGCAGCCACCCGGTGCCTTGACCCGTTCTTCGTTTCGCTGAAATTGCCGACCTTCATGACGCCCTACCAGTTGCTCTGTCGTCTGTCCACAAGCGGCATGATCTCCTCCCGCACCAGACGGTCCCCCTGAAGGTGGAATGTATAGCATTGCAGATTTCCGATGCTCTCTCCGAGCGATGCGATCCAGTCACGGCCCTTGATCAACCCGTGAAACTGCTGAAGAAAGGTGAAATGGGATACAACCAGGACTTTCTTCCCTCCGTAGCCGTTCATGATGAGGTCGAAGAACTTCTCCGCTCTCTGCCGCAGTTCTTCGAAAGATTCACCGCCCGGTGGGTTGAGCGAGTGGTAGTCATTGCCTTCATGGATATACATGATCTTCGGTCTCATCGCCTTGACCTCTTCCTCGGTCAGCCCCTGCATCCCCCCGTAGTTCCTCTCGCAGCATAGATGCGTCTGAACGGTCCCGACATCTTCGCCCAGAAGGTACTGCGCTGTCTGGATCGCCCTCAGCAGTGTCGACGTGACGACCGCGTCGAATGTCATGCCTCCCAGTTTTCGGGCTGCGCTGAGCGTATCGCGAATCCCTGCCTCATTGAGAGGGACATCAAGAGTGCCGGCATACCGGCGCTGCCGGTTGAAATCTGTCTCTCCGTGTCTCACCGTGCTGACAATGGTATAGTCATTCATATTGCCCCCTGAAGCCTCATCAGTTCATTGAGCCGTATGACAGAGGAATAATCGGTGAAAAGCGGGCCGATCTTTATGCCGTCGGCATGGAACATATGGGTTATGGTCGACAGAAAGAGCGATTCCGTGCTGATAGAACGGTGCGACGTTATAACGGCCTGACCATTGTCCCGGGCAGCCTGGATAGCCCCGATGGTGGCAGTGACCGTGCCCGCCTGGTTCGGTTTTATGATGACGCCGTGCGTGTACCCGTTGCATGCGCCATACCGTATTCTGTGAACGTCCGAGGAATACAGGTTGTCACCGATAATGCTGCATGTCCCCTGTTCAGCAGTCAGTCTTTTCCAACTGTCAAAGTCCTTCTCATGGAACGGGTCTTCAAGGTATTTGATGCTGAAATCGGCAATAAGACCCAGCCAATAGTCGCACATCTCTTCACTCTTCCTTATGGAATCATCAGTCACCGAAAACCGGTAGCCGTTTTCCGACCACAGGTCGCCGGCCGACGCATCGATCATGAGGTCATAGTCATCATCAAGCTTCAGGGATCCGATAGTTTCCAGCAGCATTTCGATGCATAAGCGGTTGTCGGCCGCACCGAACGTATTCACCGTATTGCCGTTCACAACCTTCTTTCCAGCTGAAAACAACCGCTCCCTGACCTTTTGCTGTATCTTGCGGTGGTCCTCGATGATGACTTCGATGCCGCTGCCCTTTGAGACCAAGAGGTACTCCGGAAAATCACTGAGCACGGGGTTCGTATATGCATGGCCGCCGCCGTTCAGGATGTTGAGGCATATCCGCGGAAACGCCGGTTTCCCGCTTCCCTGCGTACTCAGCGGGGGAGCACAAGGCATATTCTTCACCGCATTGTAAAAGGCCAGGGAAAGGGCAAAGGCATTGTTCCTCCCAAAGACGGGTATCTTGCCCTCCAGATACGCATCAAAGCGTACCTGGTCCATGGGGACGTCCAGCCGGTGATCGTTTGTGACGGTCTCGATGATATGTGCGGGACCGGCCGCAACCGCCCTGTCCTCATAAATGCTGATCGTCTCACCCTGCGGCGAAGCGCCGATTCCCACTTCACCCGAACCAAGTTCGACGATAAACTCATTCGTAAACGCGACGTGCGAATTCAGGATCTTCCGGCAGGAGATGGCTCGAATCACCGGCTGAGGCAATGAGGTCCCCCCGTCCGTGCTCATGTCATTATCCTCTCAACAGCGCTCCCTGCCAGGGTCTCGCATAGGTCATATGCCGGTTCCATCCCGACAGCGGCTGCAGTGGTGAACAGACCTATTTTATTCCGCCAGGAGTTCAGCAGCCTTTGTCTCCGGAACCGCGCTATCTTCTTCTCTATGCCCCGCACGACATCGTCGAGGCCCATCTGTCTGAGGTAGGGGAGCATCTCCAGATAATAATACGGGTTCAGCTGCTTCTGAAGGCGCAGTGCGGCGTGAATATCCTGCACAGGAAAGGCTCGGGTCCTGTGGAGTATGCCTGCAATTTTAAGGGCGAGCATGGTACGGAGACATTTTTCGCAAAGTCCGCAATTCAATGCCCCCGGCTTGTACTGCCTGTACCTGTTGCACACCCTCAGGGTCTGGAGCGCTGCGTCGGATCCGGCTACCATTCGCGTTTTCTCAAGCCTCGACAGCGTAATGCCGTCATGCCTGATCCGCAGTTCCGCACTGCTGTAGTTAGGATCAAGTACGGGATGCGAACCATAGGGGAGTGTCTGTTTTCTGTTCAGAAGCGCATCGGTCGGGATATTATCGCTCGAAGGGATGGACACCACGGCGAGACGGCGGGAAAGGGCATGGGCGATCGCGGAGAGCGCTGCGCCCTGAAACTCCCTTCCCCAAAATTTGAACCCCTGAGCTGCGTCCTCTTCGCGGTAATGCAGGTACAGGTTCGTATAGACCGGGACAAGCGTTATGTCCGCAGCATCTGCAACGCCCGACAGAGAATCCAGCACGCAGGCAAACCGTTCAGGATCATCCTGTTCAAGCCCATAAACAAGCAGGCCATCCCGTATCGATCCTGGGTGCTCCAGCGGGAAATCCCTGCGGTTTGCCAACAGGGTCGCAAAAGAATCGATCCCCCCTGAAAAGAAAAATCCTGCTCTCCGGGGGCTACGCTCTTCGGAAATGCCTGAGCTGACCCCCGTCTCGATCCGGACAAGGCTGCGGTCCGGCCCATAGAACCAGTGCCGGAGCCAGGTCAGGGCAGATATCAGCCCTGTCCGCAGCTCAGGGCAGATATCCGCGTCGATGAAGACCCTCTGTTCGCCATAATGCATGGCGGGAATGGCACAGCCGACCAAAAAAGCATGGGGGTCACACGTCAGGCTGTCGGAGAATGCGACGTCTGTCTCAAAAAATACCTCGTGCGCCGGGCGTCCGCAGTCTTCCCAGATAACGGTCGCAGCTACTCTTGCCCTGCCGTCATGTTTTTCGGTTCTCAGATTCTCAATTTTCATTTGCCACGCAGAAAGCCTTCCCTAAGAGGTCACCAGTTTCTTTGTCTTCGCAAGCGTTCCGGCCAGGTATTTCCTGTCCAGCTCTCTGAGCTTCGTGGCAAGGCCGCGCTTCTTCTGCCCGGCCCGTCTTACCACCTGCCCGACGGCATGCGCGAGATCAGGCCTGCCAACCCGCTTGAGGGGTTCGATCAGCTCCAGGTAATCGTCGTCAATGGTATATCCGAAGGCAGACTTCTTGATATGCACGCGTGCTACCAGTTCCTCCGTAATAGCACCGGCCGGGAATGCCTTCGACCTGTCCAGGACCCCTACCGCAAGCAGCTCAAGCATGGTCCTGATGCACTTCTCGCATTGCCCGCAGTTCCTGCCCGGCCAGTTCGGTCCGCAGACCTTGATGTTCCTGAGCGCCGTGTCCCATTCTGCAATCAGCCTTGTTTTGTCGAGCCTCGTCATGGTAATACCGTCATGCCGTATCCTCATATCGCTGCTGCCGAAACACGGGTCCAGCAGCGGATGGGAACCATGGGGTTTGACGATCGGGCTCCGCACGAACCGAAGCCCGGGGATGCTGTCGCTCGCTGAAACGCAAACGGAGGTGAGCCTTCGGGAAAACGCATGCGCAACAGCACCCAGAATGGCCCCGTGATTTATACTGAACATCTCCTTGCTGTCATCCAGGAGTCGGATGTTCGAATAGACCGGGACAAGGACTATGCCGCTCTCCGCAACAAGCTCTGCAAACTCCGCGCATGCTTTCGCAAAGGTCTCGGGTCTGCTGTCAGATTCGATGTTCTGACCGTATATGAGCAGCCCGTCCCTGATGTATCCGGGATGTTCCTTCGGATAGTTGAGCCTGTTTGCGCGGAGTGCTGCGAGGCAGTCGATGCCCCCTGAGAAGAAAAAGCCTGTCCTCCCGGTTGTCCGTTCATGCGAGAGCCCTCTCCGTATCCCGGCTTCGATCGTGACCAGTTCGCGGTCCGGACCGTAATACCAGTGGCGTATCCAGTGCATTGCCGTGTTAAGGTTCTCTCTCAGCTCCGGGCAGATGTCCGCGTCGATGCGGACCCTTTTCTCACCATGATGCATGGCAGGCAGGACACATCCGACAAGAAAAGCATGAGGATCGCACGTCAGGCCCTCTTCGAACGCTTCTTCTGTTTCGAAGTACATATCAAGAGCAGGACGGTCGCAGTCTTCCCATGTGATCGAAGCAGCCACCCTCGGCCTGTTTCCTTTTTTCTCTGTTCTCAGGTTCTCAATCTTCATTATGCAGATCTCCTCAGACGCTCTCTGCC
>VEOY01000007.1 GCA_012026685.1 Nitrospirota bacterium
CCTCTGTCCCCGGCTGACAATGAGTCGAACAGGGTCAGGGTGATCAGTGCAAGGAAGATGCGCACGAAAGATGATCTTTTCCATAAGGGATGAGGATTGTTCTTCGTCATAATGCCTGTTTTTTTAATAAAGCAATCCATGTCTTTCATCAATGTTTCTGGCCCAGTCGAGGCAGCCGGCATTAGAATTAAACTGCGGCGCTGTGGTATATTTCCTTTATGATCAGAGACCTCAGACTCCACGGAAGTCTTGGTCCCGTGGATTTCTTTGCCCTTGTGTCCGGGGCTGACATCTTCAATGCTTATTTTTATGAGGAGGAGCCCGGCCGCATCCGGTTCTTTGCCCGGGGGAACGAACTGACCATATCCGAAACGGGCGTGAGCTACCGCGGCACCGGCGGCAGCTTCTGCGAATATATGTTCGGTGTTGAAAAACCGCTCAAGGACATGGAAAAGGAAGGCGTGCTCAACCGCCTTATCATGTTCGGGGCGGTCATGGATGAGCGGGAACAGGTCGTTTTCACAAACGATACGGATGGGTCGGAAACGTTTTACCGCCTCTTCCTGCAGGGCCACGCTGTCGCCAACTATTTCTTTCTCGTCGCGTCCGAAACAGAAGGTGATCAAAAGAAGCGTCAGCGGCAGGTGCTGAAGTCTGTGGGCAAGTTTCTGAAGCGCACGGATCTGCTGTCCCTGAACAGGGACACCGAACTCCTGGAGACCTTCTGCGCGGAACTCAGGGAAAAACGGTCCATGGTCTTCATATTCAAACTGATCAACAGGGCGAACCGGGAATATTACGACGCGTACCGGAATTTCTATGCGCGGAACAAGACGCTTTCGCCCCAGGAGGCGCTGCATTTGGGCGAGATCGTGGAGCGCAACGGCATCGACCAGTACCAGCAGGAGCGGATGAAGATCGACGTCATGTACCGCCACCCGGAGAACAGGCTGGTGGTCGACGAGTACCGGGATATTCTCGTGCAGGGCCTTTCTGACGACACGCTTCACACGTCCGAGCATGCGCGGCTTAACCGTCTCCGGACCCTGAGCATCCGCAATAACATACCCGTTGTGCTGTTCGACACCCTTGACGACCTGCTGCTCAGGGACAAGAAGGTGCTGGAGGTGGAGGAACAGGAGTATCTGAAGGAAGCACGTGCCATCCTCGAAAATCTTTTCTTCAAGGACCAGACGCTCAAACAGCATATCATCAAGGAGGATATCGTCAGGCTGATCAAGGCGAAGCATATCGCGTATGCGCAGAACGACAGGGGGTTTGAGCAGGTGCTCCTCGATATCGGCAAGGCATGCGATGAACTCTCGCGGGAAACGGATGACTTCACGGTCTTTGAGGAGTTCAGCTCTATTGTCACGTATTTCGACCGGTATGACAACGTGCAGGCGCTTCTGAGCCAGCTCTCGTTCATGAAGAACATTGAGTTCAAGGAGGAAGCGCTCAGGAGCCTCGTCGGAAACAAGAAGGAGTTCGACGTCCTTGAGGACGACCTGTTCAGGGCTGTCTTCATCAAGGATCTACTGGACAACAGATATATCACTGCGTACGGAAAACGCAAGCTGAAACTGGTCGTCAGGGGTGTGGAGAACATCCAGAACGGTGAGGCATCGTATCGTGATGTGATCACCGAGCTTACGGCACTTGCTGAAGAGGAAAAGCTCTATTTCGAGATCCATGCCGCCCTGAAGGAGCGGATGAGGAGCTTCTTCCCGGGCCTGGAGCTGAAAGAGGTCAGGAACCAGATACGGGAGGACATTGCCCGCGAACTTGCCGGAAAAGGGTTCCCTGCAAAGATCCCTGCCAAGCTTTTTGAAAAGGTTTTTCTGGATCTGCGCAAGGAGTCGGTATATCTCAACCAGATCCTCCCGCAGGTCATTCAGGCCAGAGACACTGCACTCAGGGAGGATTTCCTCCAAAACAGCGGCCTCGACCGGTTCTACGTAGAATCCCTGGAACAGGAGTATTTCGAGGAAAAGGATCTGGACCCGGCGCTGCTCGAATCGCTCAGGGAGAACGCATCCTGAGGAGGGTGGAGGCGGCGAGCGGATTCGAACCGCTGCATAAAGGTTTTGCAGACCTCTCCCTTAGCCACTTGGGTACGCCGCCGACAAAGACAGTGATCCGTAAACAGTGATCAGTGACTGGCGATAGAAAAAAGTAAGGAATTGTACCGATAGTTAAACTGATGACTCACTGTTAATCACTTATTTGCTGAATTTATGGAGCGGGAAACGGGATTCGAACCCGCGACCCCAACCTTGGCAAGGTTGTGCTCTACCAACTGAGCTATTCCCGCATGGCTTCACCTATTAAGAGTACGAACGCTGAAGGTGCTACCCTTAACTTATTGCCCTGTAATGCGCTATAATTGCAGGACATTACATAGTACTGAATTGAAGAAAAGTTTGTCAATATGCACTACCCGGATCTATCAGAGTTCATAAAGCTTTCGGCGAAAGGCAACCTCATCCCTGTCTATCGGGAGATTTTTGCCGACACCTTTACGCCGGTGACGGCCTTTCTGCAGCTCGGCGGAAGCCCCTCGTTCCTGCTTGAGAGCGTCGAGGGCGGAGAAAAGTGGGCTCGCTATTCGTTCATCGGCTCCCGCCCGTCGAAGGTTCTGAAGGGAAGGGGCCGCAGGGTCGAGGTGATCGAGGGGACTACAGCTTCTGTGGTCACTGACTCGGATAACCCCCTGGAGGTCATCAAAAAAGAGATAGCAGCGTATCGCCCGGTTGAGGTGAAAGGTCTGCCGAGGTTCTTCGGCGGCCTCGTGGGATATATCGGGTATGACATGGTCAGGTTCTTTGAGCCGGTGCAGCAGGCTGAAAAGCAGGGCCTCGAACTGCCTGATTTCTTCCTCATGCTCACGGACACCATGCTGATCTTCGACAGCCTGCGGCAGAAGATCCAGGTCGTTTCGAATGCCCATATCGACGGCAGGGACATCGGGGATATCTACCGGGAGTCGGTGCAGAAGATCGACGCGATCGTCAGCCGCCTCAAATCTCCGGCGGAGCCGGTGACCAGCACTGCCGCCGTTCATTCCAACGGGTTCGGCGCGAACATGCCGAAACAGGATTTTCTCTCTGCCGTGGAGCGGTCGAAAGAATATGTCATGGCAGGAGATATTGTCCAGGTCGTACTTTCCCAACGGTTCGAACGGACGTCACCGGTCGATCCCTTTATGGTCTATCGTGCGCTGCGGGTGATCAATCCGTCACCATATATGTACTTTCTCGATACGGGCGCTGCAAAGCTGGTCGGGTCATCCCCCGAGATCCTTGTCCGTATGGAAAACGGAAAGATCGTTCTGCGGCCTATTGCGGGCACCCGGCGGAGAGGCGAGACCGAGGCTGCAGACAGGGCGCTCGAGGAAGAACTGAAGCAGGACCCGAAGGAAATCGCCGAGCATATCATGCTGGTCGACCTTGGCAGGAACGATGTGGGGAGAGTGGCAAAGGTCGGTTCCGTGAAAGTGACCGACCTTATGACCGTCGAGCGGTACAGTCATGTCATGCATCTTGTTTCGAATGTCGAGGGCGACCTTAAGGATGATCTCGATGCGTTTGACGTGCTGGGGGCATGCTTTCCCGCCGGCACGGTGTCAGGAGCGCCGAAGGTCCGCGCCATGGAGATCATTGAGGAGCTTGAACCCACGCAGCGGGGACCGTATGCCGGATCGGTAGGGTATTTCAGCTATTCGGGCAACATGGACATGTGCATCACGATCCGTACGCTCATCATGAAAGAAGGCAAGGTCTATGTGCAGGCAGGCGCCGGCATTGTTGCAGATTCAGAACCGGAGAAGGAATACGCAGAGACGGTCAACAAGGCGAAGGGTATGATGAAAGCAGTGGATATGGCCGAAGAAGGGCTGGACTAGGAAACCGTGATGAGCAAGAGGGAAAACATATGCTGTTGATGATCGACAACTACGATTCGTTCACCTATAACCTGGTCCAGTACTTCGGCGAACTGGGCGAGGACGTGCGTGTCTTCAGGAACAACAGGATCACGATTGCCGAGATCGAGGCCATGCGGCCTGACCGGATCGTCATCTCTCCGGGACCGTGTACGCCGAACGAGGCCGGCATATCAGTCGAAACGATCAGGCATTTTGGCGGTAAGCTTCCGATACTCGGCGTATGTCTCGGCCACCAGTCGATCGGCGCGGCCTTCGGAGGAGAGATCATCCGCGCGCCGCGGCTCATGCATGGAAAGACCTCGCTCATTCATCATGACGGCAAGACTGTATTCGAGGGGTTGCCCAACCCGTTTGAAGCCACGCGGTACCATTCGCTGCTCATCAGAAGAGAGACAAAGCCCGACTGTCTCGAAACCACTGCCTGGACTGATGCCGGAGAGATCATGGGGGTACGTCACAAAGAGGTGGTTATCGAGGGGGTGCAGTTCCATCCCGAGTCGATCCTGACGGTAGCCGGCAAGGACCTTCTGCGGAATTTTCTGAAGCTGAAACAGTCCTGAGATCAGAGGCTGTTTGAGACCTTTCGTATCTCCTCAAATTTTTTCATGGCACTGCCTGAATCGATAGTCTCCTGAGCAAGACTGACAGCCGTCTTCATATCATGTGTCCTGCCTGCCACCATAAGAGCGGCTGCTGCATTGATCAGCACGATGTCCCGCTTCGTTCCTTTTTCACCACGGAGAATGCCGAGGGTAAGTTCCGCGTTCTCCCTGTTGTCGCCTCCCACAAGTTTTTCTCTCGTTCCCCTGCTGATGCCGAAGTCTTCCGGCGAGAAGATGAGGTTCTCGACCTTGCCCCCTCTGAATCGTGAGACCCGTGTCCCGTTCGTTATGGTGATCTCGTCAAGTCCGTCCTCGCCATGGACGACCATCGCGTCGTCTGCACCGAGTTTGCCAAGCACGGTCGCAAGGGTTTCAGTCAGTCTGGCGGAAAAGACCCCGAGTATCTGCCGCCGGGCGCCTGCGGGATTGGTGATGGGACCGAGGATATTGAAGATCGTCCGGATGCCCATCTCCCGTCGCGGACCGATAGCATATTTCATGGCAGGGTGGAACAGCGGCGCGAAAAGAAAACCGAACCCCGTTTCAAAGAGACATTGTTCAACCTTGTGGGGAGGGAGGTCTATTTTTATGCCGAGCGCTTCCAGCACGTCTGCACTGCCCGATCTGCTGGAGACCGCTTTATTCCCGTGCTTGGCAACGGGAACACCCGCTGCAGCAACCACCAGAGCCGTTGTCGTCGATATGTTGAACGTGTGCGACATGTCGCCGCCAGTGCCGCAGGTGTCCAGGACACCTTCAGGGGCCTTGATCTTTGCCGCCTTGTCCCTCATTATCCGCGCAGCACCGGTGATCTCATCGACCGTCTCACCCTTCAGCCTGAGAGCAGTGAGGAAGGACCCGATCTGCGCGTCGGTCGAATTTCCTTCCATGAGCTCTTTCATGCATTCGGCCATTTCGGCTTCAGAGAGATGAATACCGCCGACGAGAAGGTTGATGGCTTCCTTGATCATAATAGGCGATCCTCCCTTTAAAAAGTATTTCCTGCACGCTGCCGCAGGGCTGAAAATCCGCCTGCTGAAACCGTGCGTTGATCGAAGCTTAAACACGGAACGAGCATCCCGTTTCTCCTGCCCTGCATCTCAATTGTACCCATGTGGGTCGTCCGAATCAAGGATTGCCCGATATCCTTGCTCAAATAAGTCATGATAGTGCAAAATATCTATTCATTTCGACGGAAAGGGGAGCGAATGCCACTGCGAATCGGTGTGATCGGCGTCGGCTATCTCGGGCAGCATCATGCCCGCATATTCGCCGAGCTCGAAAAAGTTGAACTGGTCGGTGTATCAGATGCGGACACCACACGGGCTGATGAGATCGCGGCAAAATACTGCTGCTCATCGGTTGGCGACTGGAAAGAGCTCGCAGGGCAGTGTGATGCCGTCAGTATCGTCACCCCGACGACAACACACTACGAGATTGCGTCTGCCTGCCTGAGGGCCGGGAAGGACGTATTTATCGAAAAGCCGATAACCGAGAACCTTGAAGAGGCACGTGAACTCATCAGGGAAGCTGATGCCGGAAGCCGCATTCTGCAGGTCGGCCACCTCGAAAGGTACAACCCGGCCATCGTTTCCGCATCGGAACTCGTACATGAACCAAGATTTATCGAGGCTGAGAGGCTCTCCCCGTTCCTCGGCAGGGGTACGGACGTGGATATCACCCTTGACCTCATGATCCATGACATCGACATCGTCACCGGATTCGTGCAGTCAGCGGTAAAAAGCATCAGCGCTGCCGGTGACCGGGTGCTGACCGGGAAGATCGATGCGGCGAAGGCATGGATCGAATTTGAGAACGGCTGCAAGGCACTGGTAACGGCGAGCCGGCTGGCAACGGAAAAAGTGAGGAGGCTGAAGATCCATCAGCAGGATACGTTCATTTCCGTTGATTATCAGACCCAGGAAGTGAGAAAGTATTTCAAGGATGCCAGCGGCATCGCCTTCGATGTGATCAGACCCGAAAGCCGGGAACCGCTCAAGGAAGAGCTGAAAGACTTTGTCTCCTGTGTGCTGGGCAGGTCATGCCCGCGGGTTTCCGGCAGAGAGGCGGCTCAGGCACTGGAGATCGTACTCAGGATCAATGAGATGCTGAGACAATAACCATATTATGGAGAAGAAATAGCATGATCCCTATGATAGATCTGAAAAAGCAATTTGCCGGAATAAAGGACGAGGTACTTGACGTCGTGACCGAGATCCTCGAGAGCGCTCATTATATCCTCGGTCCGAAGGTCGCCGAATTCGAGAAGCGGGTTGCCGCCTACCAGGGTGTTTCCGAGGCAATAGGGGTTGCATCAGGTACGGATGCCCTCCACCTTGCGGTCAAAGCGCTTGGCATCGAGGAGGGGGACGAGGTGATAACCACGCCGTTCACCTTTTTTGCGACCGCAGAGGCGGTCATCTATACCGGCGCCAAACCGGTCTTCGTGGATATCGATCGCGATACCATGAATATCGATCCCGCACGGATCGAGGCAAAGATCACGAAGAAGACGAAGGCGATCATCCCTGTCCATATTTTCGGCCATCCCGCGGACATGGATGCTGTCATGGCGATCGCAAAGAAACATGATCTTCGCGTCATTGAAGACTGTGCGCAGTCATTCGGTGCTGACATCAGGGGAAAGAAGACCGGCAGTTTCGGCGATGCAGGGTGCTTCAGCTTCTATCCGAGCAAGAACCTCGGCGCGTTCGGGGACGGGGGACTGGTAACCCTCAACGACGCCGGTCTTGGTGAGAAGATCAGGGTGCTCAGGAACCATGGTTCGAAGGGAGCATACAAGCATGAGTCCGTCGGCTTCAACAGCAGGCTTGATGAGCTGCAGGCCGGGATCCTGCTGGTGAAGTTCTCGCGGATCGACGCATACAACGGGAAAAGAAGGGAAAACGCGGCTTTGTATAACAGATATATTTCGGGCAGCGTTCTCAAGCCGGTTGAAAGGCCGGGCATGACACATGTGTATCACCAGTATACGATAAGAAGCCCGAGGCGGGATGACATAAAGAGCAAACTTAACGATGCGGGCGTATCGTCAGTGGTCTATTACCCGATCCCCCTGCACCTGCAGGAGGCACTGAGCTTCCTCGGACATAAAAAGGGAGACTTCCCTGTTTCCGAAGAGGCCGCAGGGAGCGTGCTTTCGCTCCCCATGTACCCCGAGCTTGAAGAAAAGACCATAAGGGAGATCGCAGAGATCATCAACAATGTCTGAAACGGTCATGATCGTTGCAGGCGAGACTTCCGGGGAACTCTACGGATCACTCCTCGCAGAGGCCCTGAAAAAGAAAGTTCCCCAGGTCAGGGTCGTCGGTATTGGCGGCGACCGGATGAAGGCGGCGGGGGTCGAGCTTCTCTCCGGCATAGCAAGCGCTTTTGGTATTGCAGAAGCGATTTCCTCCATAAAGACACTCAAAGAGACATTCAGAAAAGCTTCCGGAGCGTTCCTCACGTATCGGCCTTCTGTCCTCGTACTGATCGACTATCCAGACTTCAACCTCCGTCTCGCAGCAGAGGCCCGGAAGCTGAACATCCCCGTACTCTATTATGTGAGCCCTCAGGTGTGGGCTTGGAGAAGAGGCAGGGTAAAGAAGATCGCGGGTCTTGTGGACCGGATGGCGGTCATACTGCCCTTTGAGGCGGAGATCTACCGCGATACCGGTCTTGATGCGGAGTTTGTGGGGCACCCTGTCCTTGATGAGATCCGTGGCATGAAGGCTGACAAACGAGGGCTGAAGGCGGAACTGGGCCTCGTTCCTGATGTCCCGCTGATATCGCTGCTCCCCGGCAGCAGACCTCATGAACTTGAGCGGCTTCTCCCGCTCGTTCTCGAAACGGTCAGGGCATGCAAACGGTCTTTCCCCGGATATCAGTACTGCATCCCGTTTGCTCCGAACACCGATCTGGTTAAACACCTGCAAATTGTCGATCTGCTGAAAGCTGAAGGAGTGAAGGTCAATAAGGGAAAGTCCCTCTTGACCCTTGCTGCTTCGGACCATGCCGTGATCGCATCCGGTACCGCAACGCTTCAGGCAGTCCTGCTCGGCGTGCCCCTGGTTGTCATGTACAAGCTCTTTCCGCTAACCTTTTGGCTGGGCAAACGCATTGTCAAGGTAAAGTGGGTGTCCCTGGTCAACATCCTTTCGGACCGCGAGGTGGTCAAAGAACTGCTTCAGAAGGATGCCACGGTGGAAAATGTGATTCAGGAACTTGGGAGGATCATGAATGATGCCGCATATCGGCAGCAGATGCTGGCGGCATATGGCGATGTGCAAAAGGTGTTCGCCGGAAAGCACGCCTCTGACAGGGTCGCTGAAATGGTCATCGATATGGCCGAATGGAAGAGATGACTGACCGCTATGCAGGACATGGGCATGTCAGATGCCTCTCAATACCGACAGGCCTGACATGTTCCTGATCTACAGCATCCTCTATGCATGCGCTTTCGCGATCTTCTTTGTCCCTCAGTATCTGAAAAGACCCCGGGATTTGAGAAAGAGATGGCTGCATGAGAAATTTGGTCTTTTGCCTGTTGTCCCGCAGCTCGGGCTCCAGGCCCCCATCTGGATCCACGCGGTCTCGGTCGGTGAAGTGAATGCCGCACTTCCTCTTCTGAGAAGGCTGAAAGAAGTGTGTCCAGCTCTCCCCGTGATCCTTTCGACCATCACCGATACCGGCCAGAAGGTTGCCGGGGAAAAAGCGCCGGAGGGGACAACCATCGTGTATCTTCCTTTTGACTTCCGCTGCATATTGAGGCGATGCTTCGCGCATATCAATCCCCGGCTGTTCATCGTGCTGGAGACCGAACTCTGGCCAAATGTCTTCAGGGTTGCTCATGAAAGGAATGTCCCGGTACTGGTCCTCAATGGCCGGATCTCAAAGAAATCCGCCAAAGGATATCTCAAGGTATCCTTCTTCATGAAGAAGGTGTTCGATCATGTGGCCCTTTTCTGCATGCAGAGCGATACGGATGCAGAGAGGATAAGGTCCATTGGCGCACAGGAGGAGAAGGTCAGGGTCACCGGCAACTTCAAGTTTGACATGGACATTTCGAAGGATGTCCCCGAGTGGACGAAGGGGATCATAGGGCCGGTGATCGTTGCGGGGAGTACGCATGCGGGGGAGGAGCAGATCATGATCGATGCCTACCGCGAGAATGTCTATCTCTTCCCCGGTCTTAAGCTCATCATTGCTCCCCGCCATCCGGAACGCTTTAAAGAGGCTGAGGAGACGATCATCAGGTCCGATATCCGGTACTGCAGGCGATCGGAACTCGGATCAGGAGACAGGGAGCAGTTCGACCCAGCCTGCAACATACTCCTTCTTGATACGATCGGCGAATTGACGGCAGTCTACAGCATTGCCCAAATCGCCATCATGGGAAAGAGCTTTGAGGGAGTCGGCGGCCAAAACCCGCTTGAGCCGGCGTACTGGGGGAAACCGGTCATTTGCGGCCCGCACATGGAGAACTTCCCGTTCATCAGAAGTTTCATTGATGAGGGCGCGGCCTTCGAAGTCACCTCTACAGGCCTTGCCAAGAAGATCAAGGAACTCCTCATTCAACCGGAAAAGGCAAGAGCTGCAGGTGAAAAGGCCCGTGCCTTGTATCTGAAGAACTCCGGGGCTGTTGACCGGACCGTAAAGATCATCGAAGAATACATCGACAGGGAATGAATCGTCGTACGCTTTATCGTGACCGACTGCATGCTTCGGGAGGCTGCGGGACGAAAAATGCAAAAAAGGTGCGGAGCAGTTTCAGCGTCTCATCCGGCTCCTGACAAGAGCTTCTATCTCTCCTTTAGATCTGGGATCAACATCCAGGAACCGAACGCCGTAATCGTAAACGTCAGGCGTTTTTGTCGATGCTCTCACAATCTCTCCGTTCACCGTAATTTTATGCTGGAGGACGAATGAGCATGTTATCTTGTCATGCCTGGCGAGGACCCGGTCTGTTTCAAAGAGCATGCCGGAAGTGCTTAAGTTCTGTGCCGCTGAAGAGAACGGCTTATTCCTGAATTCCCCCATGACAAACAAACGGACGGGACACCGCACGTCCGTTCTCTTTTCGACAGTATTACCCCCCTGACCCCGGTATTCCATCACTAAACCCCCCACTTTGTTGCCCGAAGCATATTTTGTAGTAGTAATGAATGCTTCGTTCCGATTCTCATTATACCATGCACCATTGACGGGTGCGGCGGTCAAGGTCAGGGAACGCTCAGGCAATGATGATCTTATCTCTGACGAACTCTTCATACTCGGGAGATGAGAAATCAATACCTATCCCGGTTGTCTGAACACCGTTCACGAGGCATTTGGTATGTCTCCTGACCGTCCCCTCAAAAGTAGAAGATTCACCCCTGATGATGAGAGTGACTTTGACGTTCGTTCCTACGGGAGGGGGCAGACGTTTGGGGATGAGGACGCCGTGGTTGGAGATATCAATAGTCCTGACTTCATGGACCTTGTCATCATATTCCAGCTTTACCTGGAATTTCTTTTCATATCTCGGGCTTCGTCTCTTCTGCGGCCCGTTATATAGTCTTTTTCCTTTACCGCTGCCGATCACATTTTCTCCACAGGTTCAAAGATAGTCTTTTCATTTTTCGCGCCGGTGCCTTCAATCAATGATGAAAGAAATTGTGTCCCCGCCGGTTTCGGCAATCATAACACGGGAAAGTTGCGACTTGCCATGCCGGTCGCTGACATCCATCCCTTCATTCCTATTGTTCTTCCCGGCCTTCAGTGACATACCGCATCAGGAATTCCTCGTCTTTCGGCGTCAGGTCGAACTTGAGTCAGGCCTTTTCGATCACGGTGTAAAGGGGGATTTCGGGGTGCTCGGTGCGCTCGTCCGATACCCATTTGACCGCTCTTCTTAATTGCTCACCTTCCGGCAGAATGCTCATGGTTATTCCTTTCCTCGGGCCGCGCCCTTCATGGCGCAGTGCCGCAGCATTTCTTGAATTTCCTGCCGCTGCCGCAGGGGCAGGGAGCATTCCGTCCTGTCTTGGGTTCAGCGCGGACAAACTGTTTCGGGGGAAGCACCTTGCCGTCCACGAGGTACCAGTTGCCGGCTTCCTTCTTGAAAGAGGACAGCTCGTGATGCTCGTGTCTGGTCCCGTTGTCCGTAAATGTCGCAATGAACTCGACCGTGCCCTCGGTGTCTTCACCACCCCCGCCGACCGTGCTCAGGACATCGAGATTGTGCCATGCAGAACGTTCGGCCCATGCACGGGTCGTTTCCTGATTGAAATCCGAACGATGGTCAGGATGAAGCGAAGAGCAGAGGTGATCGATCTCTTTCATCACATAGGCGCTGTAGCGCGAGCGCATGAGCTCTTCCGCTGTTGCTGCCTGTCTCCGGCCTGTTATTACCGGTTCACAGCAGTCTGTATAGGCTGCATTTGATCCGCATGGGCATGTATCCATTGATTTCTCCTTGCTCTGCCGCTGAGTGGCACAGAGTTTCCCCTGCAATGTTCAGACCGTATTCTAACACGGACGGGGCAGGAGCAGGAGGGTTTGTGTTCATAAGAGCAAAAGAAAGCGCATGCTTTTGCGGAAAGTTGCGGTAGAATAGGATGCCATGGACTTTTTCGAATATCTGTATTATATCGGTCTGTCGGTGAAAAGGCGAGTAGCCGTAATGGACCGTAAAAAGCTGCCGTGCAGGGTTGTAAGCATCGGCAACATCACGGTCGGGGGTACGGGAAAGACACCCGCAACCATTGCCGTAGCCGAAGAGGCAATGAAACGCGGATTCAGGCCGATCATTCTTACCAGAGGCTATAAGGGGGCCACAAGGGGGCCGTGTTTTGTCTCGAAAGGAGATGGTCCTTTGCTCTCGGCATCACAGGCGGGGGACGAGCCGTTCCTGATGGCAGAGAGGCTGCCCGGCGTAGAGATCGTAAAAGGGCCTGACCGATATGCGTCGGGAATGTTTGCGCTGCAGGCTTTAGGCATGGGGAAAGAAGCAGAGGGTGCAGGAGGAAGAGCGGGCGGGATACAAGGGCACGCCACCGGTATTGAAGCGAAAGCCTTGAGTCGTGTCCTGTTCATCCTCGATGACGGGTTCCAGCACTGGAGGTTATACCGGAACAGGGATGTCGTTCTCATCGATGCCGGCAATCCGTTCGGCAACAGGAAGTTGCTCCCGTCGGGCCGCCTGCGAGAACCATTGACTGAACTGAAAAGGGCTGACGTGATCGCAGTTACCAAGTCTCCGAGGGAGGACATCGGCCTCATCCGGGAGATACGGAAATATAATGAGAACGCACCGGTCTTTTTTTCCGATCACCGGGCGGTTTCGGTGTCCCTGCGGTCGGGAGAGAAAAAGCCTCTCGCATGGATGCATGGCATGAACGTCTTCTGTTTTTGCGGGCTTGCCGATCCCGGATCGTTCCGAAGCACGGTTGCAGGCACAGGAGCGAGGGTCGCCGGCATGAGGGTCTACCCCGATCATCATCCTTACACTCAGCAGGATATTGCTGATATCGTGAAAGACTGCCGCGTGTCCGGGGCTGAATGGGTCGTTACAACGGGGAAGGACATGGCGAAAATAAGAAACCTTGATTTGCCGGAAAATATTCTTATAATAGAAATTGCATTTGCTGCTGATCAGCCTTTTTATGACAGCATTTTTGCATAACGCGTTTTTTATCTCAGGGGGATCAGGTGGTACGATACATAAATGTAAAGAGCAAGACAAGGACGGAATTCGTCGACATCACGGAAAAGATCCAGGAGACGGTCAAGGAAGCAGGCATAGCCAACGGCATCTGTTATCTGTTCGTTCCCCATACGACTGCCGGCATAACGATCAATGAAGGCGCAGATCCGTCCGTACAGCGTGATATCCAGACATATCTGAACAAGCTGGTCCCCTTTGAAGGGGATTATCATCATCGCGAGGGGAACTCCTCGGCTCATATCAAGGCGTCGATCATCGGGATGTCGTCGCATGTCTTTGTTGAGGACGGCAAGCTTGTGCTGGGGACGTGGCAGTCCATCTTCTTTTGCGAATTCGACGGTCCGAGACACAGGCGGGTTGCCGTAAAGTTCACTGCCGGCGATAAGAAGCAGGCATAATCCTTCCTTCATTCCCGTGCTAACGGGCGGGGAGTGCGCATGTCGGAACACCATGACCGCGAACTGAATCGTCTTGAGCGGGAGATCATCAGGCTCAGAAAGCGTCTCGTCCTTCTTTCGTCCCCTCTTGAAGTGCTTCTCAAACGACGGGGGTTTCAGGTCTTTTCCAAGGAACCCGCGGAAGATCTTCTTATCCCGTCAAGGCGCTCTATCGACGGCTACTATGCGATGATGGGAAAATATTCTTTTCGTCTTTTTCTCAGGGATGTGATCAAGCATCAGGATTTTTTTACGGGGAAAATGGTGGCGCGGTATGCGACTGCTGATGTGACCTGTCAGTATATTGAATATCTGCGTTCGCTCAGGCTCGTTGACGTGCGGGACACCGGATATGCGGTCGCAGGGAAACGCGTCAGGAGCTTCGGAGAAACGCTCGAATGGTATGTTGCGGAAGTCCTCAGACGGGAGTTCTCTGCAGAGGCCGTCCGGGGGATCAGGTTCAAGGGCCGGAAAACGGGCGGTGACTACGATGTCATCGCTAAGATGGACGGGGAACTCTGCTATGTAGAGGTCAAATCGTCACCTCCCAAGCAGGTCTACGAGGGGGAGATATCTGCATATCTCGACAGGATTGACGATCTTTCGCCGGAAGTCGCGATATTCCTCATGGATACGGAACTCAGAATGAAGGATAAGATCGTCCCCATGTTCGAGGCCATGCTCGCGGAACGGGGAAAAGAAGGGGTGCCCGTCGTCCGTATCGAAAAGGAACTCTTTCATATCGGACGCCGCATCTATATAATAAACGCGAAAGACAGTATCGCAGGGAACATACAGAACGTTCTGGCCAGATATTTCCGGGACCATGATGACAGCTGAGATACAACGTTCTGCCCAAGGCGCTCCTATGGTCCCCGGGAGGCTGCTGCTCTCCGGAGGAAAGCCGGGCATGGACGCTTGTCCCATGCGTGATATTGTGCGAGAATGACATCGGACGGTTTTATTGCCTTCCTCGCACGGAAGAGGCCGGATTCGCCGCTGTGGCATAATTATGCGAAAGAGGAGACACGCGGTCTCATGAAAATGGAATGAAAAAAGAAGTGCTTGCAATAGTCGTGGGTGGCGGGCCTGCTCCCGGGATAAACGGCGTGATCAGCGCTGCAACGATCGAGGCCATTAATGAGGGCAAGGAGGTCATCGGCATCATCGGGGGCTTCAAGAGCCTTTTTGCCGGCGACAGGAAAAGCGTAGTCCCCCTGTGCATTGAGGATGTGTCACGAATCCATACTACGGGAGGATCGATACTCAGGACATCCCGCGATACGATGGACGTTGCCCGGAAAGGCTTTCCCACGCTCCAGCAGATGCTCAAGGCCCTGAAAGTGCGCTACCTGATCACTATCGGCGGTGATGGCACTGCCTTTATGGCGCGCTGGATCGAGAGCGAGTCGAGGGGGAGGATATCGGTAGTCCATGTGCCCAAAACGATCGATAATGATCTGCTTCTTCCGGGGGGGAGGTCGTCATTCGGATATCATACTGCGCGCCACTGGGGTGTTGAGATCCTGAAGAACATCATGGAGGACGCACGTACCACCGGGAGATGGTATTTCATCACGACCATGGGACGAAATGCCGGTCATCTCGCCCTTGGCATAGGGAAAGCTGCAGGAGCAACAATAACGCTCATCCCCGAGGAATTTACCGGGGGTATGCTCCATTTCCAGAAAATAACGGACATCATTGAAGGATCGATCATCAAGCGGCTTGCCAACGGCAAGGACCATGGCGTTGTGGTGCTGGCCGAGGGCATTGCGGCAAAGGTTGACGAAGAGGAACTTCGTGCCTGCGAAGATATCAAGTGCGACGAACTCGGAAGGATGCGCCTGTCGGAGATCCAGCTCGGCAGGATCATCAGCAACAACGTCCGGAGAAGCCTTGAGGCGAGGGGCCTCAGGATGACCATTGTTCATAAGACCATCGGTTATGAGCTGAGGGCTGCTGACCCAATCCCCTACGACATTGAATATACCCGCGACCTCGGCTACGGCGCTGTCCGTTTCCTGCTGAACGGCGGCACGGGAGCGATGATCACCCTTGATGAAGGAAGGCTCAGGCCGGTCTCCTTTGTTGAAATGGTGGACCCCACAACGGGCAAGACCAAGGTGCGGCTTGTCGATATCACGGCAGAAGCCTACGAGGTCGGCAGAAAATATATGATACGTCTCGAAAAAGAGGATTTTGCTCCCGGCACGGTAGAGATGCTTGCGCAGACAGCCGGCTTGAGCGTCCCGGACTTCGTCCAGCGCTTTTCCTATCTTGCCGGATGACCGTCTTTCCGTCTATTTCGTGAATTTTCCCTTGACCGCCTCCTGATAAAACGCAACGTTGTCCGCATGCTTTGCACCTTCCTCAACAGTTATGAGCCCATCGCCGGCAAGCCGTGCAAGACTGACATCTATCGACGCGTACTCCTCTCCCGGCAGCTGCATCTGTGATCTGATCTGATGGGTCTTGCTGTCCCGGATGAAGGTCTTTATTTTGAAGGAGTTGAGCATTTTCTCATATGCGAGAATGAGACCCGATCTGTCCTTTTTCATCACCAGCCGCTGCGAGAGCACCAGGAGAAGCGAATCGGCAAGCTGCATCCTGATCTGCGGCTGTTGTTCAGCAGGGAAGATATCGATGACCCGCTCAACGGTCGATGTGGCATTCCGGGAGTGCAGCGTGCTCAATACCAGGTGTCCGGTCTCCGCTGCCTGAAGGGCGATCCGGAAACTCTCGGGATCTCGCATTTCACCGATGACGATGACATCGGGGTCCTGCCGGAAAATATGCTTCAGCCCGTCGTGGAACGATGCCGTGTCGATGCCGATCTCTCTCTGATTCACATTGCTGTTCTGATGTTTATGCAGATACTCGATGGGGTCTTCGAGCGTGACGATATTACATCTCCTTTTCGCATTGATGATATCCACGAGGGCCGCGAGCGTCGTCGATTTTCCGTGGCCCGCGGGGCCGGTTATCAGGATGAGCCCCTGCGTCTTGAGCGCAAAGCCCTCGAGCTCTTCCGGCAGGCCGAGCTCGCGTATCGTCGGGATGCTCTCCGGTATCCTTCGAATGGTAATGGAGACAGAGTTCCTCTGCTTGTAGATATTCACCCTGAATCTCCCGAACTCCTTGTCCGTGAACGCGAAATCAAGATCATTGAACTGGTCAAAGCGTGTCTGCTGTTCCGGGTTCATAAGCGTTTGTGCGTAGTTCTTCATGTGTTCGGGCGTGAGGGGCGGCATGTTCAGGCGCCTCAGTTCGCTGCTCATCTTGAGGCTCGGCGGAACGCCTGCCGTGAGCTGCAGGTCGGTTGCCCTGGTCTCCATCATCTGACGGAGCAGGGTGTTCATATCGCCGGCACCCTCAGAACGTGCCGCGTCGCAGGATTGTTCGATCTCGGTTCCTCTGAATGACCCCGTGTCCCCGGCCTCGATGCTCTTGATAGCGGCGTTGAACTGGAGGGAAGGCACGATGACCGTATTGACACGCTTGCCGAGGATGAATTCAATGTCCCGGATGGCGACATAATCGTTCGGGTTGACCATGGCAAGGGTCAGTTTATTATCGATCTCGAGGGGCAGGACTTTGTATTCCTTGATCTTCTCGATAGGCAGGGCCTTCAGCACTTCAGACGGGATGTCAAGCTTGAACAGATTGACCGAAGGTACGCCGAACTGCTTGCTCAGGAAGTCGAGAAGCGTGGCGGTCGTGACATATCCCATCTCGACCAGCACGGACCCGATCTGACCGCCGACCTGTGATTGGCGCCTCAGGGCGTTTTTGAGCATGTTTTGGGTAATGACCCCGTATGTCACAAGGATCTCCCCCAACTTGGGCTTTTTTGATGCTGCAGTTTCCGCTGCCATGATCCCCTCCTTTGTCCCCCAAAAGGTACTGACGGACAGATGAAATTTTATGGAAATCTTACTGCTTCATCGAAGAGCATTACCGGTATGTTGTTCCTGACAGGATAGATGAGACCGCATGACCTGCAGATGAGGCCGTCTCCTTTTGGAGCAAGCTGGACCGGCCCTTTACATTCCGGACAGGCAAGGATCTCAAGAAGCTCCTGGGTAATGGTCATCGGACTCTCCTCATAAATGACTACAGATTAACAGCAATCGGCAATACTTGCAAGAGTCATGCAGGTGCGCCGGTGATTGCGGGGACAGGGCTACGTGATTTTGTATTCTTTGATCTTTGCGCGCAGCGTGTTCCGGTTGATGCCGAGAAGCCGGGCCGTTTTGAGCTGGTTGCCGTTGGTTTCCCTTAAGACGATCGAGATGAGCGCTTTCTCCACTTCCGAGAGGATGGTGTCATGCAGGTTGAAGTTCGTGACCCGTGCCATGTCCTTGAGGTACCGCTTCAGTTTCTCCTCGAGGAATTCCTTGATGGAATAGGCATTGTCCTCTTCGAGGAGAAGGTCTTTTTTTTCTATGACGGTCCCCGCAGACAGTACGCACGCCCGTTTTATTACATTCTCAAGCTCGCGGACATTGCCCGGCCAGTCATATTTTGCGAGCAGGGCCTTTGCGTCCTTCGAAAGTTCTTTTTCTCCGGTCTCGAACTTTTCCGCTGCATCCCTGAGGAATGCCTTGATGAGAAGAGGGATGTCCTCCTTTCTGTCGCGCAGGGGAGGAACCTTTATCTGCACGACATTAAACCGGTAATAGAGATCTTCGCGGAAGGCCCCCCGCGCGGTGGTTTCGGAAAGGTCCCTGTTCGTAGCTCCGATAATGCGGACATCGGCCTGCATGCTCACCGTGCTGCCGAGAGGGGTGAATTCCTTGTCCTGGAGAAACCGGAGCAGCTTTGCCTGAAGGTTCGGGTCCATTTCGGCTATCTCATCAAGGAACAGGGTGCCGCCATTTGCCGCCTCGATCTTTCCGGTCTTGTTGCCGACGGCGCCGGTGAAGGCGCCCTTTTTGTACCCGAAGAGCTCCGACTCCAGCAGGTCCTTCGGAATGGATGCCGCGTTCAGGGCTATGAACGGTCCGCCGGAACGCCTGCTATTAAAATGGATCGCCTTGGCCACGAGTTCCTTCCCGGTGCCGCTTTCTCCGGTAATGAGAACCGTAATGTCCTTTGATGCGACCTTGCCGATGTCCTTGAATACCTTCAGCATTTTCGGGCTCTTGCCGATCATCTGCGGTGTCTCGGTCTCGAAGGCCGCCTTCTTCAGCTCCCGCAGTTCCTGTTTCATGGCGAGATCTCTGAATGCCTTGTCCACAACGATCTTCAGCTCTTCGATGTCGAAGGGCTTTTCGATGTAGTCATATGCCCCTTCTTTCATCGCCGTGATCGTGCTTTCCATCTTCGCATTTGCCGTGATCATGATCACCGTGATGTCCGGATCGGTCGAGCGGATCTCGCGCAGCCCCTCGATCCCGTTGCCATCCGGCAGGATGAGGTCAAGGAGGACGAGATGGGGGTGATCGTCCACTGCCCGGAGACCTGACGTGAGCCTCGTGCGGGACGAAACCTTGTACCCGAGCGGCTCCAGGGCTTTCTTAATGACCCAGATGATGCTCTCGTCGTCATCTATGATGAGTATCTTCTTATCCATCATCTCTGAACGGCAGGTAGACCGAAAAAGACGTGCCTTTGCCTCTCGTGCTCTGCACCTTGATCATCCCCCCATGGTCATTGACGATCTTTTTTGAAAGGGAAAGCCCGATGCCGGTCCCTCCCTTCTTTCGGGTAAAAAAGGGAAGGAAGATCTTCTCCACTTCGGCGTCGGTCATGCCCCTGCCGGTATCCGATATGGAAATGAGGGCCATGCGCTTGGTCTTTCCGTGGTCGCCGAACAGCTCCTGGGAGGGGGATGTCGCGATATCGATCGTTCCTCCCCTGGACATGGACTCGACCGCGTTCTTAATGATGTTCAGAAAGACCTGGAGCAGTTTTGATTCATCACCCCGTACCTGAGGCAGGCTTGGATCGTAAAGCCGCTTGAGCGATATGCCTGCCTTTTTGATCGGGACCGCAAGGATGGTGAGCGCCTTCTCCACGATCTCATGGATATTGACGGGATGGAAAGACGGTTTCCTGCATATGGTGAGATAGTCCTGGAGTATTGCATTGAGCCTGTCGGTCTCGCGGATGATGAGGTCGGTGTATTCAGTGATAGGCCGGTCGGATGTGTGCAGGCAAAGGAGCTGGGCCGCACCCTTGATCCCGCCGAGGGGATTCTTGATCTCGTGGGATATTGAGCCGAGCAGATAGACAAGGGACTCCTGGTCATGGTCTTCACGGTCGGCAAGCGAAAGATTTTCCGAGAGGGACAGGATAGCACCTTCTACACGGTCATGGGCATAAAACGGCGAGAGGCTGAAGTCCACATTGATTTTTCGGCCCACCGTGATGCTTACAGACTTTCCCCTGAACGAGCGTTCTTCCTCAACGGTCTTCCTGATCAGCGGGGATATCTTTTTCTCTCCGGTGATGAGCTGGGAAAGCCGCTTGCCTGACATGTCTTTGGAGCTTTTCCTGAAGAGCTCTTCGCCGCTTTTGTTGATGAAGACCATTTTGCCGTTCCCGTCAAAAAGGATGATCGTTTCTTTCAGACTGTTGATGATCGAATCAAAAGGAACCATTGTTTTACTGTCGCTGGGGTGCCTGAAATGTATCATACCTGTGTGTCTTTGTGCAAGAAATCGCGGTTTCATGCAATGCACCCGCAGTTCCCCCGGCCCCGAACGGTTGTGAAAAAACCTTGACCCGGCATGCCGCAGAGCGGTAATCTTTTCCATATAGACTCAACATCTGCACATACGGAGGGTGCCATGGAAAGGGTTTCGTACAAGGAAATCGGGCTGGTCAACACCAGGGAGATGTTTCAGAAGGCGATGCAGGGCAAATACGCCATTCCTGCGTACAATTTCAATAACATGGAACAGCTGCAGGCTATCGTGATGGGCTGCGTCGAGTCGCGCTCGCCGTTTATCCTGCAGGTATCAAGCGGAGCCCGGAAGTACGCGAACCAGACGCTGCTGCGCTTCCTGGCCATGGGCGCGGTCGCGATGATAAAAGATGCCGGATCCCCGGTACGGTTCGCGCTCCATCTCGATCACGGAGACACGTTCGATCTCTGCAAGTCCTGCATAGATTCCGGCTTCTCCTCAGTCATGATCGACGGGTCGCATCATTCGTATGAGGAGAATATCAGACTGACGAAACAGGTCGTTGAATATGCCCATGCCCATGATGTGACCGTCGAGGGCGAGCTCGGCGTCCTCGCGGGAATCGAGGACGAGGTCTCTGCCGAGAAGTCGACCTATACCAAACCGGAGGAGGTCGAGGACTTCGTGGGCAAGACAGGGGTCGACTCCCTTGCCATTTCCATCGGTACATCCCACGGTGCAATGAAATTCAAGCCCGAGCAGTGCACCCGCGACGAACGCGGCGTGCTGGTTCCCCCGCCCCTGCGCTTCGATATCCTTGAAGAGATCGAACGCCGCATCCCCGGTTTCCCGATCGTGCTTCACGGCGCGTCATCGGTCATACCTGAGTACGTGCAGATGATCAATGCGAACGGCGGCAAGCTGAAAGATGCGGGCGGCATCCCTGAGGAGCAGCTCAGAAGGGCTGCCAAGAGCGCGGTGTGCAAGATCAATATCGACAGTGACGGACGTCTCGCCATGACCGCTCTCATCCGCAAGGTATTTGTGGAAAAGCCCGCCGAGTTCGACCCGAGGAAATATCTTGGTCCTGCCCGCGATGAACTGACGAAGATGATCATCCATAAGAACAAGGAAGTGCTCGGCTCGGCAGATCGGGCATAAGAGACCGAAAGGGGGCCGGAAGGCCCCTTCTCCCCATCCTGCGCTGCCGGCAGGGGGGAAAAGCAATATTCCCAGTATTATCAACCAGTTCTTATCAGTGCCGCATTGACACGTCCACGGACAAACTGATAAAATGCCTTCTATTTTTTAAACGGAGAGGAGTGATATATGCATGCCCTCAATCAGGGTGCGCGAAAGCGATTCATTCGAAAATGCTCTCAAGCGCTTCAAGAAGCAGTGTGAAAAGGAAGGGATTCTTTCCGAGATCAAAAAGCGTGAGCATTATGAAAAGCCGAGCGTGAAGAAAAAGAAGAAGGCAATAGCTGCCCGGAAAAAAGCCGCAAAAAGAATTAAACTGGGGATGAGATAGCATGTCCCTGCTGAAACGGTTTGATGAAGACCTCAAGGCGGCGATGAAACGATCGGATACGATAAGTCTCTCCGCTCTCCGCATGGCCAAGGCAGCCATCAAGAACGTACAGATTGACAAGGGCCGGGAGCTCTCTGACGAAGAGATACTCTCGGTCCTTTCATCCATGGCAAAACAGAGACGGGAGTCCATCGAACAATTCTCCAAAGGGGGCAGGGAGGAGCTTGCCGAAAAAGAACGGCAGGAGCTTGCCGTGCTCCAGTCGTATATGCCCGCGCAGCTTTCGTCTGACGAGATCGAGAAGCTCATCGTCCAGGCGATCGGGGAATCGTCTGCCCGCTCGGAAGCCGACATGGGCCGGGTGATGAAACTGCTCATGCCGAAGGTCAAGGGCGTGGCAGACGGCAAGTGGGTGAATAACAGGGTCAAAGAATTGCTCTCCTCCTCCGGCACGTCTGCCTGATGAACCTCAGGGAACTCTACCAAAAGGCTTTCGAAACCGGCATTGCGCATGACCCCCGGGGCCGGGATGCTGTCCAGAAGGAACTCCGGCGCGTAGAGAAGGGCTACCAGGAACTCAAAAAAGATGAACAGGACCTTTTTGATACGGAGTCGCTGCAGAACCCCTATTCGGACTCCCGTATCCTTCACGGCAACGGCGACGAGGAAGTGCAGCGTGCACTCGTCGGCATTGATATAGAGTCTGCCGAAATACTTCTCGCCGACCGTCTGAGAGAACGGGGGGAAAAGATCGACCTCGTCATAGCTCATCATCCCGAAGGAATGGCATTCGCCAACCTTCCGGCGGTCATGTATATGCAATCCGATATTCTGAGCCGCTTTGGTGTTCCGATCAACATAGCCGAAGACCTCATGGAAGGGAGGGCAAAGGAGATCGAACGCAGGCTCATGCCGCTCAACCATACCAGGGCCGTCGACGCTGCACGTCTCCTGAACGTTCCCTTTCTCTGTCTTCACACGCCGGCGGACAATATGGTCGTTACCTTTCTCCAGAAGATGTTCGATGAGCATGCGCCGTACGCCCTGTCGGATGTCGTTGACCTGCTGAATACCGTGCCGGAATACCGCGAGGCTCAGCGCACTGGTTCCGGCCCCAGGATCCTGCAAGGTTCCAAGACCAGGAGGGCGGGAAGGATATTCGTTGACATGACCGGCGGAACCGAGGGGTCAAAGGACATTTTCAAAAGCCTGAGCACATCGGGCGTCAATACAATCGTTGGCATGCATATCAGTGAAGAGCACAGAAAAGAGGCCGAAAAAAACCATCTGAACGTTGTTATTGCCGGCCATATCTCGAGCGACAATCTCGGTATGAACCTGCTTCTTGATGAGGTCATTAGGGGGACCGGCATACAACTTCTCGCGTGCTCGGGATTCTCACGGACCAGCAGACTTCAGTAGCCTGTCCCTGCAACGGTAGAAAATCCCTTTCCCATGGTAAAATACCGGCGGCAATTTTCCTTCGCAGGGGAGATATGAAATCAGACAGGGTTCTTGAGGAAGTTAAAGGCAGAATAGACATCGTAGATTTCATATCCGACTATGTCCAGCTCCGGAAATCGGGACAGAACTGGAAAGGCCTCTGTCCATTCCATTCCGAGAAGACCCCTTCGTTCATGGTCAGCCCGTCAAAGCAGATATATCACTGTTTCGGGTGCGGCGCAGGAGGAGATGTCATAAGTTTCCTCGTGCAGTATGAACATCTCCCCTTTCCCGAGGCACTGCAGGTTCTTGCCCGAAAGGCGGGCATCCAGCTGCAGGCCATAAAGCACGACAAAAAAGCAGTTGAAAAAGATGAACATATCCGTAACGCTCTCAAAGAAGCTGCCGCATACTTTGCAAAAAAGCTCAAAGAGTCAGGGAATGCTGCAGCATATGTACGGAAGAGGGGCATTACGGAAGAGACCGCGGAGCTGTTCCGTCTCGGCTACGCCCCTGCGGGGTGGCATAACCTCCTGCAGTATCTGAAGGGCAAGGGATATGCAGATGCCATTATCAGGGAGGCCGGGCTGGCGGTCGCCGGGGAGAAGGGCATGTATGACATGTTCAGGGATCGGGGCATGTTCCCTATCATGGGCATGCAGGGCGATGTCATCGCCTTTGGCGGAAGGGCCATGGACAGCAGCCTGCCGAAATATATCAATTCTCCGGAAACCCCGGTCTTCAGGAAATCAGAGACACTCTACGGACTGTTTACGGCTAAGGAAGCTATCCGGCAGCTGGAGCGGGTGTTCATCGCAGAAGGATATATGGATGTCATCATCTGTCATCAGTACGGTATCAGGAATGTGGTGGCTCCCCTGGGCACCTCGCTGACCCCGGGCCACCTCCAGAAACTAAGGAGGCTCACCAAAGAGGCGGTGGTCGTCTTTGATGGCGATGCTGCCGGTATCGCGGCCGCGCGCAGGGCTCTTCCGCTGCTTTGTCAAAACGATTACCACGCCAGGGTCCTGCTGTTGCCCCACGGCGAGGACCCGGACAGCTTCCTGAGAAAGCACGGGGCCGAATCGTTCGGCATCCTTGCAGAGAAAGCGCAGTCGATGATCGACTTCCTCTTCAGCGTCGCGAAGGGGAGAAGGTCTGATGCGGTGCGGGAGGCTCTGATGATGATCGCGGAGCTGAAAGATAACCTTGAAGCTGAGCAGATGCTCATGGAACTTGCCGGCAGAAGCAGGGTCTCAGAGAGCGCCCTGCGGGAGGAATTCAGGAAAATAAGAGAGAAAAAACCCGGTGAGCGTGCCATGCCGGCACCGCGACGTCCGGGCGCTGCGACGTTCACGGAAGAGCGCCTTCTTCTCAGTGCCGTCATCGCTTTTCCGCAAAGAACTGACGAAGTGCTGGCGAGGATCGACCTGGACTCGGTCCGGGATGCTGTTGCCGCGGCGCTTTTCCGGAAAATAGCGGCAGCGCCTGACAGAGGCGAGCTGTCCTCGGTACTTGAGGGCGCGGGGGAGGAAGAACGGCTTCTTTTTACCCGTCTCTCGGTCGATCCGGGTTTTGATACGGGCCATGTTGACCGTGTCATAGAGGACTGCTTTTTAAAGATCGAGAACAGGAAGTTCGAGAAGCGGCTTGACGAGGCGCGTGAAACAGGGGACATTCACCTGATAAATTCATTATTGATGGAGAAGAAACAATCCATAAAAGGGAAAAGGACATGAAAGACTACAGCGATTTCAACGAATACTTTGAGGAGTTCGATTTCGACAAGGAGAACGCTTTTGACGAAAAGGACGAGAATGCCGAAGATGAAATAACAGATGAGGAAGAGGGACGGAGAGACTATTCCCTTGAAGGCGAATATGACCCTATCAAGGTCTATCTCAAGGAGATGGGCGGCGTACCTCTCCTGACCAAGGAGAATGAGGTAGAACTCGCGGTCAGGATCGAGAAGGGCAAAGAGAGGCTTGCGCGGGTCATCTTCACGATTCCCTTTGCTATCACCAAGCTCATTTCCCTGGGAAGGATGGTAGAGGCCGGAGAAGCGCCGCTTTGGGATATCATCCAGAACGGTGATGAGGAGATGGAGGAAGACCTTCCCTATGAAAAGAAGCGCTTTTACGATATTACGCTGAAGATCAAGGCGCTTTCGCAGAAGCGGAAATTACTTTTGGAAAAGCTGGCCGGCACGAAGAAGAAACCGGACCAGAAGTTCCTGAAAGTCCTTGCGGAAAACCGGGACAAGCTCCTGAATGAAGTGCACGAACTCAAATTGAAGGACGATGTTATTCATGCCTTTTCCGAGGAGCTGAAGAAGGCCGTGATACATCTTGATGAAGCCCATATACGGCTTCAGTTTGCGGCGAAGAAGGCAGAGTATCTCGGCGTTGACCTGAAAGGTCGCCGGAAACCGTCGGTGCCGAAGAACGTCAGGAACAGGGCGGTTGCTGATGAGATCATGCGCATCCTCGGGGAATATGAGGATCTGAAAAAAACGATCATGCAGACCGAGGAATTCATCGGCGCGAAGTACGACGAGATGCGGAAGGCACTCAGGGTCCTGATCGAAGAAGAGCGCAACATCGATGACGCAAAGGGGAAACTGACCGAGGCGAACCTGCGGCTGGTCATCAGCATCGCAAAACGGTACATCGGCAAGGGACTGGGATTTTCCGATCTCATTCAGGAAGGGAATATCGGCCTGATGAGAGCCGTTGAAAAATTCGAGTACCGACGCGGCTACAAGTTCAGCACCTATGCCACATGGTGGATCAGGCAGTCCATAACCCGCGCACTCGCTGATCAGTCGCGTACCATCAGGATACCGGTGCATATGGTCGAGTCCATCAACCGGATGACCAAGGTCGTCCGTGAACTGGTCCAGGAGAAAGGGCGGGAACCATTACCGGATGAGATCGCCGACAGGCTGAAGATCCCGGTTGACAAGGTCAGGGGCATGCTCAAGATCTCCAAAGAGCCGATCTCTCTTGAAACGCCGGTGGGCGAGGAGGACGACAGTCATTTGAGGGACTTCATCGAAGACAAAGCGACGCTTTCTCCTCTGGACATTGCCATCCAGGACGACATGAGGAAGAACATCGACCTGGCGCTCGCCTCGCTTTCACCAAAAGAACGTGACATCATCAAGAAACGTTTCGGTATCGGGGACGAGGTTCCTCATACGCTCGAGGATGTCGGCAATGAGTTCGAGGTAACCCGGGAGCGTATACGGCAGATCGAGGTGAAGGCGATCCGAAAGCTCCGGCACCCTTCGAGGAGCAGGTGGCTCCGGACGTTCATCGAGAGCAAATGACGGGGAGAACCCATTGCGCGACAGCCGGCTGTTCATCTTGACTAAATAAATGAACACGGTTATAGTACTTTTTCACTGGCGCAACATGCAGCAATGATGCCTGACAGCCCCACTGAACCAATGAGTCAGGGGCAGGCACCTTGCCTGTTGTTCTCAGGGCCCATAGCTCAGTTGGTAGAGCTACCGGCTCATAACCGGTTGGTCCCAGGTTCGAGTCCTGGTGGGCCCACCATAGCTCTGGAGGATTGGTGCAGGATTTCCTGAAACATCTTGTTCAACTGCAGCAGACTGACGCTGCTATCCTTGAAAAACGGCGGTTCATTGACAGGGTGCCGCTTCGCATCAACGAAGTGGACGAGCCGCTGAGAATCGCCAAGGCAGAGCTCGAAAAAATACGCCAGAAAGCAGCCGCCGCAGCGAAGAAAAAGAAGGACAAGGAGACGGCACTCGCGGAGACCCAGGAGAAGATCACCAAGATGAAGAACCGGGCCTCGGATCTCAAGACCAACAAGGAATACCAGGCGCATCTCAAGGAAATAGAGAACTCGGAAAAAGAGATCGTCAACATCGAAGAGCAGATCCTGCAGGTCATGGATGAGATCGACAGTGCAGAAAAAGAGATGGCGGAGAGGGAAAAGGGCGTCAGGGCCGAGGAAGCGAAGATACAGGAATTTAAGCGCGTCCTCGATACCGATGTGGCGAAGCTCGAACTGGAACTGGCAGCTCTCAAGGAGGGGAGGACGAAGATCGTTTCGGAACTTGAGCCGGATATCTACAATACCTACCTTGCGCTGCTGAAAAGGGGCAACGGCATGGCTGTCGTACGGGCGGAGAACGAAATATGTCACGGTTGCGATATGAACATTCCACCCCAGCTGTTCGTCGAGATCCGGAAGAACACGGACCTGATCCAATGCCCTCAATGCTACAGGATCCTGTACTACGAAGAGGACACCGCAGGGAATTCATAGCAGGATTTTTCCAAAAGACTTCCAAATTCTAAAGAAATTTTATATAATCATTAAAACTTGTTATAGGCTGCCGGAGCAGTCCAGGTAGTCGCCCATGGAACCGATGTTGCATGGGAGGAAAGTCCGAGCTCCACAGGGCAAGGCGCTCCGTAACGCGGAGTCCCGGAAACGGGAAGGAAAGTGCCACAGAAAGGGAAACCACCCCGTCACAGGGGAAAGGGTGAAAAGGTGAGGTAAGAGCTCACCAGTGCCCCGGGCGACCGGGCAGCTTGGTAAACCCCGCCTGGAGCAAGGCCAAATAGGTTCTGTGTTGAGGGGTGCCCCCTCGAATCCCGGCTGCGGCCGGGAGACAGAACGGGTTAGGCCGCACGATCCCGGCCGCAAGGCCGGGGCTGAGATGAATGACTACAATTCCGATCTTCGGAATTACAGAACTCGGCTTACGGACTGCTTCGGCAGATATTTTCTTGAAGCTAAAGGAGAGCCATGGAAGATCACAAACTCAAAGTGTTCTGCACGGTAGCTGAGACAAAAAGCTTCTCAAAGACGTCCGAGATCATCCATCTCACCCAGCCTGCCGTGAGCCTTCAGATTCAGGCGCTTGAGGAGATCTATGAGACAAAGCTTTTTGACCGTTCCAGCAGCACCGTGACCCTGACCCCTGCGGGTGAAGTGCTCTATAAATACGCGAAAGAGATACTGAGCCTGTATGCGAATGCGGAGAAGGTGATCGGCGAACTGACCGGACTGGTCAAAGGCAGCATCAGCATCGGCGCGAGTTCTACCATCGGCAACCATGTGCTTCCTGTTGTGATTACCGATTTCAAGAAGACGCATCCGAAGATCAAGGTCCATCTGCTTGTCGGCAATACGAAGCGTGTGGTTGAGCTCCTGAACTCCGGCAACATAGACCTCGGACTGGTCGAAGGCGAGGTCACGAGGCAGAAGATGATCGTGGAAAAGCTCCTCTCCGACGAACTGGTTCTTATTGTCCCTGCCTATCATCCCTGGGCCAAGAAGAAGGAGGTATCGATCAGCGAACTTACGAAGGAGCCGTTCATCTTCCGCGAAGGCGGTTCCGGTACGCGTCAGATGATCGAGAAGTTCCTCGCCATGCACGGCATCGCGCCGCAGGAGATGAAGATATCCATGGTGCTCGGCAGCACGGTGGCTATCAAGGAGGCCGTTGAGAACGGACTTGGGATCTCCATTGTCTCGCGCTGGGCGGCAAGGAAGGAAAGCAAGTACGGGACGATCGCGCTTCTCAAGATAAAAGAGCAGAAGATGATCCGGGAATTCTCGCTCATCACGAACAAAGGTGCGGTATCATCACATGCCGTGGACGAATTCCTCACCTATCTGAAGTCCTATCCGTTCACAAAACTGCTTTCGTAGCCTTCCCGTCCGGCGAAGGGTATCCGGTCTCATTCAATCTCAAGCCCGGCGTGCCTCAGCGCCTGCGCGCGAACATCCTGAAGTCGATATCACGGAAGATCGGGCTCTTTCGTTCAAGCGATGACAGATGGTCCTCCCGAATATCAGAATCGGCAATGTGCCTGATGAGGTCGAAGAAGTTGCCCATATGCTCCCTGAACGTTGCCTCCGCGAATTCCGCGGCATTGCCCGTATGCATCATGAACGGCCAATCGCTTGACTGGGCTATCAGGAGTTCCCTCAAAGCCTGGTCGAGCGCACGTTTCAGCAGACCGGTGGCTCCCGTATGCATGCTGCTCAGCCGTGACATGATCCCGGCAGCTTTCTTCAAGTGCCGGCATATCCAGCTGTTCGAAGGATCGAGCCAGACCAGGCTGTAGCCATGCCTTCCCCAGCTCGAAGCAGAAGGCTGGACGGTTTCACATACTGCAGTATCCTTGGCGCGTGCCGACGGCGTTGCGAACCGGCATATGCCCGTTCGTGCCTTGCGGCTGCCCAGTACAGCCCTCAGCCATTCCGGCCCTTCATACCACCAGTGACCGAAGAGCTCCGTGTCATATGCAGCGGTGATCACGGGCCGTCTTCCCAGTGCGTTCCTGAGGGCAAGGACCTGCCGCTCCCGCGCCTGCAGGAAGTGCCTGGCATGGTGCCGCGCTCTCCGCAGGCCCTGTGCGGGGATATAGAGTTGCTTGTTTTCGGTTTTACCGGTCACGCGGTAATATTTCATGCCTGTGAAGGTCCTGACTCCGCCGGGGAGATAGGGCCTGACATATTCATAATCAAGGTCAAAACCTATGTCACGGTAAAAGTCCCGGTAGTCCGCATGGCCCGGATATCCTTCCGCCGAACTCCATACCTGGGCAGCAGATTCCGTGTCCCGCGCGTAGACGACCACGCCGGCAGGGGTCCTGACAGGGCGGTAGATACTGTTCCGCGGCTTCGGAACAGCGTTGAGCACGCCATGGCTTTCAAGAAATGTATAGCCGGCGCCTGCCTCAGCAATGAAAGAATCCAATCCGGGAGCATAACCGCATTCCGGAAGCCATAGACCTGCCGGAGGCTTCCCGAAATGCCGGAGAAACGTGCTGCAGCCAAGACCCAGCTGTGCACGGATGGTTTCGGGTTCCGACATATGCAGGGGGAGGAAGGCATGCGTCGCAGCACTGGTGATGAGCTCGACCCTCCCGGAGCGTTCAAGGGCCCGGAACGACGTTAAAAGGTTCCTTTTGCAGCCGCGGAAATAACGTTCTGCATTGAGGAATTGCCGTTGGTACATCCGGGCAAGGAGCGCTTGCTGCGGTTCATTTCTTGTTCTGAACAATTCTTTTTCCGCGAGGTCCAGGCGGCGTTCGATGTACCGCTGGAAGCGATCCATGAGCAGAGGGTCGCCCAGCATTTCCAGAAGGGACGGCGTAAGGGAAAACGTGAGCCTGAAGTCTGCACCGTCAGCAAGGAGATCTTCAAGCACCCTGATGAGGGGAATGTAGGATTCCAGCATCGCCTCATGCAGCCATGCCTCTTCAAGGTGGTCTTCGTGTCCGGGATATCTTACGTACGGAAGGTGGGCATGGAGGACGAGGATAATATCTCCCTGTGTCGGTGAGGTCGAGCTTCTTTTCACAGTATGAATGATACAAGATACCCGCGGCATGGGCAAGCTTGCTATTCCATGGTTAAAATGTAATCATACCGAAGCTTACGATCATGGAGAAGCCATGCAGATATTTCTTGATGACAGACTGGTCCCGGAACAGGATGCTGTGGTCTCGGTATTCGATCACGGATTCCTGTACGGCGACGGCATTTATGAGACCATGCGGGCTTACAACGGCAGGGTCTTCATGCTCGGACAGCATATCGAGAGGCTCGGGCGCTCTGCCGCGCTTATCAGGATGCATATCCCTGAACCGCAGACGATCAGGGACGCGGTATATGCTGCCGTGGAAGCGAACGGCCTGAAGAGCGCGTATATCCGCGTTACCATATCACGGGGCAAAGGAGCGATCGGCCTGGACCCTTCACTCTGTCCTCGTCCGACCTTCATAGTGATCGCCGAGGAGTTCAGGGGCTACCCCGACACTTTTTATGAACATGGAGTATCCCTGATCATTGCCGCGACGCGCCGGAACCTTATTGAGGCGCTCAACCCGAAGATCAAGTCCCTGAACTTCCTGAACAACATTCTTGCAAAGATGGAAGCGAAAGAGCGGGGTGCCTACGAAGCGATCATGCTGAATGCGCAGGGGTACATCGCCGAGGGGACCGTATGCAACATTTTCTTCGTGAAAGAAGGCGTTCTCCGCACCCCGGCAGTTGAGGTCGGCGTGCTCGAGGGCATCACGCGGGAACTGGTCGTTACCCTTGCGAAAAAAGAGGGTATAACGGTGAACGAAGGCAGATATCTGCCGGAAGATATTTTCAGTGCTTCCGAGGTGTTTTTCACAAATACGACGAGTGAGATCATGCCGGTATCGCAGATCGAAGATGTGAACTATCCGGTGGGAGAAATGACCCGGAAGCTGCATGCCCTGTATAAAGAGTACGTCAGGGGATCTCTGGAGCCATAGCTGCAGACGGTGAGACCGTGGTGTCAGACGGCAGGATCAGGAGGGCGACGCCGATGTTCATTCCGGTATGGTCCTGTAGAGATATACGGCAAATGAACCGAAGACGAACGGCACGGACCACGCTGCAATGAACGGCGGTACTATCCCCGCATAGCCGACCGAAAGGGAAAAGGTATAGCCGAACCAGTACAGAAGGCTTATCAGCAGGCCCATACCGGCGGTTAACAGACCGCTGTTCATGGTCGATCTGGCCGAAAGGGAAATGCCGAGAAACATCATAAATACGTTGATCAGCGGAAAAGAGACTTTTGCATTGAGGTCAACAATGAGCTTGATATTGTTGAAGCCCGCGGCCTTGAGCCTCTGTACATACCGGTAGAGCTCGGCGAGGCCCATCTCCTCGGAGGTTTTCATTTCCCGTGAGAATATATCGGGAGATTCGAGGTCCCGGTACTCCATACGCGGCAGCATGTCGCTCTTCCCGGTTTCAGTCGTCAGCACGGTCACCTGTTCGAGCATCCACCGCCCTTCATCCCAGACGGCCTTCTTCGCGGCGATCGTCTGTTTAAGAAAGGTCTCTCCCTGCACAAATATGCTGATGCCGCGTGCCACTTTCCTCTCGGGGATATAGAGTTCTATGCGGACCGGATTTCCTTTCATGTCCTTGATCCAGAGGGCACCTGCGGAAAAGATCGTTTTCTTGGCGCCTCCCGTAAGCTTTGTCCTGAGCTCTGTGGCGCGCGAGGCGAAATCCGGTGCGACGGCTTCGCTGATGAAAAATGCAGCGAGGCTGATAAGGACGCCGCATATGACAAACGGCCAATAGAGATCGCGCAGTCTTCCCCCCGCCGCCTTGATCGCGATGATCTCCTTTCTCCGCATTGCCTGGCTGAACGTGAAGAGGCTGCATATCAGCACCGACATGGGCAGGAGGTAAAGGAAGAATTTGGGAAAGGCGAGGACGGCGTACAGAATGAGGGCTCCGATCGAAGGCTTGCTCGGCAGGAATTCATCGATATTCCCTATCAGGTCGATAAGACTTGCGATGAGGGACAGTCCGCAGGCTATCAGGAGAAGGATCTTGAAGAAATCCGAAAGATATAAGCGGTGAACGATCTTCACTGGAGGCTGGCCTTTCTGAACAGGAAGGATGAGAAGATGCTGAGCAGCCCCGTTGCCATCCATGCGCCTAAATAGTGGGGGAGTTTGCCTGCGATAACCAGGTTCTCGCCATACATGAGCAGCACATAATATGCGGTGAAGACAAAAAGGCCGAGCGCGAGACCGCCGAGTTTCCCCGACTTTCCTGCGATAAGCGAGAGAGGAGGGCCAAGAAGAGCAAGGAGCAGACAGACAGCGGGGAGTGAGAACCTGCGGTGCAGTTCAAGGTAAAGGCCTGCTTTAACCTTGAGCGAGTCTGCCTCTTTCCCCTTTTTGAGAAGTTCGGAAGGCGTATATTCCATCTTTCTCGGCGTCGAAGAATCCGATGCGTCAAGACTGAGCACCATATTGTACCTGTCGAAGAAGAGCTCGGTCGTTGCTTTTCCTCCCATGATATTGATGTAGCCGTTTGAAAGGACGAGCATGATGCTCGTCCCGTCCTGGGGAACGAATGTTCCCTGTTTTGCCATGAGTACCCTCGCCTGGTCCTTCTGGCGGTTGTCATAGATGAAGATATCTTCGAGCGTTCCCGGGGACTTCTTGCCCTTCACGATGATCACGATATCCCTGAACGAAGAGTTGAACGTCCCCTCCTCAAGGGCCAATGCTGAACGGGTGGTGATAATGGTTGTAATCGTGTCTCGAACCTTGCTGCTGCTCTTGGGCCCTATATAAAAACTTACGGCGATGCTGAAGAGGAAGCAGAATGCGCCAAGGATGAAGACCGGGTACGAGATCTTCGGAAAGTCCATGCCCGAAGCGCGCAGGACAATGATCTCGCTGTCATGGTTCATCCTTCCGTATACGAGCAATGTCGACAGGAGCATCCCCATCGGGATGGTGAGCATGAGGAGCTGAGGCTGAAGGTAGAGGATGATCTTTGCCATGTCGAGCACTGTGGCCCCGACTCCCGACAGGACCCTGCTGAGCCGGACCAGCTTTTCCATCATCATGATCGAGTTCAGAAAGACGATGGTGATCAGGAATGTCGCTGCAAGCTCCTTCAAGGTGGTCTTATGGATGATCTTCAGCATTGTGGACATTGTAGCACAAGTCCGTTTCCTGCCATGAGTACGGGGCAGGAGGGCAGTTGATCTGTTAGTGACCCGGCCGGCGTGTAGTGTGACGCTGACGCGCCGGAGGTACGCCCGGCGGCCTTCTGTCGCGCATGATCTCGATGAAGCAGTCAGAGGCGCGGACCGCATCGTACGTCGGTGACGTCATGATATAGCTCCAGTTGTTGTACCCCTTTTCGATCGCCATCCGCAGCCATTTGCATGATCCGGAAGCATCACCCTTCGCAGCACAGATTTCGGCCATGCTGTTCAGCGCATAGATATTTGCCGGATTGAGGTCGAGCGACTTCCTGATATCTGCTTCGGCGCGGATGAGATCACCCATCAGAAGAAAGGCAAACCCCCGATTGTTGTACGGCATGCCGTTTTCGGGCTTCAGTTCGATCGCCCTGTCGTAATCCGCGATGGCGAACTCGTACCGGGTTGTCTGCATATATACGTTTCCCCGGTTATTATACGCAAGGAAATAGTCGGGTTTGAGTTCGATCGCCCTGTTGTAGTCAGCGATTGCGCGTTCAAAATCCCTCTTCCGGAAATAGGCATTGCCCCGCTCTTTGTACGCCCGGAAGTTTGCAGGGTCCTCCTCTATCTGCCGGGCATATTTTGCGATATCAAGGTCGTATTTCCATGTCTTTGGCATATTTTTTCCTGGTGCAGACCCGGTGAGGGAGTTTTGCCGGATACCTCCTCTTTGTGGCGGGCCAACTCATGTCCCCAGCCAAATTTATTGAATTATAACAGAAAAGCGGAAAACGGATGAAAGGCTTATTTTCGGGGTGCCCTGATTGTCATGTAATAAGTACGGTTTTCAACACCACTGTTGCAGGACAGCCACATTCTTCTCTGAAAATACGATAAAGAACGCTTATTTTTCAATACGTTAATAATGGTATATATATTGCTTTCTTTTGTGAAGGTCAAGCTTTGTAAATTTTTTTTCTGCTTGACAATGATCTTTGAGAATCGCTTATAATGTTCCGGTCGTGAATAAATGAAAAAAGCTTCATTCTTGCTGTTTTCGCAACTATATATATAAAGAAAACAGAATCTTCTGAAAAGGAGGTGGTTCGAGGAGCTCAGGAAGAAGCGGTCATGTAAGTCTTGTTAGCAAATCCGCCTTTGGCGGACTTAATACTGAACTAACCATAAGGAGGTTAGGAAGTGAAGAAAACAATCGCACTAGTAGCAGCAGTAGTTTTCGTTCTGGGCTTTGCAGCCAGCGCGTTCGCAATCCACGCTGAGATCCCTGCAGAGACCCAGGCAGTCGTAGCAACCGGCGGCACCCAGATCACCCTCGGCGGTGAGGTAAGGGTAAGAGGCTGGTACCGGAAGAACCTCGCCAGCGCACTCGGCCAGGATTCTGATTCCTATGCATGGTATGACCAGCGCGTACGGCTGTCCGTAGACGCGAAGGTCTCCCCGAACGTCCAGGCATTCATCCAGCTTGAGTCAGAGGGGACCGGCTTTGACAAC
>VEOY01000080.1 GCA_012026685.1 Nitrospirota bacterium
ATCGCCCATGGCAAGTGTCGCGGTCGTTGATGCGGTCGGCACAATACCGAGCGTGCACGCCTCTTCCCTGACAGAAACATCGATGTTCACGTCCGATGCTCTGGCAAGCGATGACGCAGGATTGCCGGTAAGGGAGATCAGGCTGACACTGAAACGTTTCAGGAACGGGATGAGCGCAATGATCTCGGCTGTCTCTCCGCTGTTCGAGATGGCGATGATCACATCATCGGCTGTCACCATGCCAAGGTCTCCGTGGCTCGCCTCTGCGGGATGCATGAAGAAGGAAGGCGTTCCGGTGGAAGCCAGTGTTGCAGCGATCTTCTTTCCGACAAGACCGGACTTGCCCATGCCGGTAATGACGATCCGCCCTGCGCTGGCATAGATGATGTCCACGGCCGTTTCGAACCCGCTGTCCAGCTTCTGCATGAGCGAGAGAACCGCGTCTGCCTCGATTGCCAGGACCTTTTTGGCGACGTCAAGGATATTCATCGGCATTGGCTCCATCCGCGCACGCGCCTCAGTCGACCTGGCATCTGAGCCATCCCGGGGGTATTCCTTTTCGATGGGCCTCATTCTCGATGTCGCTCAGATCCCTTTCCTCGTTCGCGAGCTTCCTTTTGGCAAGTTGGAGCTTGTCCTTCAGCTGTTTGCTCTTTTTGCCGCCGTGAAAGTCTTTCTCTTCTTCGTGCCTGAGAGCCTTTTCCGCTGATTGGACATCATACTGAGCCTTTTCTATTTTCTTTTTCTGTGCACTTGCCCGCTTGCACCAGCGTTCCCGTTCCTGGCTGTTCTTTGCCTCACGGGCGTCCAATCTGCGTTCTTCCCGGGTATCCCGTTTGGTCTCAGCGGGACGGGGGTCCTGAAGCTGTTTATACTTTTCGATGTCTCTGTTCGAATACACAGGTGCCTGTTCCTGGGCAGCTCCGGCCGGAGAACAGACTGCGCATGCTGCGGCGAACAGGACCATTGCGGCCACCCTTTTCATATGATCTCCTCTTTTCTCTGTACTGTCTGATCGGCAGAAAGGTCGTGTATGGCCTTGACCCTGCTCAGAAACCCCCGCATCGCATCAAGTCTGACCATATTCGGTCCGTCGCATAATGCCTTCTCCGGCTCGGGATGCACTTCCATGAAGAGACCGTCAACACCGACCGCTGCCGCTGCTTTTGCCAGAGGCTCTGCGAACTCGCGCTGTCCTCCTGAACTGGCGCCCTGCCCTCCCGGCAGCTGCAGGCTGTGCGGCACGTCGAAGATGACAGGATAGCCGAAGGACTGCATGACCGGGAATGCCCTGAAGTCAACCACGAGATTGTTGTAGCCGAAAGAGACCCCCCGTTCCGTAATGAGCAGGTTCTTGCTGCCGGTTGAGGTAAATTTGTCGATAATGTTCTTTACATCCCAGGGTGCAAGGAACTGTCCCTTTTTGATGTTCACCGGCTTGCCGGTCCTTGCCGCGGCAACGATAAGGTCGGTCTGTCTGCAGAGGAACGCCGGTATCTGAAGCGCATCCAGCACATCAGCCGCCATTCGTATTTCGTCAATCGCATGGATGTCGGAAATGACCGGCACGTTGAGACTCGTCCTGATATCGGCAAGCATGCTGAGGCCCTTGTCGATGCCCGGTCCCCTGAACGAAGACAAGGATGTCCGGTTCGCCTTGTCAAATGAGCTCTTGAAAATAAACGTGATGTCCAGGGCAGTGCAGATATCCCTGAGACCTTTTGCTGTCTCAAGAAGAATGTCCTGATGTTCGATGACACAGGGCCCTGCAATAAGAAAGAGCTTCCCGGGGCGGATGCTTTGAGACCCTACTGATATCGGCTGTCTCAACCCGGGTTCAGCTCCCGGACTCGGATTTCGCATACGGGAAAAGGGATCGTTTTTCCCTGAGCGATGCCCCTATGAACGCTCTGAACAGAGGATGGGGCTCGGTCGGCCGTGACTTGAACTCAGGGTGGAACTGACATCCCAGGAACCAGGGATGGTCCTCGATCTCAACGATCTCGACCAGCTCAGCGTCAGGGCTTGCTCCGCTGATCCTCATGCCCATCCTGCAAAGGACACCCTTATAGGCGTTGTTGAACTCATACCGGTGCCGGTGGCGTTCAGATATTTCCTTCTGCTGATAGGCTGAGGATGCATGCGTATTCTGTTCAATGACACAAGGGTACGCACCGAGTCTCATGGTCCCGCCCTTATGCGAGGTCTCTGTCCGCTCTTCGACCTTCCCTTTCCGGTAATCAAACCACTTTTCCATGAGATAGATGACGGGCGCAGGAGTGTTCAGATCGAACTCGGCGCTGTTTGCCTTGAGGTCGCAGACGTTTCTCGCATACTCGATGACCGCGCACTGCATGCCGAGACAGATGCCGAAGAACGGGATCTTCTTCTCGCGGGCATACCGGATCGCGTCGATCTTGCCTTCGATCCCTCGGTATCCGAACCCGCCCGGGACCAGGATGCCGTCGACATCCGCAAGATATTTTTCTGCGCCGTGCACCTCGATCTCTTCAGAGTCGACCCACTGGAGATTGACCCTGCAGTCATTGGCGATGCCGCCATGGATAAGCGCTTCAGTGAGACTCTTGTAGGAATCCTTGAGCCCCACATACTTGCCGACGATCGCTATCGTCACTTCGTTCCTGGGCTCTTTCACCTTCCGCACGATATCCTTCCACTGGGAAAGATCTATCTTCTGGTGAGCGAGACTAAGCTTGGTCACGATAAGCTGCTCTATGCCTTCTGTGTTGAGGGCCAGCGGTACCTCGTAAATGGTGTCAACATCAATGGCATTGATGACCGCGTCGGCCTCAAGATTGCAGTGGATCGCGATCTTCCTCTTTGCCTCGGGCGGGATGAGCCTGTCTGTCCTGCAGAGCAGGATATCCGGCTGGATACCGATCGCGCGCAGCTCCTTCACGCTGTGCTGGGGGGGCTTTGTCTTGAGCTCTCCCGACGTCTTGATGAAGGGGACCAGGGTCAGGTGCACATAGAGAACGTTTTCCTTGCCCACATCGTACCGCATCTGCCTGATCGCCTCGAGGAACGGCAGGCTCTCTATATCACCGACCGTGCCGCCGATCTCGACAATGACCACATCATTGCCGTCGCCTACTGACTTTATGGCCTGCTTGATCTCGTCCGTGATATGCGGCACAACCTGGACCGTGTCGCCGAGATAGTCCCCGCGCCGCTCCTTGGATATGACATTGTAGTAGATCTTTCCTGTGGTAAAGTTGTTCTTTTGCGATGTCCTGATATGGGTGAACCGCTCATAATGGCCGAGGTCAAGGTCGGCCTCGGCCCCGTCATCAGATACAAAGACCTCTCCGTGCTGGAAAGGGCTCAGGGTGCCGGGGTCGACGTTGATATAGGGATCAAGTTTCTGGATCGTCACCTTGAGGCCTCCTGCCTCGAGCAGCGCGCCTATGGATGCGGCCGCGATCCCTTTGCCGAGAGACGATAAAACCCCGCCGGTTATGAAGATGAATTTAGGCATTGTTCCACCCTTTCTAAGTCTTCCGGTGTATCCACACCGATGGTTTCACACGACGTTCCCCTGACCTTTATACGGAAGCCGTTTTCAAGGGCCCTGAGCTGTTCGAGTTTTTCTATCGTCTCAAGCCGCGACGGCGGCAGCGATGAAAGCTTCATCAGCACGTCCCGCCGGTAGCTGTAGATGCCGACATGCTTAAAACAGTCACGAGTCACGAGGGCACTCTGGGCTCTCAGCTCTTTGCTCATTGCCAAAGGGTCTTTCCATTCATCCCGGTGATAGGGAATCGGTGCACGCGAAAAATACCATGCAAAACCCTCGGTATCGAAAACAACCTTTACGACATTGGGATCGAAGATTTCTCTGCTGTCACGGACCGGCGCTGCCAGTGTGCCGAGAGATGCCCTGCTGTCGTCAAGCACCGAAATGACGGCATCGATCATCTCAGGCCTGACAAGGGGTTCATCCCCCTGGACATTGACCATTATATCACACTTCAGTGAGGCAGCTACCTCTGCGATCCTGTCTGTCCCTGACTGGTGTTCGGGAGAGGTCATGACGGCCTTTCCGCCAAAGGACAAGACCTTTTCAAAGATCGTTTCGCTTTCCGTCGCAACAATTACGTCATCTGCCAGCCGGGAATTCAGCGCGTTCTGGTACACATGCTGGATAATGGGCATACCCTTGAGGAGTGCAAGGGGCTTTCCCGGAAAACGGGTCGAGGCGTAACGGGCAGGTATAACCACAATGGCAGACATAAATATCTTGGCACTCATTATATACTAATTCACAGAATTGCGGACAGCGGAATCGGCATTCTGCCAAAAAATGTGTGAGGACGCGGAGATCTGCCGGACAGAAGAGGACACTTCATCAAGCGGTTCCGGAACAATTTCTTCTTGTTCTCAAGCATAATAAATGCTAAAATTATTATGCTAATTAATTATGGAGGTTTATTATGACAAGAACTACCATAACCCTGCCTGGCGATCTGGTCAACGAACTGATGGCCGAGGTGGGGGCGAAGAGCAAGACAGCGGCGATCATAACCGCCATTCGGAATGAGATACGGGCGCGGAAAAGGGAAAAGATAAAGGCAATGGCAGGGAAGATGGAATTCACGGCGCCCGCGAACGAACTGAGACACAGGGACAGGCGTCTTGGATAAGGTCCTGGTCGATACATCGGTCTGGATCGAGTTCTTCAGGAAAAAAGAGCCGCATTACAGCACGGTCTCTGAGCTGCTGGACGCGGATGCGATCTGCTGCGCTGGAATCATCTATGCTGAGCTGCTGCAAGGCGCCAAAACGGAGAAAGAACTCGCGACAATCAAAGAGTTTGCCCATGTCTTTGAATTCATTGCGGAAACAGATGTCCTGTGGGAGAAGGCAGGGGAGCTGTCATTCAATCTGCGAAGAAAAGGGATCGTTGCAGGGCTTTCAGACTGCTACATAGCAGTGGCGGCACAGTCGGCAAATGCGAGCCTGCTGACACTCGATAAACACTTCTCGGCGATAAAGAAATTGAGCCCCGTGCGCATGTACGGGCCATGATGGTGCACGGCTGCCTGCGCCGGTTGAAATTTAAAGGAAGGCGTAGTCAGTCCGCGAAAAGAATTTTTTGAGGCTGCATTCGGAAAGAATATCAAAGAATTCAGACGTTTGCTCATTATGCCCGATAAGTACATTATCTATAGGGAGGATTCTAAGAATAACGGTACCGCGACATGGGCCAATCTCCTAAATTCATTATCTTCAGCCCAAAAAAAAGACTTTCTCAGGCTTGTTAATTTAAACAAATTCGATGATGATAGCGAGACTTCTCGATATCCAGAAGTCAATAACTTATTAGCTCACTACAGAAAGAGCAATGGTCAACGTTCCGCAGAGACTTGCTGGTCGAGCTGAATGTGCTTTATGGTTTCACATACATAAAATAACGTACTCATAATTTTTATGATATGATATAAGGCATCAAATAAGATATTAGAAAGGATGTGATGTGAGATGTCTATCTCTATTTCAGAAGATATAAAATCGGTTTCAGACCTGAAGAAGAAGACCAATGAAATCTTCAGACAGATGCACCATACCGGCAGACCTATCATCGTCACGGTCAACGGCAAGCCGGATGCGGTATTGCTGGATGTAGAGGTTTTTGAGAAAAAGTTGAAGTCCCTGAACTTGGGGATATTGTTAACGGTAGCGGAAGAAGATGTCAGGGAAGGCCGTACCAGAAAGGCAAAGGATTTTATAAGGGAGTTCAAAAAGGGTGCAAAAGTACCGGGTTGAGATTACCCAAACCGCCGAGTCTGACATAACGACAGTGTTTCATTATATTGCATCTGATAATGAAATGGCAGCCGTAAAATGGGTGGCCGAAATAGAACGTCAAATCGATTCATTAGAACAGTTCCCTCTGAGGTGTCCGGTTATTCCTGAATCACGTGAACTGGGAAAAGAATACCGGCATCTCATATATGGTGATTACAGAACTATCTTCAGAGTTGACGATTTTCATGTGGTAATCATGCGCGTCATACACAGCGCACAGCTGCTGAGCCTTAAACTATTTGAAAAATAAAGACGGCTATTCCCAAAAAACTGTTTGAGATAATACGGCACATTACCGCCAAGCTCATCTAAGCCGTGCCTGATCTTTTCGAGAAAGACTTTACCTTTTTGATGGTCCTGTCATATTCCTGGGGAACCTTCTGCCGGAAATACTCAAGCACGGATAAGGCTACACTTCTGCGATAGTGACAGTTGTGTGCCTGCAGGCGGCGCTCAAAGAAGAAGATTGCAATGGTCAGTTCGGCCAGCGTGTCGCATTTGCAGAGGATTTCTTTTGTTTCTTCTTCGGAAAAATTCATGGAAAACTCTTTCAGCAAGATGTTTCTAAATATCTCTTTGCGGCCACTATCGGGCATGCTGGATAGTTGGCAGATATAAAACCTGTGAATGTCTTTGGCTAAGCTAAGAGGCGTGCTAATAACGTATTTCATTTCAAAAGCCATAAAAGTGCCGGCGCAGCTCCAGTTTACACTTGTCTGCCTGCGTCCTCGTAATGGTACCCATCCGATAGAATTCTTCTACAAGGGTAGATTCGATTACCAGGCTTCTCAAGCGGGCATTCTCTTTCGGCAAACTCTCCGCAATGCTCTGAATATATAAAGGGAGCAGTCTCTGATCTTCTAATACCACAGGGCGCTTATCTTCTCTCACATCGCTGCCACAGCAAAAGCAAATTTGGGGTTTATCACCACTAAAATATGAAAGCGGAGCAGAGCATGAGGGACAGCAGAAATCATTAAATTCTCCGCTGTATGCAATTATGTTCGGTCTCCTTCCTATCGTAGAGTATGTCATTCAAGGTCCACCAGGCTGAATGCATCCTCCATGGTTTGCTCCATGTCACCCGCTTCGTACTCTCTTTTGAATTTTCCCCTTTTCGCGGCCATTTCAGCTGACCGGTCGGTCAGTCTGGTGATTTTCCCATCAAGAAGAGTAATGTCATAGACAGATTTGAAAGCAGTTGCTTCTTGGTACCCCTGCACACATAGCTCTGTAATAGGGTCATGTACAGCGATGTTGGTATAGGTTGCCTGATGTGGTTTCGAGAGATCAGGCGCAACCCCGGCGGTCGGCAGATACCTGGAGCCCCTTTCCTTTAAGGGCATATTTCTTAGAAAAAGGTGTTTTTCTGTCAGTTCATATGTCGAGTAGAAGCTATCATAGCAGGCAGAGGCGAGCACCGAGGGAACCATTCCGAAATGTTGCGGTGTTGCCAACGGACCGCCGCATATGCAGATCAGATCCTGCTGCTCTCCTTTGAATATGAACGTGTCCGTTATCTGTGCTGTCATAATCTGCTCCCCATTGAGAATATTTATGAAGTCGTAATACAATTCTTATGCCATGACAAAAGGGCATCCGGCAGCAGTAATGCTTAAAGAATAAGCTGCTAAGGCTGCGATAGCTCTTCGTAATAATAAATAATATTGTAATTAATAATAATTTTTGTAATAATGTTTCATGGGAGAGAAAGTCTTATTTGCATGGATCGGCACGACCGATCTGAAAGCATCAAGAGGTGAATCTTCCGCAGGCCTTGGCCCGATCGGTCAGGCAGTCAGCAAGCTCAATTTCTCCCGTGTTGTCTTGATATCCAATTACAGGAATGAAGATGAAGAGCACTTTGCGGGCTGGCTCAGGGGCAAAACAGCGGCCACGATCCTTAACAATCATGTGGAGCTGACCAGTCCAACAGACTACAAAGAAATCTATGAAGCAGCTATCCGAACTATAGATGAGGTGAAGAAAAAGCTCGGTTCGAAAGAGATTCGGGCAACCTATCATCTCAGCTCTGGCACGCCGGCAATGGCTGC
>VEOY01000146.1 GCA_012026685.1 Nitrospirota bacterium
AGAAAACTGAAATTGGACCTTCCTCCACCGGCATCAGCAGTCGGATAAATGGGGAACATGGCCGCAACTACCAGCAACGCAGGTACAGCCCAAAGAAATCGTTTGTCCTTCGCGCTCCCAAAGAGTGCGCAGACGATGAGATAATTGAGGAACACAACAATTGCGTAGTGCAGGACTGCTATTGCCATGCCCATATATTTGAAATTGCCAACCATAGACACCGCCATTGGAAAGGAAATGGCAAGGGAGATAAGAGCAGGCTGAAGACCAACGTACACGATAAGCATCACAGGCGCAGGGAACACCAGGATAAAGAGGGTCAGCAAGGATATTTTTATGCGATTCGGTTTGAAGAATTCCCGTCTCTTCCGGAAGAACGTCAGCATCGACACAGGAACACCGACCGCAGTGGCTCCAAAGAGCCAAATGCCGATCTTTTTCGCCTGGGCTGTCCGGGCTTTTTCGATCGATTCCTTAAAGATATCAGGCATCTGCATCCGCGGCGCAAGTTCCTTTGCCATCTTGACCTCACGGTTTGCTTTAGAGTAGTCCTCCTTCAGCAGGTATGCGAGACCAAGTAAAAGATGTGATTTGGCATTGCCTGGGCTACGTTTGACCGCTTGTTCTGCTTCTGCCTCTGCCTTGTCTATATCTTCCTTTGTTCCATAGCACAGCCCCAGATTACGAAAAGAATCATTGATATTATAACCAATCTCTATGGCCCGCTTGAATTCCTCCCTTGCCAGATCGGCATGGCCGGTATCGAGATACAGAAGGCCAAGGCTGTAATGCCCATGCCCGAAATTGGGATGGATCTCCAGCGCTAGTTTATGATACCGCAAGGCTTCTTCGTCTTCGCCGAGCTTGTGATAGGCCATTCCGAGATTATTGGCAGTGTGAGGACTTCGGGAATTGAGCGCAAATTGGTTCAGCCATGCATCGACTGCCTCGCGGTATTTACCTTCCTTGTAATAGGCACTCGCTTCGACGTGGTATTCTTGCTCGGTCTTATCGGGCTGAGCAGACCACACCGGGCTCTTCCCGAATACGAGAGCAGCAGTAACAAGAATGACCGCTGCTGTCAACAGTACCTTTCTCTTTATTTTGAGCATCATGCCTGCCTCCCTTTATCTCTTTCTCACGGAACCGTAGTGCCGGAACGTATGATACCGAAGGAGAAAACTGCTTTCAAGCCGAAAATCACGGGCATGAAGAACAGCACCTATTCTCTATTACTAATCTTTTATAAAAACTAATAAAAGAAGAGGATCCATTGGTTTGTTGTTTTTAACTTTAGAGACTCTTTGAGAAACACATCATCAGTGGTCGGCTTATCATGCTGCTCTTCGCGTATGTCCTTGAATCAAATAAAGACAAATAAGATGCGCCCATTCGGATCTCAGATCAAAGCTCTCACGTGCAAAAAATGAGTGCATGACGGCCTTTATGGTCCCGTCAGTATGTTGTAACATGGGGCATAGAGCAAGGGAAAGCATGGGAGGACTGTTCCAGAGACCGGGAACGGAAGTCTCTCTATAAAAAAAGACTGTCGTTTCGGACAGTCTTTTCAGATGTTCTGCGAAACAGGGTTATTTCTTCTTGTGCGTTGCGCAATAAGCTGATTTTCCCACTGCGGTCTTCTTGCACTTCGCCCCCATTTTTGTCTTGCCGGCACACATAGTCTTCTTTGCAGCTGCCACCTTGTTCACCTCCTTCTGCTGATTGTAATCACACTATATCACATTAGAGAAAACATGCAACCGGCATACAACGCTTCTGACCTGCTCGTATCGAAAAGTGACCCGTCTTTTATCTGCGTGGTAGAATACGAAAACATAAACCGGCTGCTCACAATGGCATTGCCGGACGCGGAGGAACAAGGCAATGACGAAAAGAACAGAATTTTCCTGCGGACTGTGCAGCGGCGTCTGGCAGAAGACCGGGACCACGAACTGCTGGAGCGCTGACCCTGCCAAGCGGCCGGACAAGCCCGGCTATTGCCCTGCCAACGAACATGCGGACGTGATCCGGGAAGCATTCGATCTTTACCGGGGCAACAGTGAAGATGCGAAGATGGCGCAGGTCGCCACAAAAGTGGAGGGGCTCTGCTATCAGCCGGTACCCGGAAGTGATGCGGTAAATGCCCGCTGGACTCGCGTTGAGGACACGATCGCCTTTGCCAAACTGATGGGTTACCGGAAGATCGGCATGGCCACCTGCATCGGCCTTCTTGACGAAACGACCCGGCTTGCCGCCATCCTGAAAGCACAGGGATTCGAACCTCTCAGCGTCTGCTGCAAGACAGGCAGCATCGATAAGATGGAACTCGGACTTCAGGAAGAGAACAAGGTCCGGCCCAACACGTTCGAGCCTGCCTGCAACCCTGTTGCCCAGGCCAGGCTCATGAACCGTGCGAATACGGACATGAACATCATCGTCGGGCTCTGCGTCGGCCATGACATGCTTTTTTCGAAATACTCGGACGCGCCGGTCACAACGCTCGTGGTCAAGGACAGGGTCACGGGCCACAATCCGGTGAGCGTCCTGTACGGCCAGAACTTCTACTACAAAAGGCTCCAGAGCCAGCCTGTGGATACGGGCGAATGAGCAAAGGGACAGATGAAACCATGACCACCTCGATACCAAAAGAAGAGATCACCGGGAGGATCGAAAAGCTCAGGTCGCGCCTTGCGGCCGCAGGCCTCGACGGCGCCCTCTTCCATTATGGAGTGGATATCTTTTACTTCACCGGCACGCGCCAGAATTGCGTCCTCTGGCTGCCGGTTACCGGGACCCCGGTCCTGCTCGCGAGAAAAAGCTTCAGCCGCGCGCGGCAGGAGAGTCTCATCGAGGATGTCAGACCTTTCCCGTCGAGCAAAGACCTCCCTCAGATCTTCGGGGAAAACGCCGGGAAGATCGGGCTCACGTATGATGTACTTCCGGTACAGCATTTCAATTTTTACCGCAGCCTGCTCCCTCACCGGGAGTTCCAGGATCTGTCCGCCATCAACCGCGATCTGCGGTCGGTGAAATCACTGTGGGAGCTCGACCAGATGCGGATGAGCGGAAAATTGCTGGCGGACGCGTTCAGCCGCATCCCCGGACTCCTCAGGCCCGGCATGCGTGAACTCGACCTGGCGGCGGAGTTCGAACACCTTCTGCGGAGGGCAGGCATCGGCGGGTATCTCCGCATCCGCGGATTCAATCAGGAGATCACCGGCATCGCGGTTGCGGGCGGGAACGCAGCTCTTGCCGGCTGCTTTGACGGACCGATCACCGGCAGGGGGCATTGGACGGCAGCTCCCTATGGTCCCTCGACCGACATGATCTGCGAAGGACAGCCGATCATGGTCGATTACGGAGGCTTTTATAACGGGTACATCGTTGACATGTCTCGTGTCTTCTGCTTCGGCAGGATGGACCCTGAGCTGGAGCATGCGTTCAGTGCGTCCCTGGCGATCCAGGAATGGGTCAGGGAAAACCTCCTGCCGGGCAGGACCTGCGAGGAGATCTTCGCAGGGGCCGCCAGGATGGCGGAAGACGCCGGGATCTCGGCGAATTTCATGGGCCACCCGGGAGAACCGGCGAAGTTCGTGGGTCACGGAGTAGGCCTTGAGCTGGATGAACTGCCGATCCTGGCGCCAAAGTTCAAGGTCCCTCTTCAGGCAGGGAATGTGATCGCCGTTGAGCCGAAGTTCCTCTTCCCGGGCAAAGGGGCTGTGGGCATAGAAAACACCTTCAACGTCACTGAAAAGGGGGGAGAACTTCTCACCGCGCTTCCGGACGACATCGTCTGCCTCTGACGCGGGGCGGCGATCCGCGCCCTCAGACCTTGATCATGAGGAACAGCAGGATCTCGACGGCGATCAGGGCGATGATTATGATCTCAAGAAGCTCGGTCCTTTTGTTCGCTATCTCACGGTACAGCATGTCGTAGACCCTTGACGCTATGGTTATTTTCCTTTCAATGCTCGTCTCCCATTCCTTGACCTTAAAGAGCGAAAGAGCGGAAGCGTAGATTCTCGCATAGTAGACATCCTCGGTCACTTTCAGGGAGTTGTCGATCTTTTCCGTTATGCCGGTCAGGTCCATGACCGTTCGCATCGCCCGTGCAGCCAGTTTCTCATATCGCTTGATCTTCCAGATGGACGGTGGAACTTCGGTTATGATGCGTTCGTTGATGCTGTCAAGCTCCCGGTCGACCAGGTCATCGTAGACCCTGAGTTCAAGGAGCTGGGCATTGGCAAATTCAAGCAGGTCGGGGATATCCATACTCCCGCCCGGCTCAAACACAAAGGCCTTGTCCCAACTCAGGACAACAAGATCATTGTCAGAATATGAAAAGCTGAAGGAAAGCACCTCTTCCGTGGTCGCCCTGCTGGGAGGGGTTTCTCCCTCCTCATACAAAAGGAGACAGCCGATATCCAGGGTCCTGACAAGGTCGTTCGCAGGTGTGGCAGGATCGACCTGCCGCACGCAATAGACGGTATAGTCCTCTTCGATCTTCTGCTGATTGATCTGGTGAAGCGCATCCCCGAGGTCCCGGACGAGACGGTCGCGCTCCTGCTGAAAATCCATCTGTAAAGGCTCGTCAATGATCCTTGCGAGCGCTTCGAATCCGGCTATCTCCATCTCTTTCACCGGAATTTCGAAGATGATGGTCAGGACGCCGTAATCATATGCCTTGGCATAGGCATTGATGAGGTATGGTTCTCCCCGCAGAGTTTTTTCAAAGGACTTGAGCTTCAGGGAAAGCGGCGGATTTGCGAATTCAAAGGCCTTGCTGAAACGTTTTCTGTCTATGCTCTGGCGTCTGAACTCCCGGACCCGTTCTTCGACCTTTTTCAGGTCAATATCCCAGGCCACATCATACAGCCGGTATACGAGAATGCTGCCTGATATTTTCAGTCCGCCGGCGCCCATACCGAAATTGTATCATACGGACGCACCCTGCAAATATGAGAGAGCCTGTTGCACGCTGCCGGCGCGTTTCGTATGATATTTCATAGGGTTCCCATGATAGCTATCTACAAGAAGCTCCCAAAGACAAACTGCGGCAAGTGCGGGGCTGCGACCTGCATGGCCTTTGCGCTCAAAGTAAAGACCGCTCAGGCCCTGCTTTCAGATTGCCCATATGTTGCAGCTGAGACCGCATTGGAATGCGAAGAAAAAGGCCCGAGTCCCTTCAGCAATTTCGAACAGGTTGCCGATGCCCTTGAAAAAGAGGCTGTTACACGGGATTTTCCGAAGATGGCCGGAGCGACCGGCTGCAGATTCGAGGCGATAGAGGGAAGAGAATCCATCGCCATCAGGATGCTTCAGAGGGACTATGTGCTTCGGAAAGACGGCCTCTTCGAAAGCAGCCTGCCCTGCAGGGACGTATGGGCAAGGATAATCATCTGCGATTACCTGCGCAGGATGGGGACCCGGCCGATGACCGGGGATCTGATAACCCTCGGACACTTTCCTCATACCGCTTCGCATGTGAAGGCATTTCAGAGCAATGCGGAAAAGAAGATCAGTGACAGGTTCGGCAGGGACATGAGCGGGCTCAACGAGCGCTGCTCAGAGTTGGGCGGCAAAGAAACAACCGGTCAGGTGAAAGCGGACTTCAGCTGCAGGTTTGACCTTCTCCCGCATGTCCAGCTCTTTCTCTCGTTCTGGCAGGCGGATGAGGAATTTGACGCAGGATGCAAGCTCCTGTTCGACAGCAGCGCTTCAGACCACATAGATATCGAATATCTGGCCTATCTTGTCGAGCGGTTCGTCGAAGAACTTGCAGCGGCTTAAGTCTTCAAACGATCACTGGACAGGCCGAAGCCGGCAGGACGTTCACATATCGCTGACTGCCTGCTCACCTCACCCTTTTGAATTTTATGGCCTTTTGTTCCGTGATGGGCCTCAGGTACAGTTCATCCCCGGAAACAGTATACTGAAAGACAGCGCTCCGGGACCAGTCCTTCTGCGCGGGATCGAACTTGATGAACAGGATGTTCTTCCCCTCAGCATCAGGATAATTTTCCCTGATCAACTTCTTCTCCTCAGCAGTGAGCCCGGTCTTGAAGGGCATTTTTTTGTCCGTGAATCCGGGCATGGCCACGGTACCGTCCCCGAAAAATTCCATATCATCAGGGAGGTACCTTTCCGGTTCATCTGTCCCGGTTTCCGCTGCCTTCCACTTCCCCTCAAGCACCTTCACATCCGAGGTCCTGCAGGAAATAAGGAATACGGTGCTCACCGCAATAAAGGCCAGAAGCAGTTTCTTCATATTCTGCCTGTCATAACGCAGGGACACGATCACCGGAACCAGCACTCGTCACATCAATTGACCTAAAGGAGTCCGTTTTCCTTCAGCTGTTTCATGAGAACGTCGAGGAAGGGATTGATGGCCCCCTCCCTGGGGCCTTCTACCTTTACCCGCGAAAGATATGACCAGACAAGCTTGTCGCCGCGGACATCATAGACATTGGTGACGATGTTGAAGTATTCGGCATCATAAGCGCTGCCGTACGTCGCAACAGCGAAAAAAGAATCGGAGTAAAAACCGTACCAGCCGCGGTGATAGTCTGTCGGAACGAAATACAGTCCGCCGGGGGAAAGCTGAGAGACCTCCTTCTGGCTGACCGAGCGGGAAACCAGGACGGTCTCAATGCCGAGCTCCCTGACCTTTGAGACAACAGCCTCCCGGTCGATCTTAGCGCTGGACTGGGGAAGGACCTTGTTGCTCGGAACTGCTTCGATGCCCCGTGAATGAAGGTTTTCCGCAAGAACATTCTCAAAATGGCTCCTCATGTAATCCTGCTCGGTCACCCCGATGACCAGCACCTTATGAAGCTGCTGCCGGTACTGATCGTCTTTCCATACATGGAGCGTTTTGGTGGAGGCACAGGCGGTCATCACTGCCAGGAGCATGAATCCGGCACATAAGCGACGCATCAGCTGATGTTTCATTTGGGTCGTTCCTCTCTTCATGGGAATAGATTCCGGATGGAAGCAGGCGTGGCCATCCCCCGATTGCAGAAAAATTATACCAAATCCGGGTTCTGAACACACTTCTTTTCGGCGACCCGGAATCCGGGGGCTTCCCCGGCGAACTCCTGGATGAGGGGCAAGGCTCTCTGCCGGCATTTCCATAACGCACTGACACATGAAGCCAGCTTTACGCCTTCACGACTGAGCGCCCCAAACCCGGTTATTTCTTTTGCGTACGCCCTTTACGGCTACCCGCAGCTGATGTAAGATTAAGACATGAGAGCGTCACGCTGCTGTCTGATCCTTGCTATTATCTTTTCGCTGCAGGGAATATCTGCCGCCCTTACCTGCAAGCCTACCGAACCGGATGAACTGGGGCCGTTCTACAAACCGGATGCCCCTGTCCGCTCAACTGTCGGAAAGGGCTACGTCCTCAGCGGCACGGTCAGGTCTGCCCCTGACTGCAAGCCGGTCCCGGGCGCGAAGGTGGAGGTCTGGATGGCCGGGCCAGACGGTGATTATGCGGACGCATACCGCGCAACACTCCGATCGGACTCTCTTGGGACATACCGGTTCGAAAGCCATATCCCCCCGGCATATTACGGCAGGCCGCCCCACATTCACCTGTTCATATCAGGTCCGGGCTTCCGCACGCTGATCACCCAGCACTATCCGGAAAAAGGGAAAAAGTCGACAACGTTCGACATCGTCCTCGTACCAGAGGAGCAGAAACCATAAGGGATGTGCCGGCCGCCGGTTCTCATGCCCGGCCCCGGGCGCACCTGACCAGG